>NZ_JBFUET010000025.1:0-70947 GCF_056403815.1 Mesorhizobium sp. P2_E9
GTCAGGTAGTAGCCGCAGCGGATCATCTCCTCCTCGCGAATCTTCTTTCCGGCGATGGGGTCCTTTTTCTGACCCTGCCGCAGAAGCTTGCGGAAATCGGGCCCGACTGCCGGCGACGGCTGTGTCGGTACCTGCACCTGTGGCTGAGCTTGCTCCTTGGTCCCTGGCGTCTCGACCTTCGGTGTGATGAACATGCTCGGCAGCGCCGGCGGYTGCGTGGAAATCGTCTTCATCATGCGGGCTTTCTTGTCGTCACCGGGTTTCGGCGCGGTTTCTTCACTCATGCCGCGTTCCTTGTGGCTTCGATCAAGCTTTGCAGAAGGTCGTCAAAGACCCCTTCGCTCTCGGCAACCGCCTTCGCGTCAGGCACCTCGGGGCTGTAAAGGGTCTGCCCCGTCTGAAGGTCGCGGTAGGCAACGCGATTGTGCAGGACGTGTTCTGCAATGGGCGTGCCGTTGGCCTGGATGATGGCGCGCAGTTCGCTCAGGGCTCGCGCCCTGCCGTCGATGATGGTCTGCTTGGTCAGCACGAATATCGCKGGCAGAGGTCTACCCCGGCTCTCGACCGCCAGCGGAATGTAGTGGTCGGTGATCTGGATGGCGGCGGTCACATCGTCTAAGGCAAAATAGACCGGCACGACGACAATATCAGCCGCGAAGAGCCCGGCCATGAGGTTGTCATTCGTGGTGCCTTCCGTATCGATCAAGACGACCGAGCGTTCCCCGTTGTGAGTGGCTGCCGCGCGAAGGATTTCCTGCGGGGTCATCGCGCTCACCATCTGGAGCCTGTCAGGACGATTGCCAGCTTCGCCCAGCATCTGGAACCAGCGGTTCATGTTCTGCCGCCGGTCGCCGTCGATGAGAGTGACCGAATAGCCTCTATGCAGCGCGACGGATGCGAGGGCACGCAGCATCGTCGATTTGCCAGTACCGCCCTTGGGGATCGCAGCGGAGATGATCATGGGGCCTCCCTCTGGGTTTTGTCTCCTTGTCTCCATGTTAGCATGGAGACAAGTCATCATGGACACATGAAACAAAATCACGGTCGAAACATCATGACATAGTCCACGGGGAAGCCTGGTCTGGCAACCCAGGCGCGCACAGATAAGGGCTCGCTAAAGATGCAGTTTTTGCGTAGTTGGTTTCGTCAGAAAAGAAGGTCCGGTGGCCCATCGACTGCGCATTTCCGACTACGCTTTCCGGCTTCCCATCAGAAGGCCGATGTTTCCATGTTAACATGGAAACAAGTCGCCAACGCATCATAGACACATTGCATCAAATCACGATGTGAACATATCGCCCGCGCTGCCGCCGCCGATAACTGGGCTGGTGAGAACACGCGACCATATTTTCTTTTCTCCTCACTGTTTTTATTGGCAGGATAGCCTATTTTGTGATACACACAAAATAGGCGGCGCGGCCCTATCGGGCCTTAGCGCCCGCAAGCGGGCTTGAGAGATGGATGCAGACGCCCAGAAAGCAGCGGAGAAGAGCGCGTCACGACGCTATGGCGAGGTGACGCACATCCGGTTTTCGGCTGACGAGTTGGCCAGCCTCAAAGCCATTGCGGAGCGGGAGGGCGCAACCGTCAGTGAGGTCATCCGGCGTCTGGTGCGGGCTGAGGCCGGACGTCTGCCTGTCGCCTCAGAGGCGTTGCGGCCGGCGATCGTGGACATGACCGATCAGCTGCGGCGCGTCGGCATCAATTTCAATCAGGCCGTGCGCGCCATGAACGACGGCCGTGTTGCCCATGATGAGGATCTTGAGCAGGCGTTGATCGCGGTCGGCGACCTGGTGCGGCAGTTCCGCGAGGAACTGAAGGCGATGACTGGCGGCTCCCGCAAGGCGAGGGAGGCCACTCCATGAGCGGCCGGCTTGCTGGCTACGCGGCCGAAATCGAACGCTATCTGCGGGGCGCTGCCGGCGTGGAGCGTGAGGAGCTGGATGACGACAAGTCTGCGACGAGCGCCCGACGCGAGGCGAGCGAATTCCGGGCGATGAAAAGTTATGAGCGGACGGGTGGCGGCGGACGCTTCGGGCAAGCACAAGGCGGCTCGACGCTAGGGGGCGGCAGGAACGCCGCTCGTTCTTCGCCGGGAGGGAGAGGAGTGGCGGGGGGCTCCGTCTCCGGCAAGACTCCGAAGTCCGCCGTGGCTGCGACCTTCCCCAATGCCGCTAGCGCGCCGATCATGGTCTATGGCGCCACGCTCGCCGGTTTCCGGCCGGAAGAGGAGGAGGAAGACTGGAAGCGGCGCGGCGGCGGCGGCGGCCGTGGTGCGGGTCGCGCGAGCGGTACAGGACGGGCGGCGCGGGTCACCTATCAGGCGCGGGCCGTCGCGGCACGGGCAGGCTATGCAGCGGGCGCGCAGCCTGCTGTGTTCAAGGTCATGCCGAATCCTCCGTCGACCAAGGAAGCCGCCGCTCGGCTGCTTAATTACATCGGCAAGCGCGAGGACGAAAAAGGCGAGAAGCACGACATCGATATCTTCGACGAAGATGGACAGGTTATTGCGACAGGCGGCGCACGAAAGGCGTTCCTGGAGACGTTTTGCCAGACGTTCGAACCGCCCCTGGAAAACACCAATTTTTTGGAGGTTCGTTTCGAACTCGCCGGCGAGGTCACCGACGCCGCATTGAGCGAGGCCTTGAACAAGGCCTTCGGCGCAAAACCGTTCATCTATGCACAGGACGGACAAACGGTGCAGGTTTACGCGCACACCGATGAGCGGGCAGGACCGCTCGCCAAGGCGCTTGCCGGTGGTCGGGAGAATTCGCGCAGCAAGGCTCTCGACAAGATCGAGGCGCGGTTGTTCGAGGCCATGGGCGCCGCGGGGGTGGTAGCCAAGGCAGAGGTAACGGCGGCCGTCAGCCGTGAACCCAAGGCGAAATATTTCCTGCAGAAGTTCATCCGCAACCACAGCCAGGTCCGCCACGCAAACGGCGAGCCTGTGCCCGGGGCGAAGAATTCCACGAAGGCGGCGGCTTCGGTCTATGAACAATGGCGCCCGCAGTTTTCGGGGCGCGAGCGCCGCAATGCCTATCACCTGCTTTTCTCGGCAAGAGCCGGGACCGATGCCATCGCCGTCATGGCTGCGGCGCGCGCCGTGCTCGAGGAGCGAGCGCCGGGATACAAGTTCGTTCTGGCGCATCACAAGGACACCAAGCACGTCCATATCCATGCGATGGTGCAGGCACGGTCAGCCGACGGCGAGCGACTGAAATTCTACAAGCCAGATCTGGTCGCCTGGCGCGAGGCTTTTGCGGAGAAAGCACGCGAGAACGGCATTGCGATGGTGGCGACGCGTCGCATGGATCATGCGATGACGCGGCCCTTCACGAAGGAGCACGCCGGAGCCTACAACCGCGCCCAGAGCGATCCGCGCTATCAGGTCAGCGCCAGGACCGTCGAGCGGGTGGAGGCCAAGCGGCAACGCCGTATCGATGGGCAATCCCTTGTCGTGAACGGCGATGCAATCGCTGCCGCATGGCAAAAGACTGTGACGACGATGCGGACCGCGGGCGTGGTCGGTCAGGCTCTCACAGCAGCGGAGTCAATCGGCAACAATTTTCTGCAGTTCCGTCGCGATCGAACAGGGGAGGGGCAGCCAGGTCCTGCCGCGGGTCGCGGAGTTGATCAATCGGGGCAGAAGTCTTTCCTGTCCCATCCCGGTATGAGAGAATTGAATGCACTGATAGGAGATTTGAACATGGCGCAAACCCCATTGGAAATGCGGCGTCAGATGGCCCGCGTCAATCAGGCTCTCGACAACATGCGCGAGACGCTGCCGCCGGCGCATCAAGGACAGTTCGAACAGTATCGTGAAGAGGTCAACGACAAGATGCACGACCGTCTGGCGCGGCTGCAATTCGAGCGGCAGCAACAGCGTCGTGGTGGTGGCAGTGGCGAGCCGATCCCCGAGCGCGAGGCGCGAGGGCGAGACCTTCCAACTCGGGACGATCCCCGCCAGCCGGAGCAGCCGCGCACCGGCACCGAGCAGGAGAGAGCCAACCAGAAGGATGCCAAAAAGCAGAAGGCTCAGCAGGCTGAAGAGCAGGACCGCAAGACCCAGCGCTCAAACGAGAACGACTACGAGCGTTGAGCAAGGGCCAACCTAGCGTCCTCGCGAACGATCAGGCTGTATGGCAGTAATGCACCGCCTCATCTCGGTCGTTCCACGACCGCTGCCACCTTCTTAAAGCTGACATCACTGGTGCCAACGCCACGGGGTTGTCCGCGAACCAGAAGCGATCAGCGACAACGACCGTGATCGGCGCGCAAGAAATCCCAAGCGGCCCGTCTAGGTCGAGAGTTTCTTTGCGAAATCAGGCAATCGTCTTTGGGCTTTCGCGCTAGTAACCGGTGGAAGTCTGTGACAAATCAATGCATCATGATTCTTGCAAACTACCGGGGGGAATGTGGGCAAGACTGAGGTCAGACTGGCCGACTCAACACTTTCGGCTCTGAGGGTGCCAACACCATGGCCGAACGCAAATGCTCGCCTTCTGGGAGTCGGCGCGGGCCTGCCGGTTAAGCCACTTGATCGCCTTGCCCAGTTCAGCGCAGCAGAGTTTGAGCGCCTAACCCTCGAATGGGCATCCGATTATCTCGCGACCAAGATTCCCGGGGTCGTTGAAGTGCAGCAGCGGGGCGGTGCCGGGGACAAGGGTCGCGACGTCATCGTCTGGTTCGACCCGTCGGCCGCAGTCCCGCGCCGCTGGCGGCTATACCAATGTAAGCACTATGGAGCCGGGCTTGGCGCGGGGACTGCAGTCGAAGAGATCGGCAAGGTGCTCTACTACACCTCGATCGGCGACTACTTCCCTCCCGAAGAGTACTGGTTCGTGACCCACAAAGGTGTCACCTCACCGTTCCAGGACCTTCTCGACGATCCTAAAAAGCTGAAGGCCTTCGTCCTCGACCACTGGAATCAGTACTGTGCGGAGAAAATCACAAGCACGAAGAAGATCGAACTGACCGACGAGCTCAAAGCGCACATCGCTGCATTCGACTTCAGCATCTTCCGTGCCAAGCAGCCGCTCGACCTCATCGCCGAACACGCCAAGACACGCTATCACTTGGCGGTGTTCGGCCTGCCGCTGATCGATCGTCCAATCCCCCCTGAACCACCGTCATCCGTCGCGGCCGTCGAAACCGGATATGTCACCAAACTCTACAAGGCAATCGGACAGAATCTCGGTACGTCCGTGGCGCATGTCTCCGACTTTGCACACGTGGATGCGTTACAAAGATTGTTTGATCGTTCTAGGATTACATTCTACTGCGCGGAAGGATTGAAAGAACTTGCACGGGATCAGATGGCGGATGCGGCCTTCTTTGACACCCTGCTCGACGAGTTCTGCGACGGCCTCTACCACAACTACAATGAGCCCTCGCTCACGGGCCTGCAGCGTCTCGCAGGTACGGTTAAGGCTGCCCAGCAGCTTCAACTAGGCGGCCACATACTCGAACCCCACGTCCGGGCGAATGACCGCGAAGGCATGTGTCATCAGATGGCGAACGAGAATCGCGTCGATTGGTGTAATCCATGACGGCGCACACTGGCGAGCCGGAACGCCACCCGCGTCCGTTCAACACGCCCCTCGAATGTGGCCTGAGAATGCTGTTTGTGCTCGACGCTGCCAACGGGAGGCCTTCTGACCTTCAGCGTCTCGTGTCCTATGACTATCTGCTTGTGCATTCCGGCGACGTACCCGGCGGCCCTGACAGCCTGCATCCTGCCGTTCCGTTCCGCGGCAGTGAGCTGCTTGTGAAGCGGGACATCGTTCATGCAGGACTCAACCAGATGTTCTCGCGCGAGCTGTTGGAAAAGACCTTTGATGTTGCCGGTATCATGTACCGCGCAACCGACCTGACCAGCGCCTTCATTGCGCTGATGAAGTCGAGCTATGCAGTCTCCCTTCGTCGGCGCTCCGTATGGATTGTCGAACGCTTCGGCATGTCCAACGATGCCGACCTAATGGCTTTCATGACTGATAACATCGGACGTTGGGGCGCTGAGTTTGACCGCCTGACCGCCCTCAACGACCTAGAGTTCTAGCCATGCTCCAGATCCGCAAGATTGTGTTGAGGGGAAAGGGCGTCGAGGACGCCGTCGTTACGTTCGCCCCTGGCGGGAACATCGTGGCTGGCGAGTCCGACACGGGAAAGAGTTATCTGCGGCACTGCCTAGACTATATTTTCGGTGCCGACGAGATGAGAAAGCGCATTCCCGAGAGCGAGCTGTACGCAAACCTTTTCGTCGAGTTCGAGAACACGGCAGGTGCAGTGCTTACACTTGAGCGCCACCTTTCGGGCGGAGACATGGCTTCCCACGAATGCCGAGTCGACGACATTACCGCGCCGGGGACAAAACTTGCTGCCAAGCGGGCGAACAGCAAGAGCGGCGCGCGCGACGTCACATCCGTGCTGTTTGCCTTTGCTGGTATAGGCGAAGCGGAGCTTCGCAAGAATGATCGTGGCGAAACACAGCGACTGACCTTTCGGCTATTCATCCCGATTTTCCTGATCGATGAGATCTCCGTGATCGACGAGTTGTCGCCGGTTCTGGGCAGAGGCGGATTCGACATCACTCCGCGCAAGCGCATGCTGGCGTATATGCTGACAGGCAAGGATGATCAGGGGATCATTGCCGCCGAGAAAAGCGAGATCGTCAGAGCGAAGACAGCCGCGCGGCTCGGCGTCATCACGGATCTGCTCGAGCCCCTCGAACGGCGTATTGGACAGCGCGCCAACAGTGATGAAACATCGATCGAGAAAGTCGAGGAGTCGATCGCTGCTCTGTCGGGCACGCTGTCTGAAACGACAGGAGAAAGGGCCGCCCTGCATGTCGAGCGGCAGGAAGCCACAGCCACGCTGCAGCGGGCCGAATCCCAGCTCCTGGCCATAGACGAACTGCTGGATCGCTACCGTCTGCTCGACGGACGTTATGGCTCCGATCTCGAGCGCCTCGACTTCATAGCGGAGGGCGCGCATTTCTTTGATGGCCTGCAGGTCGTGACGTGTCCGCTATGCGATCAGCCCATGACCCATGAGCACGCGCACGCGGCGCAGGAAGCTGCCACTACTGTCTATAGCTCTGCAAAGGCCGAGGCGGCCAAGATTCTTGGCCACAAGAAAGACCTTTCAGCGGCCATCTTGACTCTGAAAGAACTCCGAGGGCAGCGGGACCGAGAGAGGGCAGACTCTTCCCGTTCGTTGACACGGATCGATCAGAGGATCGCCACGGTTATTTCACCCACGCTCCAAGATGCCGCCGGGCGTCTGGAAAAACTCATCGCCAGACGCGTCGAGCTTGAATCGTTCCGAAATGACGCCGATCAAGCCGGAAGCTTGCGTGCGATGAAGGAGGAAATAGAACGAGCTTCTAGCGGCAAAGCCGCGAAGAGCGACTGGGAGCAGCTTCCATCCTCAGCCCTCCGAAAGCTCTGCGCCGAGATAGAGGCGGTGCTCAAGGAATGGAGCTGGCAGGGCGAGGGACGCGTCGAGTTTGATCAGAAAGAATACGACATCATCGTTGATGGCCAGGCCCGTCAGTCGCACGGCAAGGGTGTACGCGCCGTGCTCCATTCCGCCTTCACTATTGGACTCCTGCGGTATTGTCACCGCAATGACCGCCCGCATCCTGGTGTCGTCATCATCGACTCGCCGCTGACCAGCTACAAAAAAGGAAGGGCGAACGCTGCGGGCGATGGTCCCGTGAGTCCCGGTATCGAACAGGCATTTTGGAAATCGCTAACCACGCTGGAGGCTGGACTCCAGGTGATCATCATCGAGAACAAGGAGCCTCCCGGCGACGTTGCAGACCTCACCCACTACCAGTGGTTTGCCGGCGATACGGCCCAGCCGGAGGAGCGTGTAGGATTCATACCGCCGAATCGGCCGCAATCTTCACGGCCGGCTTCCTAATGTTGGCCTACCCATCGACTACATCAGGCAAAGCTTCTTCGACGATGCTGAAATTTCGATCGAAAGTCTCGGTGTCGGATGCGTTGGCGCGCAGAGAACTAACCTTGTTCAGGATCGCCGCAACCGCCGCTTCTTTGGCGGGCGCTATGCGTGTTGTCACCGCTTTGGCGGCCAAAGCGGAAAAATCCACGGCGGCATAGGCTGGCACAGCTTCAGCGTCTGTCGCTTTCAGTCGTTCTTTTGCTCTTGCGCGCCGGCCTGGAGGCGGTGCAATGCGGCCTGCTTTCGCGGCAAATGTCGCGCCGCGCCGCAGGCGCTTTTGCAAGAGGCCCGAGCGATACGCCGGTGCCGTCGGCACAATCGTCGGGAGCGAAGGAGATGGAACTGCCGCGGAAGCGCCCAACGCAGGTCTTTTCGAGCGCGAACCCTCGACAGAGCCGGGCAGGGGCATGAACGCGCGTTTGGCGAGGTGGCCGTCGGCGAAATAGAAATTGCGGGTGCCGAGGATCGGCAGTTCACCACGCGGCAATATGATGACCTTGTTCTTGTCGAGCGTACGGATTTCATCCGGCCGCATCAGGGGCCGCCGCACTTCCTTGCGGTGCTCCGAGCGCGTGTAATAAGTGTCGAACAGCGTTGCCTTGGTCCGCGTCACGTCCTTTTGCACGTCCGACGTTTCGCCGAGCTGCTCGGAAACGTAGCGCAGATCGTCCGCGTCCTGCGCACCGAAAAAGATCTGCACGCGAGCAGCGTTGATGAGCGTCTTGCGCCCTTCCTGGCGATAGATCTCGTCTACGGCCTTCAGTGACTGCACGAAAAACCACATCGAAACACCGTTGCCGCCGAGCACGCTCGCCATTTCGGTCACATTCTCAAGCTTGCCAAGGTTCTGCAACTCGTCGAGCAGCACAAGCACCGGATGCTCGTCCGGACGCGGCATAGTTTCCGACATGAAGTTCATCATCTGCGTGATCAGGACGTTGAACAACGGTCCAAGCGACGTAATCTGCTCGCGCCGAACGTCGAGATAAAGAGAAATCCGATCACGCTTGAGCTTGCGAATATCGAACGTGCTGCGCGACGTGGCACGCATCAGACGCTCGTTGAGAAAGGGGGCCATGCCGGTGCGGACGCCGGCGTAGATTCCGGAAAACTGCCGCTCAGACATCTCGAAATATGGCAGCAGGGTTTGCAGCGTGAAATGTGAGCATTCGCGGCGGCGATCCTCGCGCAGCGAGCCGATGAACTCCAAGAGCGGGTGCTCGGCACCGTTCATGATCTCAAGGATCGTGGCGAAGGTCTTCTTCTCATTCGGGATCGCAGGCGATTCCATGACGAAGGACGCGATGCCGGTAAAAAGGAGGCGGGCATCGTTGACCCAATAGGGATCCGCGTTCGAAGGGGGACGCGGAAACAGCGCCGCGGCGATGTTGCGAAGGTCGATGTCGCGCTGGGCCGAGTCCAGCGAGATGAAGTCCATCGGATTGTAGCATGCGGTATTGCCGTTCGGATCAGCCGGCGCGAAACGCACCACGCGGCTGATGGTCGAACGGTAGCCGGCGGTCGCGGCATAGGTCTCGCCCCGCAGATCGAGAACCACGAGCGAATGCGGCCAGGTCAAGGCGTTCGGGATGATGAGAGACGTGCCTTTACCGGAGCGCGGTGGCCCTATCACGAAGCCGCCGACATCATCGCCATCAATCCACAATTTCTTGCCGCCGACCAGCTTGCGCTGCGTTAAGTGGATTTTGCCGGAGCGCTTATCGCGGCTGGGCGACAGAATTTCGGCGAGCTTGCCGCCAGCTCGACCGACGAAGACGCCGCCCACTTTCGTCAGGTCGGTTTTCGATATGTCGCTCATAGTCATGAAGCGAGAGTCATTGCGCTTTCTCGGACGCATGAGAAACAAGCTGACCAGTGGCAAGAGAAACCCAAAAAATCCCGCGGCAATGGCGTATTGCACCCGGTCAAAATTTCTCGCAGTCACGTCAGCCCAGGCCTGACGAACAACCGGCAAGGGATTGGCGTTCAGCTGGTCAAACAGGACGTGGGAGCCAGTCCGGTACCAATCTGTCGCGACATAGGTGAGCGTGAAGAGCAGGGCGCCCATGGCCATCGCCATCAGCACCATGAAAATTGCTGTTGCGATTTTCTGCATGGATGGGCCTCGCTAGATCATCTCCGCCTTGGTGAACTTGATCTCACTGATGCCGCGCCGGCCGCCTTCGGTGCGGACCATCTGGACGACCACCGGAATAACCTCGCGCAGGTAGTCGAGGATTTCGCTCCGTGAGAGGCCGGTACTGCCCTGCATGACCATGAGCGCCAGCCGCTCGTAGGCGGACCGGGCGGAATTGGCATGAACGGTGGTGAGCGACCCCGGGTGGCCGGTGTTGATCGCCTGGAGAAACGCGAAGGTTTCAGCGCCGCGTAACTCGCCCAACAACAGACGATCGGGTCGCATGCGAAGCGAGGCTTCGAGCAGCTGTTGCGCGGAGACTTTGGCAAGGCCCTGGTCGCCCTTCGAGGATATCAGGATGACGTTGTTGGGGGCCGGCAGTCTCAGTTCGCGGGTGTCTTCGATCGTGATGATCCGTTCATGAGCCGGGATTTCCTTCAGGAGTGCATTCAAGAACGTCGTCTTGCCGGTCGACGTGCCGCCTGAAACGACGATCGAGACGCGGCTGCGCACCGCATACTGCAGAAACTCCATCGGCGACGTGTCCTGCAACATCTCGACAAGTCGCTTTTCCTCAGTTGACAGCGCCAGGCCGCTGCCCATCGCTGTGTTCTCGAATGCGCCGAGATCGTTATAGGCATCAAGGCTCATGTCCATGATGACCTGCTTGCGGATAGAGATCGCCCCGCCTTCGGGAGCCGCCGGCGGCAAGATGCATTGGATGCGCTCACCCGAGGGTAGTGCTGCCGACAGGACGGGCTTTTCTTCGTTGATGACCTGATTTGTCGCCGAGGCGACGCCTGTCGATATGTTGCGGATCCAGCCGGGCGTGACCTCGCGCTTGACGACGTGTTCCATTTCCTTCGCGCCGAGGCGTTCGATGAACAATTCGCCCGGCCTGTTGATCGCAATCTCGGAAACCGAGTCTTCGTGCAAATAGGACCATATTGGCTCCAGATGAGCGCGCAGGACCGGGGCTCTTGCCCAAGGGTCGGGCAGGGGATGCACGGCGTTCATTTCACCGGGCTCCCATAGCCGGGATAAAAATGATCCTTTGGCGTCGCGTAGAGAGGCGTCGGATCGATCGGGGTCTTCGGCCGCCCACCTGCCTTCAGGCGTGCGACTTCTTCCTGAACGGGATCGGCGTACAAATCCGAGAAATCGAGATCTCGCCGCACCAGCACGACAACCGATGTGCCCTGGTCGACGTAGACTGTCGGGGCAATGTTCTGCGTGTCGCGAAACGCCTCCTGCGCGAGTTGCTGCAGGGCGGTTGATGACTTGTCGAACGCGATGCCGCGGGCGTCGCGCTGCGAACCATTGCCACCATAAGTTACGGTCGTGGTCTCACCGGTCACGGGATCGGTCGTGGACACCTGGCGCTGTTGTGCATCCTGGGTCTTATCGCCAAGCGAGGACAGATATTCAGAGACCCCGCCAACGACGGAAAGCATGATGGCGTTGCCGTACCGTTCAACCCAGTACGTATCGACACGTCCGCCCATGCCGCCGCGGCCGAGTGCATCCGCACCGGGCGACTTGATATCGACGGAAATGCCGTCCGAGCGAATGACCCTATTCCAGACGATGAACACACGCTTTTGTCCGCGCGCAAGCCCCGAGCGGTATTCTCCGGTCAGGCGCGACCCCTTCGGAATGAGGATCCGCCTGCCGTCGAGCGAGAACACATCCTCCCGCACGACAGCGCGCACCGCGCCGGGAAGGTCGGTGTTAACAGCTGTTTCCAAATAGCCGCGAAGGATCGTTCCTTCAGCGATCAAAGCATCGGTGCGCCGGAAGACCCTGGCTTTGACAATCCCGGAAGAGCTTGCCTCAGACTGCGCCAGGAATGCCTTGTTGGGATCACTGTCGGCGCCGGGGACCGGGATGATTTGACCGTCGGGCGCGATTTCTACCTGCGCCGCCTGGGCGCCGGCGTCCGTCGAGCCGGTTTCACCATTCGTCACCATCTGGTTCGAGCGCAGGCGTTCCCATACCGCCTTTTCATGCTCGGCGGCCTCAGCCTTGCGACGAGCCTCGTCCTCAGCCGCGGCCTTGCGGCGGGCTTCTTCCGCCTCGGCCTTGCGGCGAGCTTCCTCGGCCGCCATTTGCGCCTCCAGCGCCCGCCGCTGAGCATCGAGATCCGCACCCTCCTGCACGGTCTGATCGACATTATCGGCTTGTTGCGTGCCCTTCTGATCGTCGGCCGGTGGCGGCACCACGATCTGGTCGATCGTGCCGTCGGCAGGCTGCGGCGGCTCGTTCAGCGCCGGCGGGCGAAACTCCGGCGGGTTGAAGTTTTCCTCGCCATCGCTGCGAAGATCGCGCGATACTGGCTCTCGAGGCCAGTTCAGCCATATCAACGCGCCTACGAGCACCACGCCGAGGCCGACCAGGGCGATCCTGGTACCCACGCCCGCACCGCGGCGCGCCACCGTCGGGCTGCCGTCCAGTTGGTTATAGTCGATCTGCGTCATCACCGCCCTCCGTTGGATCCGAACGGGGTGGAACCACCTGTCAGTTTCGTTGGACCGTAGACCTGCTCGACTGGATCGAGAGCGTTGGGTCGCGCGCGGTTGTAGAGGCAGAGCGTCTTGCCGTCGGCCCGCAGGGTGAATTGCCGTGCCACTTTGTCGATGACGGTGTATTTGCCCTGAGTGCGAACGTTGACCAGCGACTCATGGCGCTTGTCGTCGACCACGAAAATCGCCGGAATGTCACCCTTGAACTCCAGAAACACCTTGGTGCCGTCGTCGAATACGGTGCGCGGCTTCAAGCTGTCGTCGCCCTTGTACGCATAGTCGTAATTGAGGTCGGCATAATTCAGGTCCTTCAAATCCGGATCGGCGGCGCTCTCCTTGGCCTGTGAGAGCAGGCGCGCGTTGATATCCTCGTCCGGGTATTTGAACCGGACCTGGAAGGATGCCCGGTCGCGGCTATTGTCAGTTGCCTGCAGCAGCAGGGAATAGACGCGCCGGTTGGTGACCACGTTGACGTTGGTCCAAGCATCGCGCTCCAGCGGCTTGACGAACAAAAATCTGGATCCGCGTTTGGGGATGATCGACCAGCCTTTCGTGTCGCCAGCCGAGACAGTTTCGATGACTTCGGTCGGACTGAGTTCGACCATCGTTGAAATGCCAAGAGCTGCACGCACCGACGTCACGTCGTCATTGTTGAAGGTGACATATCGGATGCGGCCATCGCGCGCCGCCGCGCCGTGGATCGTGCCAAGCAGAAGGGCGGCTGACAGGGCGAAGCTGACGCGCCATCTCATTGCAGGCTTCCCGCAGCCGGCGCCGATTCCTGGTCGCGGCGGTAATCCGTAACCTGAAATCCCAACGGGTTGTCGAAACGCCATTCGTTCTTGAGCGGTGTTGAGGTGTAGCGGAATTTTATCACCGCCACCCAATTGTCGGCGGTGGATAAATTGTCCCGCCGCGTCGTCGTGGCAAAGCGCACCGAGGCAGTGTTGCGATTGAGCAGGGAAACCGATTTGATCTCGACCGAGACGGTGACATTGCGGCCAAAAATCTTGTCCCGCGATTGTGGATTTGCAGGCGTATAAAGCCATGTCAAATCCTTGGACGCGGCATCGGTGGAGTAGAGCTGCGCCAGGTCGTAATTCTGTTTCAGTTCACGGGAATCGTAGGTTTCGCGGGCCCTGATGTAGCGCACCAGATTGGCCGCCGTGACGGCCTCGTTCTGCGACAAATCTCCGGGCTTCAGCGCGCGCATGATCTCGAGGTAGCCCGTCGATTTGTCGACCTCGACAACGTAGGGTTCGAACTGCCGGAGCGGCAGGATCAGCACGAGCGCCAGCAGCGAAAGCACAGCAACCAGCCCTGAAATGCCGCTGACGATCCAGGCCAATGTGCGCGATCGGCGCATTGACCTGTGCGTGTCGTCTTCCCAGGTGGCGCCCGCCCTGTAATAGCGTCTGTCGACGAGCTCGCTGCCGCTGTTAGCAGCTGTTTCCGATGGAGTTGACACTTACTATTGCCTCGTTTGCGTGACGCATCCTGATCCAGGGCCGCGATCGATGATCGTTCGTGTGTTCTAGGCCAGAGGCCTGGCGTTATCGCGCGCACCTTGCTGGATGGCGGACCGAGCTGCGTCGTCCGCCCTGGCTGCTCGCGGGGATCGGAAGCTGTTTGCCACGAGCTGCCGGGCGCCTCGAGCGGCGCGGCCGGCGGCCCATCGTGCACCGGAGTAGCGCACGGCGTTTGTGCCGAAGTTTCTATAAGGGTTGAATGCGCCCACGGTGCTGAGATACCCGCCGCCATTCAGGATGGAAGCAATCGAGGGTATCTGCATGAGAACGTAGATCCCGATGATCGTCACCAGCACCAGGGGCAGCACCAGCGACATCTTGCTGTCCATAGTCGCTCCACCTGATGTGGCGGTGTTCAGCGCCGCATTGACGAGCGAGAAGTAGAAACCGAGAAAGCCGTAGATCAGGATTTGCTGGATCATCAGGAAGGTGGTCAGCGAAAGAAAGCCTTCGCTCATGCGCGAGGACCATCGGTAAAGCCAAAGAATGATCCATATCGGCGCCAGGGCGAGCGTAATGAACAACATCACCTTGGCGGCGATGATCGCGGCAATGGCAAGCGCTGCGAAGATGATGGCCGACAGCAGGACGAGCAGCGACAAGAGCGCGCCAAAAATGTCATAGAAGGATCCGCTATACACCTGATTGGCGACGTCCTGGGCCCCTTTGTAGAGGTTGTCGATGAGCGCCGGAATTGCCGCCTGATCGCTGAGCTGATTGCCGGTGGCTCGCGACACGGCGCCGACGATGACCTTGCCGACCTCATCTGGAATGCTTTGGACAAGCTGATAGATCGTCGCGGAAAATGTGCCCCATCCGGTCAGCAGCAGATAGATGATGACGGCGCGACCGAGGCGATAGGCCGCTTCGAGCGGCGAAATCGACTCCCGCCCGCTCAGGATCGAATAGCCCCACCACACGATATAGAGGGTGAGCATGAGGGTGAAGACGTTGCCCATCGCATTGCCCAACTGCATATAGACGGTGCGGACGAAGTCCTCGCCGATGTTGTCAATGCCACCCAGAATGCTTGCGGCGAGACCGTTCATGGATCCTCGTCAATGATGCTGGCGAACGGCGTTGAATTGACCGGTTTTAGCGCGCCGCATTCGTCGGTGCGGGCATACGCCAAAGGCCCGCACGGCGCTTTCCGTTCGCGATTTGCGCATCCAAACAGCACTGCGCCGAGCCCAATTACAGCGCATATGCGCAGCACTCGCCTCGACAAGCGCTAGCCTCCGCTCTTGCCAAATTCCGCGAACGGATTGACGTTGCGCGGCGTCATCATCTTCTGGACCTGGCTCTGGCGAAGAAGGTCCCCCTTCAGCTTCTCATTCAGGGCCGCGACCGCGCCGTTCTGGACACCGATCAATTCGTTGACCGCGCGCGCATTTTCCAGCTGCATTCGGGTGTTCTGGTCCACCGATCCCTTGACGTCCTGTGACTGCCCGATCTGCCCACTCGCGGACTGGAGGGACTGTTGGCGCTGGGTGACGCCCTGCGAAGCCTGCGAGGTCAATGCGCTTAGCAGCGAGGCCACATTGACGCTGCCGCCATAGGCCGTGTTGACGGCGCTGGTCTCCTTGCCGGCAATCTGCTGGAGCTGCTTCACCAGCTGGAGCCCATTGATGACGGCGCCTGCGATTTTCTGGATTTCGGGCGAAAGGCCACCAAACGAAAGAGCCCCGCCGTTCAGGATCGATCCGAACGAGGGAGCCTGGGCAATCGACATGTTGCCGCCAAGACCCATTTGTCCGATCCCGAGCGAACCGTCACGACTGCCGCTAAGAGCCTGCAGGATCTCCTCGCTCTTTTTCAGGATATCCTTGTTCGAATCCATGATGGAGTTGGTGTTGTCCGCATTCTTGCGGGCGACATCGAGATTGGCGCCATCAATGACGGCAATCTGTGCGTGGGCCGTGCTTGCCCAAAGCGCCAGACTGGCAGCAATCGCGAATTTTTTCATCTCAGCCTCCTATTGCTGTAGAGAATTGATCACGCTGGCAGCGCCAGCAGGGTCGGTGGTGATGGTCATCGAGCTGCTGTCGGCCGAGCTTGCCGCCGCGTTCTCAAGTGCGCATGGTAGCCACCGGCCGCGATCGATCCTCAACCGCTCCAATTCCGCGGGATCACAAGAGAACGGGTTTGGAGAGCCGCTGTTCGGCTGTTGCACCAGCTTGGACGACTGCGATGCCTGAACATTCTGCAACGATAGAAGTTGGGCCAGCAACGTCGTAAAATCCCCCGCCTGGGCGAGGTACTGGTTGGTGACATCGGCGTTGATCCCACGAGCCGACGAGTTCAGCTCCCACGCATCCTTGTATTCGGTAACCTGGCCAACGTTGCCCGCCAGCGCGTCGATTGCAGCATTGTTGGCGCCCATCTGCGATGAGCTTGCATCAAGGCCGCCAGCCGCCTTCCTCACCGTGCTCATAGCCGCTTCCTGAGCCGTCCCGCCGGCGCCGTCGGCCGTTACGATCGAGAATGGTGGCGGCGCGGCGGCGGGAGCCTTGCCGCTCGATACATAGTCGTTGAAGTAGCTGTTCCAGCGGCCGACGCCGCCGGCCCATTGGTTCTGCTCGCCTGCGTTCGATCCGTTGTAGAAGGAGGCGAGACAGCTGTAACTCGTCGCGCCGCATTGCTTCACGCCCATTCCGAGATATTTGACGCCGCCTTCGACATTCTGCTCGTTCACGTCGCGGTCCAGTCCCATGGACTTGCCAGTGCCCTTGGTCAGCTGCATGACGCCTTTGACGCCGGTGTGGCTCCCGGCGCATGTGTCGAAGCGCGATTCCTGATAGGCAACGGACAGCGCTAGGCCTTCGGGCACACCGTACTTCTGCGCATAATAGCGGATCATCTTCACGTTGCCCGCGTCGCCTTGCAACGCTTCGGCAGGCGACCGGCGAAACATCTGCGAGCGGTATTTGTTCGAATAGGTGCAGACGACGCTTTTCTTCCTGTCGGTTTCGTCCTTCTTAGACTCATCTGACTTCGTGCTGTGCTGCTCGTCCTCTTGCCGCTTGTCGAGGTTCGGCCCGTCGATGACCGCGATCTGAGCGACAGCCACGGTCATGCTTTCCGCTGTCGCGAGAGCCACGGCCAGACAAAAGCTGCTAAGCCGCTTCGTCATGCTCGTCCTCCCATCCGCAGAAGTAGGGCAACCACATCTCCGGCTCGTCGCCGAAGGTCTCCCGGAGCCGTGCGCATTCCTTGCTGTTGGCTTCGTTCGAGGACAAGACCTTGATGAGATCGGGCATTGCCGACAAATCGAGCTTGGCGACGATCGAGTCGCTGTCGTGCTTGACGAGGAAGGTGCGTGTTTCCTTCGCGGTTCGGCGCACGAACTCGAATTCCTTCGCTGTCAGCGAGAAGCGCTCCACGTAGGATTCTTTGCTCGCCTTGGGGTTGGGGAAGAAAATGTTGGTCTTCGTTTGCTCGATCAGTGACGACGAGATGGAGGAGTTGACGACGTCTTCTGCTGTCTGCGTGCCAAAGCCGACAACGCCGTTGCGGCGACGAATGGTCTTCAGCGTCTCATTGATGAAAGCGGCGAAAACCTCGTCGTCCAGCAGCTTCCAGCCTTCATCGAGGAAAAGCATGATCGGCGAGCCGTCGATGACGTCCTCGAGACGATGGAAGATGTAGAGCAACGCAGCCGAGCGCAGCTTTCGGTCGCCCAGGATCTTCGTCATGTCGAACCCGACAACGGGTTTCGAGAAATCGACCAGATCGACGGGATTGTTGAAAAGCCAGCCCTTGTCCTTCGGGTCGAGCCAGGGTTGTATCCGCGCCGCCAGATCATTCATGCCAGGCATGAGCGAGCCCCGCAGCACTTCCGGCAGCAGGTCGAAGGTCCGCTGTTCGCGCGGTATCTTGTAGATCATGTCGACGGCCGCGTTGATGACGCGCATCTCGGCCACATCAAGCGCGCCGCCTTCCGGCGTCAGAATGTAGAGGAGTAAATCTTCCAGGAAAGAACGGTTTTCCGCCGTGTCATCAAGCTGCAATGGCGCGAACCCGGTCGGCTGAGAGGGTTCCATCACCTCGTAACGACCGCCGAGCGCCCGAACGAAGATCTCCGCGCCGCGCATGTAGTCGAAATAAACACATCGCGGCCGCGGCATGATGCGCATGGCCTGCGCCATCAGGAACGACAGCACCACGGTCTTGCCCGAGCCGGTCGGGCCGAACACCGTGAAGTGCCCGACATCGTGTACGTGGAAATTGAAATAGTAGGCTGTCTGGCTGGTCGTCTCGAGCAAGGCTATGGGCCGTTTCCAATGCAGCCGGTCACGTTGGCCGGACGGGAAATTGTGTCCGGAAAAAAGGCCGGCGAAATTCAGCGACGAGATCAACGCACGTCGCGCGATGTAGCTGAAATTTCCCGGCAACTGCGCCCAGAAGGCCAGTTCCGTGTTCAGTGTCTCGCGGACCGGCACGATCGACATGCGCGAAAGTTCGGCCGTGATGTCGGACAGCGCACGATTGAGACCAGTCATGTCCGGCGCCAATGCCATGACGCTCATGTGATGTTGTCCGAAGACGACTTCGCCGCCGGCCAGCTTGTCGGCACCGTCGTGGACGGAGACCTCGACCGTCGTGCCCGCCTCGTCGGAACCCTCGACCTGGTTCGCGATAGTGTTGATCCTGCGCATCGCCGTGACACGGTCTTCGATCGCGAAACTTTGCGTCAGAATAAACTCATGCGGCAGGCGCAAGAGACCGTCCAATGAGCCCGGAGCAGTGAACGGCGGGTATTCCTTGATCGACACCATGGCGCCGAGCTTGGCTGCGTCCGGCCCGCGCAGTTCCAGGGCCGACTTGCCGAAAAACAGCTGCCGCGTCGCCAGTACATCGCCAAGGGACATGCGCGGCAGAGGCATTTCCACGTCGCCACCGCCGGCGAGGATTTTCGCTAGAAATTCGGCTGGCTCGGAAAAGAA
The DNA here is from genome assembly GCF_056403815.1 of Mesorhizobium sp. P2_E9. Lineage (NCBI taxonomy): Bacteria > Pseudomonadati > Pseudomonadota > Alphaproteobacteria > Hyphomicrobiales > Phyllobacteriaceae > Mesorhizobium > Mesorhizobium sp. P2_E9. The sequence goes on from NZ_JBFUET010000025.1 coordinate 19,103, forward strand.
GCTGTCGCGGCGCTTTACTACACCGAGAAGACGCCCCCCGTAAGCGGTGAAATCCTTGACCATCCCGTCCAGGATGTCATGCAGTTCGGCTATTGCCTCTTCGCGGGTTTCTTCGCCAGCGGTGCTGATGCGGAATGCATTGAGCGCCTTGTCCACCCAGCCGACCCGGCCGACCATCGGGCGCCGTATGACCGTCAGATACGCCTCATTGACGAAAAGGTTCTTCGACCCAAGCTCATCCATGTAGCGGGCGTCGAGCTCGGCCACGAAAGGATTGTCAAAGTCGCCTTCGATCTCCGGCGTCACGTGGCGGCGGATGATCGTTGTGTAGACCGCAAAGCGAGAGGTCGAGAGATTGCGGAACGTCGTGTTGCGGTTGAACAGTCGGCTGTTCAACTCGGCCTGGTCCATTGTCTGGAATGGCAGGCCGCTGAGCTGGAGGGCGCCGACCAGAAAGCCGCTCTTCGTCACGATCAGATTGTCATCGACATGGCGAAGGTAGGGGATGTGCATCGCCGCCGGCTTTTCGCGGCGGCGCTCACGGCCAAATTTCAGGTCTGCATCGAGGCTCATGGCGAATAACTCCTCGCCCCCCAGAAGGTGAGGTTCGCCACCGCTCCGCGTTTGGAGACGCGCCGCTCGAAAATATGAAAGATGTAGGGATCGCGCTGGCACAGATATGCGCTGACCAGATGCACCACGCCGAACACACCAAGACCGAGCATGAAGCTGCTCGTGGCGATAAAGCCGATCACCGCCAGGATGCCGTTCAGTGCAAAAACTTCATAGCGCACCCCCCATTTCATCGGGGGGCGTGTCAGGGGCAGGCTGACCGGCTCGACATAGACTTCCTCGTCGTCCATGGCTCAGCTGCCTCCTGCCGTCGCGCGAACCGCGTCCACCAGCTGGGCAGCGCCGAAGATAAGAGCGATGCCAATGATGATGGAAAAAGCCATCATCCACGCCAGCCGTCCCGTCATGGCGAGGAAGCCGAGAAAACAGACCGCGATGATGGCAAATGAGCGCGCTATGTTGCCCTGCAGAACGCCGACGAACCATTCCAGCACGTTTTCGACTGGCGCCGCCGATTGGGCGTATGCGGTGGCTGGCGCCAGAGCTATTCCGACCGCCGAGGCCAAGGCCAGTTTCAGAGCAAATTTGCCTGCTTTCCTGTATTCCACCCTTGGCTCCTTTCAGTTGCCGAAATCCATGACATGACCCTCCTGCCAAGCGTCTCCGCTTGCTGGCGGACCGGCCGCGAGCATTTCGGATTTGGTCAGGACGGGCTTCTTCGCGACACCGCCGAACTTCCAGCGGTTGAGGATTTTCACGATGTATTCCGCGGTCTCCGGATTCACCGGAATGCCCTGCGCCTTGTAGACGCTGTTGGGCCCGGCGTTATATGCCGCCAGCATCAGCAGCGGATCCTGGAACTCGTCATAGAGTGACTTCAGATAGCGCAAGCCAGCCCGAACATTCGCCTGCGTATCGCAACGGTCGCTCAGGCCGAGATCGGCCGCCGTGCCCGGCATCAACTGCATGATCCCAAGGGCTCCGGCCTTGGACGGACCCTGATTGGCGCCGAGATCGCTTTCAGCCCATGCGATCGCCTCGGCCAGATCGGCGTCGAAGCCTTCGTCCAGCGCGACTGAACGCACAAGTTCGGCGACTTCAGTACGGTTTCCGGTCTTGCACGCCCCAGGCCTCTGCGCCCCGACTGAGGTAAGGGCTTGCGCCGGCGTTGCAAAGGCGACCGCGACGCGGTCTGATGCCAGATCCCGGCCGTGCGCTTCCAAGGGCATTGTAGCGGCACACAGGGTGAGCAGAAGAGCTGTTCGAGTGTTCATACTGTCGCCAAAATTTAACACTTTACTATGGCTACACGCAGCCCTAGTAAAGTGTCAACACCATATGCACCGCAGGGACGGATTTCGATGAAACAGATTGCCCTTTGCACGGCTTTGCTGCTCCAGGGCACCGCGGCTTATGCTGCCGGCGCCGACGCTCCAAATGCCTTCGCGCAGCCGTCGGAACACTACCTGCTCCAGTTTGCCAAGCCGGGCGAGAAGGTGTTCGTCTATGAGCGCTACGATGCGAAAGGCGCGCTCTTTCAGCGCGACGCGGCGACCCTCAGTTCGCCGGTTAAGGCGTCGTCGGCGACCGAGCGCGTCATCAACGGCGTGGCCTATCGACTGCGCGGCCTCGCGGCCTGCCCAAATCCAAAGATTACCTACAAGACGCAGGCGTGGGACTGCACGAAGGCCGCGCAGGACTATGAAGAAGGAATCTACAACCATCGTGCTTCTGTCGTGCTTTGCAAAACGCTTGTGCTGCAGAGCAGGAAGGGGGAACCCGACGCCGTGTCGTGTTTTTCTCTCGTGGGTGCGGGCAATACAAACGACCCGTACAACGTCGCCTACGACGATGACGAAATGGTTTTCTTCGGCATGGCCGCAATCGGACGCAACAAGGACGGCAAGTCGCTGCGCCCCGATCTGGAGCACTCCGCCGACCTCGGTGGACAGTTCCAGGAATGAAACAGGCGCGCTTTGCAGTGCTGACCGCTTTTGGTTTGTGCGCATCGGCACAGGCCCAGGATGCATCCGAATCTGCTGCGCAAACGCCCTTCGCGGTATCGAAATCGGCTCAACTGCTGACTGGAGATACCTGGCGTGACGGCGACCATCTTTTCCGCCTCTATGGCGTGCAGTCATGTCTTCGCGGCACGTCGGCTGAACAGCCAAATGGGAACAAACTCGATTGCGGGAACATCTCGCTGGCGCATCTGGCAGCACTGTTCGATAGCGCGGCGGTGACATGCCAGCCAATCGGCTACGCCCTCGACAAGGCGGCCTTTGTCGTCTGCGGTGCGCAGCTGAATGGCGACACAATCGACGTCGGCACCGCGCTCATAGCGACCGGATACGCGTTTGCCGCAACGACAGCAAAGGGCAAAGCCGTCAATGAGAACTACCTCGTCGCGGAAATCAACGCTAAGATGAAACGTGCAGGTTTGTGGGGCACGACGTTTCAGCACCCTGTTCAGCTGCTGCTAAATAAGCGATCGGAGAGACAAGAATGAAGCACGACGATGAGGCGCACAAATATTACTATCCCGTGGAAGGACGCGGTGACGGCGCTATTGGCGGAGCCGCGGCGTTCTTGGCAATCATCTTGGTGCCTGCAGGGCTCTATGCGGCCTGGAATACCGTGGCCTCATGGATTTCAGCGCTCTTCTCCTAGGCCTGCAGTTTCGCGAAAGAACCGAGCAACGCGCGCATATCGTCGACGTCAATCTCGCACCAGTCGTTCCCCAACAACCGACAGAAATAAGCTGCCTTCATTTTCATCTCAACGACATCGGCCACCGGCGCAGCGGCCGCGCGCCGACGCGCGATAACCTCTTCCGCCATGACCGAATCCAATCGCCGGCCGGTCAGGGTCGCGTCCGGCCCTTCTGCCCCCATCCATCGCTTGCCGAGACGTTCAACCATGGCGACTGCCTGACGATGCGCCGCGATCAGATTCTGGACCCCGTCGGCCTCTTCCACCACTCCGTTGTTACAGACCACTTGAATGGGCATCGATTGGCTCCACGCTCATGACAATTCGTAAATGATACCTGGGGAGGCGAGAAAAATAGGGATGGCTTCATCCCTCTGCTTCTCAGGCTCCCGAAGCCCTGGCTTCCCCTACTTTTCGCTCATGCGGTCGCGACCGATCCGGGCAGCTCAGTGCCTTGGCAGGCGGTTTGCGAAACATCTCCCCCACAACAACCGTGTGCAGCCTCTCCAGCGGGTCACCAGTCATCGATCGTCTCCCGTGCCGGCCAAATCCAGTTGATAAAAGCGTTGATTGAGCACGAAGGCACGATAAGATACGAAGCCTAGCGAAGCGGAACGAAACTAGAGCCTATAAGCTGTTGTTTAAGAACGGAAAGTTATTTCTCCCTCCGCCCAGAGACGGGAGTGATTTCAAAGAATTATTCAAACGATTGGCGGCGGCGGGCGCGGGTCGACTACTGGGCAAAGACGGGTTTCCTGCCGGCCCATGGACGCCCGAGCTCCTTGCAGAGGCGATTTCACAGATTGATTCCAACCGGGTTGGGGTCGATCTGCGAACGGTGCAGCTTTGGTTTCAAGAGAACGAGAAGGGTATTAGCACTGCCAACATTCGTTGGCTGGCGAGGATTCTCGGATGCGATGATCCGGTCGCGACTAGCGAATGGCAGATGGAGCTTAGTGCGGCGCAATCGCGGCTATCGATCAAGAGACGAGGATGGAAGAGAGCCGGAAGCAGCGTTGCACAGGAGATTCCAGATACGGCACTGACGGCGACCTTCGACGACGAGACAGACTCCCCAGCAGTGCTGACACGGGATACTGACCCCAAGGGGCCGAGCCGGCGTTTTAGTTTGGCGAGGAAATCGGAGGCGTTTTTTAGTCGCGGATCTCCCCTGAATTTACCGGCGTCGGTGTTTGCGGGTGTCACCGCTCTTGGGTTTTTGTCGTATCTTACGGGGATTCACAGCGTGACATATGGCCGGGCGGATGGCGTCGTCAAGCAGGTTGGGTTTCTTTGGACAGCGAATTGGACATTCGTCTTCATGGTATTTTTGCCACTGTTTTTTGCCTTCGTGACAGAGCTGGTGACCTTTTGGAAAGATGAAGGCCGCCCAAAGCTTGTAGCGCAGGGCGACAAGATGGAAAGCGACGATGCTTGGTCGCGCAGCGTACAAGCTTCTTCGTATTCATATTGGGCGGTTCTTTTGATTTGTGTGGTATTCGCCGGTCTTTTTCAGTGGATCGGCGTGTCTTTAATCCCGTTGCTCAAAGGTGGTGGCAGCTATGCGACGGACTGGGGCTCGTTAGCGATTGTGCGCCCTGAAGTTATATCGGTGCCGGAAGCGATCGTGTTCACGGGGCTCGCTTACCTATACATGTGCCTATGTTTTTATCTGTTCTTTGTAGGTCTAATTTTGCTTTATACAGTGATTCATGATCTTTGGAAAATTGGAAAAGCAGCGAGTAATTCGCCCGAGGTGGATTATCAATACGGCTTCCATGAAGCCAGCCTCAGGGTTATGCGTGCGATTTTTCGGTGTACTGTTTTGGGGCTTCTGATCGCCATAGTCATGAAGCTCCAGAGTGCTTACCTGACATCGCGTGGGGAGAATATTGTGGCGTGGTTGGTCGGCGATATGTCTTCCGCCTTCTATGGGCGAAATGATGTGACCGCCGTGATCAGCTACCGTAGGCCGACCCATTATAGTAGCCTTCTTATCGCTATTTCGACCTGTGCTGTATTTCTGTACGGCTCCATCCGTGTAGGTGTCGAACCTCGGTTTCGTATGTCTTTGTGGAAGATGTCAGCGATCGTAGCGTTACTCGTGGCTAGCTACTTGCTGATCGATGCATTTGCTGGCTTTTCGATCCTTCTGGGCGTTGGAGTGCTGTTCGCAATATATGGCTTGTTTGATCCAGGGTTGGGGCGACGGCAAGCGATTAAGTTGGGAAACAATCAGAGTGTATCATAGTTGGCTTGATCATTGGGATGAGCGGCGGGCGCGACGCGGTGAGGAAGGGAAGAAATCAACCGATTTCGCCCTTGACGCGGAACGCGCCTTTCCAGGTGCGGATAAGATAACAAGTATCGAGGAATTCTGTGCCCTTGCGGACCAAGCCGTGGCTGATCCAGCCTTTTTCGATGACCCGAATGTGAGTGTTCAGGGGTTTGAAAGGCTAGATGGGTGGCTCAAATTTCCATCGGACATATCTACTGATATCGAACAGAACAATGTCGTCTCGGCGAAAATCACAGAAAGCGGGTCGTTCGATCAGGCGATGGTGATTTTTCACCATTGGAATGCAACCTTCCGGAATCGTCAGATCGCCAACTTTTTCTCGCAACGTGGCATCACGGTTGTCGAGATCGCTATGCCTTATCACTTCGAGCGCAGCCGTCCCGGCTCCGCGCACGCTGACTATATGCTTAGCCCTAATCTCGGTCGAACGATTCAATCTGTAAGGCAGGCAGTGTTAGATGGGCGAAAGCTCATACGTTGGTTGAAGATCGAAGGCTATCGAGAGATTTCAGTTGTCGGTATGAGCTTAGGCTCCTGGGTTGCGGGCCTTCTCGCGGCGCACGACTCGGCTGTGTCGAAAGCCTCGTTGTTTCTCACGGCGGGGAGTCTAGCGGATATGGTTTGGGCGGGTCGCGCGACACGATTGATACGTGCTAGTCTCGAGCCAGCGATTAAGCTGACCGAGCTCAGAAGGGCTTGGGGTCCACTTAACTTGGAGAATTACGCAGATAGTTTGGCACGGCCTGATCTCGGTCTTCACGTTGTGTTGGCTAAGAGAGACAAAGTGGTGTTGCCAGAGCTATCGGAGAGGTTCATGCAGAGGCTGAAGGACGCCGGAGCTAGGCCAAATATTTTGGAATTAAACTGTGGTCATTATTCGCTCGCCATGCCGCCATACATTTTGTTGGCCGGTTTGAGCTTGAAGCGGTTTCTGTCGCGTGCTGACAAGTCTGCCCGGCAAGCATGAGTTTGGCGTTGGCCGGTCAGTTCACCAGCAAATTCTCTGGTGGGCATCACGACACTAAAGTGATGAATCTGGGTCGCCCCCCTACCGGAACCGACCCCTGGAATTGGCCGACAACGGCGCAGGCGTGACACCGGCAAAAGTCACGACACCCTTCTACTCTACACGCGCCGGCAATCACACCGGGCTAGGTTTGACGGCTTGTTCTCATATGGTTTCGACCCTCAAGAGGAAGCTCTTCATCAGCAGAATTCCCGACGCCGGCACAGTCGTCCATGTTAAAGTCCCTTATCATCCCCGCCGCTGCAACAGGCTAGCAGCCGACGATGACAGCAGCGGCTCGACAGCCGCGGCGGGGGTCCTAGTCTAAAGTCGGCCGCTAGGCCTGACGGGCAGGGGCATGGGAGCGGTCGCCGGCTGGGGGCGGGCGTATTACAGGCCCTTTAGGAACACTCGTCAGGCGGCTAGATGTCGGCTCCGCCAGGCGGGATCTTTTCGGAAAAGAGGAAGGTCGCTGGATCAAGTTTCAACGCCTTGGCGATCGCCGCAATCGTGTCCACGCTGATATTGCCGCTCGCGCGTTCCAGTTTCGTGAATGTCGCCTCCGCCACGCCGATTAGTTCGGCCATCTCATAGCGGTGCAAAGTACGTCGTTGTCGCTCAAAATCGATGATGTGCGCCAGCCGCTTGCGAATCGCATTGTCGTCCAACCGATGCGCCCATTCCGGAACTTTCTTGCCGCCGGCGAGCAGTGATGCAAAAGACAGTTGCAAGCCGTTTGCCATGATCTGCAGCGTCATCAATGTGACATTATTTTTCTGACGCACAGTCTGAATATAGGTTCGGTAGGCGAGTTTTTCGCCCTCGGGGGTCCGAAACAATTCGGCCATGTGCATATGGGATAGGCCGCGTCTGGCTCTTTCCCGCTCAAGCGTCAGAGCAATGTTGGCGCGCAACGGGTTGTTGACCACGCCTCCGTCGTCTCGTTTCATAAATCGATGTAGTCGCACAAACCTGCCTTTTCGACCTGTCCTTTTCCGCGCGGATAATCCATAGTAAACTGTCAAATCCGCAGCGAGGAAAAGGCTATGACTATACTCAAATTCCTACTGGGGGGTGCCGTCGCCATCGCGGGCGCCGCAGCTCTTCCATCCCAATCAAAAGCGGCGGAATGGGGCTGTCAGGTCCTCCTATGTCTTTCCGGCGATTGGCAGGGTACCCCCTCGTGCCACCCGCCAATTTACAAGTTGATTGCGGCGATGGAAGCCCCGGGTTTTAATTGGCCGACCTGTCCGCAAGCCAACTCCAGCGCGGCGAGATTTGAGAAGTATGAGGATTGTCCGTCTGGCTGGCAAGCAGCTGGCAGCTCCGAATCCGATCAGCCGGGCTTAGGTCAAGAACGGAACATCTGCCGCATCGCGGCCGACAGGCTATCCTTGCCCGTCGTCTTCAAAAACAACGCCCTCGGCGGGAATCGTGAAGACGGATCACGACAGGTCCAAATCGAAATCGACGGTAAGGTGGTTACCGCAAAAATCCAGACCGCGGGGAACGATCAAGGGCATTCCCTTGGTAATGGCCCCACCTACTACGCCATCTCTCGACCGATGCGCGGAAAGCCTTGGTCCATCGAGTATGATGACGCGAACGGCGTGCGCCAGAAAAGCTGGTTCAATCTCAACATGCCGTAAGCCAGGCGATCACGCACGACGAGGCTTGGAGAGCCGCAATTCAGTGAGGTTTGTAGTGTTCAAGGTGCTTCTCCTGTCCACTGTGATTATGAACACAGGCGCAGTGTTCACGGCCGCTGGCCAAAGCGACAAGCCGCGATCAAGTGTGGACAATCCTATGTGGCCCGCTTCACTGAAATGGGACTGCAGGACCGCTGCCAAAATCGTGTGCGAGCGTGATGGCAGTTGCTCGGTGGCTCAGGACCACGCCGGATTTGTGCTGAACTACGGCAGCAACGAAGCTGAGTTTCCAGCCAGCAATGTCAGGATTAAACGCCACTATCAACAGACCGTGCAGGCAAGCCCTTTGCAGCAGGAAGTTAAGGTCGAACTGGCCGACAATCGCGTTCTTTGGCTGACGGCCGTAGATGCCAGCCGCACGTATTCGGAAGCGTGGGTCGGCGCCCTGAGCGAGTTGAAGGGTGGCGCGGTACTGATGGAATCCGAGGGGGTCTATTGCATGCCGCACAAGTGAGTGCGCCGGATAGGGGGCAAAGCCGGTATGGTCTGGCCTCGAGCGGCAGGCCCTGCGAGGGGGTTGAGCGCCTTATGGGTGCGAACTGGCGAAGTCCGCGGACATGGTCGAGGCCTGAACGGGGAGACAGTTCGACATGGACAGACGGAGGCCGATTGGATGCCGGCCCGCAGGGTCTCTATTGACGCCTCGGCTAGAAGATCTCTAAGGGCCACTATGATTGCGCCGGCAACAGCTCGGCGACCGGCAAAACAGTCTCATCCTTGACCGTCTTGGTAACAATGTAAGTGAAGTAGCGGTCGATGCCGATCTCGCGTTCGAGCAGGCCGTCGACCAGACGCTGATAGGCATCGATGTCGCGCACCATCACCTTCAGCACGTAGTCGACGCCGCCTCCGACCGACCAGCAGACGACGATCTCGGGGATGTCGCGGATGGCGCGCTCGAAGCGGTCGAAATCGGCCTGGCGGTGGTTGGTGAGCGTCACCTCCATCAGCACGGTGGCAATCGGGACGATCAGACGCATGACGATCCTGGCGTGATAGCCCGAAACGATGCCGGCCTTTTCCAGCTTTCGCAGCCGCATCCAGCAAGGCGTCGGCGACAATCCGACCTTGTCGGCCAGCGCAAGCTCGGTGATGCGCCCGTCGCGCTGAATGGCGTTGAGGATTTTGAGGTCGATCGCGTCGAGTTTCGCGGCAGTCATTACCGTCTACTTTCGTTTCTACCGCGTTTGCATCGTAAACCAGTCTATTTACCGCAAGTCTGCAGCTTGAGAAACCGGTCAGAGTGCAGACCGATGCAAAGCCATGGCCGACAATTAGCGACCCAGAGATCCGGCTTGTGGATCTCACAGCACGACCAGATGCTTTGGCGTGCTCCCTTAGGCCGCCGGCTGCAGTGCTGCCCGGAGCAGCATACCGAACAGGTCGCATGGCTCGTCGGGATCGGCGAGCAGGTCGAGCTCCTCATAAAGGAGACTGGAGCTGGCCGCGGACATAGCGTACCGCCGAAAAGTCCTCGGTCGCGAAGCCGACGGAATCGAACAGCGTGATCTGTTTGCCTGGCTTGCGACCCTCAGCCTTGCCGGTCATCACCTGCCACAGCTCGGTCACCGGATGGCCGGCGTCGAGCTGCTGAATCTCGCCCTCGATGCGGGTCTGCGGCGGAAACTCCACAAAAATGTCGGAGCGCAGGAGGATGTCGCGATGCAGCTCGGTCTTGCCCGGGCAGTCACTGCCGACGGCATTGATGTGCACGCCGGAGCCGACCATGTTGTCGGTCAGGATGGTGGCGCATCGCTTGTCGGCGGTCACAGTGGTGATGATGTCGACGCGTCCACCGCATCTTGGCCCGTCGTGCAAATGGTGATGTCGAAACCCTTGCCGGCGAGGTTGCGGGCGCATTTTTCCGACGCGGAACGGTCGATGTCGTAAAGCCGCAGCCGGTCGATGCCGAGCAGCGCCTTGAAGGCGACAGCCTGGAATTCGGACTGGGCGCCGTTGCCGATGATGGCCATTGAGCGCGCACCCTTGGGCGCCAGGTATTTGGCGGCGACGGCGGAGGTAGCGGCGGTGCGTAGCGCGCCGTCAGGATCGTCATTTCGGTGAGCAGCATCGGATAGCCGGAGCCGACATCGGCGAGCACACCGAAGGCGGTGACCGTCTGGCGGCCCTCGCGCATGTTCTTCGGGTGGCCGTTGACATATTTGAAGCCGTAGAGGCGGCCGTCGCTGGTCGGCATCAGCTCGATGACGCCGTCATGGCTGTGCGAGGCGATGCGCGGCGTCTTGTCGAACAGCTCCCAGCGGCGAAAATCCTCCTCGATATAGGCGGCGAGTTCGGTCAGGAACCGCTCGACGCCGATGGTCAGCACCAGCTTCATCATGCGGTCGACGCTGACGAAGGGGACGATGGCAAGGCGGGAAGGCTGGGTCATGCAATGCTTCCGGAATGGCTGCGGGTCGGGCGGTCCATGATGCGGCGGCCCATCAGGCTGGCGGCAAGGTCGACCATGAGCGTGGCGGTGCGGCCGCGTTCGTCGAGGAACGGGTTCAGCTCGACCAGGTCGAGGCTAGAAACGAGGCCGCTGTCTGATCACTAGCTGCTGCCTACGGGCTAGTTTCCGGAACGTGAATCACTTTGCATGCACCATTTCACTGATTGATGACCTCGCCTTCGGCCATGGTGCGGGAGCGGCCGCGGCGAACAGCCCGTACCCGCTCCTTCGGCGTTCCAAGGCTTGCAGGCGAGCTTCACGCGGAGCCAGCCCATGATGGTCACGATATGCCTTTGAAAAGTGGGAGGCCGAGACGAAACCACAGGCCATCGCGATCTCGACGATTGGAAGTTGCGAGTTCAAGATAAGCAAATGAGCGCGCTCAAGTCTCATCTCAAGATAATATTTCGCAGGCGAACGTCCTATTTGTTTCGAAAAAATGCGCTCAACTTGGCGCCGAGACAAGCGGCTGGAGGCGGCCATGTCTTCGAGCGCAATGGGCTCGTCGAGATGCCGCTCCATCTGCTCGATGATCTTCAACAGGCCGTCATGGTGAATTGCCGCGCCTGCATGCCGAGGTAGTCTCTGACGATCTCCAGGTTGGCGGACCCTCATAGCGGCCGCCTTCTCGCAAACTTGGTTGGCGATAACGGGCTCATGATCTTCTCTGACAAACTGCACGAACATGTCGAAAGCAGCATCTCCACCCGAGCAGGAGTACGTGTCGCCGTCGATTTCATAAGCCGCTTGAACAGCAGCGATACTGGGAAATTGTTCGACGAATGATGGGAACTGTTCCCAGTGCACTGCACATCTTCGTCCATCCGCTAGACCCGTCTGGGCGATGCTGAAGACCCCGCTCGCGATGCCGACCAGCAACAGTTTCCTAGCCCGGCATTCGCGCAACCAGCCATGCAGGGCTCGATTTGTGGCAAGTGGGTGGCTACCCCCGCAAATTACGGCGACTGAGGTGGACCAGCCCGTTTTGCCAAGGAGGCCGCGTTCGTCCTTGAGCGACGTATCAACTGAAATCGTTGGTCCACAACTCGACCTCACGGGGTATCCGTCGTCAGATACAACTCTCCAAGCGTAAAACTCCGATTCAAGCACTTCGTTTGCAAGCCTCAAGGCCTCGGCTGCGGAAGAAAAGGCCTGTAGGGAAAATCCAGGCTCTAGATAGAGACTGAACAGCCGTTTTGGTGCCTTCATCTTCAGCATTTTACGCCTCCCGCGCAGTGTCTGCTTGTTGTCAGTACACTTTTGAATAAGCGGAACAGCGCTCTTTGACGGAGCGATCGCCCAGATGCGCGATTTCGGCGCGCTTGTGCGCGGAATAAATAGAGGCAAAGCCGGCCGGAAACCAACGCGTTACAACGTCGTTCTGCTCAAACCGCTGCAAAGCCTCTTCAAGGGATTGTGGTAGCCGCTTGTAGCCGCGATCAGACAGTTCGGCCTCGGACAGCACGGATAAATTCTCCTGCGTTACCTGAGGTGCGGAGAGGCCGTCTTCGATGCCCTGGGCGCCTGCATGGAGAATCGATGCCAACGCCAGATGTGGCGAGGCGGCGGCATCGGCTGCACGGTACTCAAAGTTATATTGCCTGGCGATCTTCTCCGGGTCTGCTGAAGTAGTGGGGCAGATTCGAACTGAAGCCTCGCGATCGCGGAAGCCAAGATTGTTATATGCCGCGCTCCAGCGGTTGGGCGTCAATCGCAGATAGGAAACGTCGGACGGCGCGGTCAGCGCAACGATGGAGTCGAGATATCTGAGTACGCCGGCAATGAATGACCCGGTAATTTGGGACATGCCGAACGGGTCTTTCTCGTCGTACGTTGTCGGGGAGCCATTCTCATCCAGGAAGCTCATATGGATGTGAACGCCGTTACCGACGCTGCCGGGGTCTAAAATGGGTGCGAACGTCACTTGCTCGCCGCAGCGTTGCGCTGCCATGCGGGTCAACTCCCGAAGAATTACCGCTTGGTCGGCAGAGCGATGGCCTTGCGCAGGGCCATTGGTAACCTCGTACTGATCTGGCCCAAATTCCTTCATGAAGGTATCGGGCGTAAGGCCCGCCTGAGCGAGAACCGACATTAAAGCCTCACCGAACTGCCGCCGCCGCGTAAACCCGCGCAGGCTATAGGCGTCGGGAAGAACCTCGCCGGCCTCGAGCATTTGGAATTCATGCTCGAACGCGCTCACAAGCTGGATACCGCCACAAGATCGCAGCCGTTCAAGTGCCCTTTTGAGGATCGAGCGAGTACAACAATCCCATGGGCGGCTCTCGAGATCGGTGATATCCCCCAACATGAAACGTTCAACCAGGCCGCCGTCGGCGAAGTCGACCTCAACGCGCGTCTCAGGATCAGGGATCAGAAGCAGGTCGCCGAGCGAGCCAAATGGGCTTGGCGCGATTGCGTCGAAACAGGTAATCATCACATTCGTCGGCGTCCAGCCGATTCCACGCTTCAGGCGCTTATCCAGTTCCGAAGCTGGAAACGCTTTACCACGCGTTCTCCCAGCGATATCGGAGGTAGCTGCGAAGACGAGCGGGTTCGAAATCATTGGTGTCCTTCAAAAGGTTGGGCTCGGCAGAGCGGGATCGTGAGAGGTTTAAATTGGTCGAGAGCATCTGGTAACTTACGCTAGTGCTCCGCGGCCATATGCAACCTCACCACTGGGATGGCCGGCCTCGAAACGATATGTTGCCTTCATCGCAGAAAACCTGAATGAAAATTTTTTGTCAATCACAAATATTGAGTTGACATTGAAAATAAAATCTCGTCCTCTTTATGCAACGAACGGTGGGAGTGTGCGGCGGGGTTCCCTAGAGATCTGGCCCTCAGGGGGTCATTTGAAATCTCTGCCTTGGTGGCTCAAGCATCATTAGGCCCGTCGATCTCCCGAAGGACAGATAATGGCATGAAGCAGGGTTATGATACGCTAGGGTTGCTAGGGCAGGGCGATCCGGCTCCGTTTGAGGTCATAAACCCCGACGGATCAAGTCCTGTGTTCCTGGTGTGTGAACATGCGGGTCAGGCGATCCCCGCTGCGCTGGGAAAGCTGGGCGTTTCTCTCGAGGTCATCGACGATCATGTCGGTTGGGATATCGGGGCAGCCGAAGTGACACGGCTTTTGGCCCGGCGGTTAGATGCTGTTGCTGTCTTTCAGCCCTATAGCCGCCTGGTCATAGACTGCAACAGGCCGCCGGAAGCATTCGATTCCATTCCTACAATAAGCGATGGGATCAGAATACCCGGCAATCATGAAGTCGACATTGCCCATCGCACGGCTCGCGTGGCGGAGATTTTCAAGCCTTTTCACGCAGAAATTAGTCGACGTCTGGATGAGGGGCGACACACCGTGGCGATATCGGTTCACAGTTTCACCCCTCACATGAACAACGTGTGGCGCCCCTGGGATATCGGTTTCCTGTACCGTCTTGACACGGACACGTCAGCGCGCCTGAGAGACTCTATTACACGCAGGTATCCGCGTTTGAGCGTCGGAATGAATGAGCCCTATCAGGTCAACGACTCGACTGATTGGTTTGTGCCGCGGCATTGCGAGGCACGTGGCTTGAACAACAGCCTGATTGAGATCCGAAATGATCATCTTCGGACGGCCGAAGGTCAGCAGCGTTGGGCCGACATCGTCGCATCATCTATCGAAGACTTTTTGAATGGGAACTGAGATGAGCCTTACTCGCAATGTACCCTTGGTGCCGGAGCAATCCGCCTTGCTTTTTATCGATGTACAAAATTTCAGTGCTCACCGTGACGGCGCCGAATTTGCCGGGCTTCCGAAAACCGATTTTGCAGCAAAGTACGGCTGGTTTTTCAGCGAGCTTGAGGCTCGGGTCATTCCGAACATGCAGGCTTTGCAAACCGCCTTTAGGAAGTCGCGTATTGAAGTAATGTACACAACGATCGAGAGCTTGACCGCCGATGGTCGAGACCGATCTCTCGACTACAAGATAACCGGGTTCCATGTCCCAAAGGGCTCGTGGGATGGAAAGGTAATCGAGCAGATAGCCGTGCAGGGTGATGAGATAGTTCTGCCCAAGACGTCATCTTCCGTCTTCATTTCCACAAATATCGATTACATACTGCGGAATCTCGGTGTTAAACAGCTCGTACTCGCGGGGTTGGTAACCGACCAGTGTGTAGAGGGCGCGATCAGGGACGCCTGTGACCTGGGCTATCTCGTCACACAGGTTACAGATGCATGCCTGACTTATACCCAGGAACGCCATGATAGCTCGCTGCGGGCGATTAAGGGGTATTGTCGTCAGGTCACGACCCGGGAGCTCATTGCCGAAATCCAAGGCGTGGAACACGCCGCTAGGACGCTAGCGCCCGGTGCCGGCTAGCAGCCCTCATTGCCGTGGCGGAGCGCTTGCTTGCTAGCAAGGTCTCACTCCCGCATACTGAAAACAGCAGAGCTTGAGGGTTGGCGGGGTGGCCGGCTTTGGAGAGAATATGACTGACACCACAATTCCCGGCGAAACCGTAAGGGAGCAGATAAGGAAAGCAGCAGATTCTTTAACCGCCACGGAGCGGCGCTTATCTGCGCTAATTCTGTCGAATTATCCGTTTGCCGGCCTTGAGCCAATCCAGGTCATTGCCACCTCCTCAAACGTCTCTGCTCCCACTATCTCGCGCTTCGTGAGTAAACTCGGCTATCAAGGCCTGCAGGAATTCCAACAACAGCTTATCAAGGAGCTAAGGCAAGGGCAGAAGTCTCCGCTCGATTTACGGACAACAACAAGTGGTATAACGGACGAGTTTTTTGATAATTTCATCCAAAAATCTACGGAATTGCTAAGGGCGTCTGCCGGAGCGATCACGGCCGCCCAGTTTGAAAGAGTGGGTTCCCTCCTTTCCGATCCCAAATCGGATATATTCACATTGGGCGGTCGCATCAGCGATCTTGTCGCTCAGTACTTATCGAGGCACTTAAAACAGATCCGCGCCGGTGTTTACCAGGTATCCGCTGAAGACGACTGGTGGCCTGATTATATACTGCGCATGCGGCAAAAGGATGTATTAGTCCTTGTGGATTTTAGAAGGTACCAACGTTCCCTTGAAGAGTTTGCTGAAAGAGTTTCCAAGCATTGCGGACTAAAGATCATCCTTATAACGGATCGATGGATGTCTCCAATCTCGAAATATGCATCAGAAGTGATAGCCCTGCATATTGAGAACGAAACTGCATTTGACAGCAACGTTGCCGCGTTCGCGTTGATCGAGGCGCTCATAACCCGGGTCGCAGAGGCGAACTGGCCCCAGGCAAGCCAGCGGATAAAGAAGTGGGACTCGTTGAGGACTTCGGTCTCGCGTCAGAGAGAACCAGTGAGGGAGTCATAGCTCCCTGGTGGGAGGGAAGATGCCCTTCGCGCCGGCTATTGGAGTTTTTGACGAGAAGCCGCGTTGCTCTGATTTTTGTGCGTTAAGCGTCACATTGCTCTCGTGACGAATTTGTTCGAGTTCCTCAATCCGGCGCCGTGTCCGCTCGCCGGTGGCTGCAAAAATCTGAGCGACGAGGGCTTCGATCTGGGCCACTGCTGGTGCCATCGTGTCATAGGGCGAACTGACTTCGATCGGGCAGGAAAGGGTAACTTCCGCTAAATCGGAGATCGGCGACACCCATGGATCAGTAAACAGAAGAATGCGAACGTGGCGGGCGGAGGCTTGTTCGGCAAATGCGACCACGTCGCGTTGGTAACGGCGGTAGTCAAAGACGATCAGAACGTCTCTCTTTCCTAAGTCGACCAACAGATCCAGCTGCTGGGCGGACAGGGTCTCAATATAGGCAACATTGGTTCGAAATTGCGATAAGTAGCTCGCCAACATTCCGGCGACGTGCCGACTGTAGCGTCCACCGAGAAGGACCACCTTACCTTTGGAATCCATGACAAGTCGGGCTGCGCGCTCATAGGTAGCCAGCGGGGTGGTCGTCAACGCCTTGTCGAGGCTCCCGGCAACCGAATGCATGTAGGCAATAGCCGCACCTTGTTCGCCGTCAGTGCCCAACTCTGGCCGCTTCGCTCCCATCATAAGCAGTGGGGAATGCAATCGCGCTTCGATGTCGGCAAGCAACCGCTGCTGAAAGTCGGGGAAACCCTCAAAGCCGAGCTTTATGGCCAGACGAACCACTGTGGGGTCGCTGACCCCAGCACGCTTGGCCAGGCTTGCTGCGGTGCCCAAGCCGGCCGTCGGATAATCCGTGAGGAGCACCTGAACAATGCGCTCCTCCGATGGGGTGAGCGATAGGTTGCCCTGAAGCAGCAGGTCTCGAAATTGCATCAACCAATTCCCTCAATTTTATGAAGAGGAAATTACAAATCATCCTGAGGTGCGTCAACATGTCAACTTTTTAATCGATCGGGCAACCCTGATCGGGGAGGAAAGGCACGCGCTCAGTCCGTCACATCGTTGAGCCAAAGCCGCCAATGGACACAAAACAGGCTCACCGACGAGGGCGAGACGACCGAAGACCCAAGTCGAATGGCTCGACTTCGATTTGGGATGGACCGTTCCGAAGCTGGCTATAGATGTCGACTACGGTAGCCAGTGCCGCAGGGTGACATTCGCGCCAGAGGCGCGCAGGGCAAGGGCGGCACTGGGGCCGGCAAGCATAATTGCTTTGCCAGGCCCCATGCTCGGACGACGGAGAGCTACCTATGTGAGCTAATCAAACCTTGAGCATCTCGCGGGGATTTACCCTCACGCGCTCGCCTTTGGGATCGAAGAATCGGTAGCTGGCGGTGACTTTCACCTTTTTAGGACCGCCATTGGATTGGACCTCCAACTCCGTGCCAGGCTCGGCGAATTCGCTATTGACCCAAGCTCGTCCGATATTGCGTTCGAGCAGTGGGCTGATCCAGCCGATCGTCGTTTCACCTGCGTTCTTCTTGGAGCCGTCGGTCAGTTTCAAACCTCCCGCTATCTGAGGCTCCGCTGCGGCGGCCTCAATTCCAACGAGTTTGGTGCGGAGCCCTGCCTGTTTGCGGCGCAACATCTCATCTCTGCCATGGAAGAAACCCTTGTCAAAAGCTACCGACCATCCAAGACCATATTCAAGAGGGGAACCACCGGCATAAAAGTCGGCGCCGAACAGAAAGCCCTTATCAACCGCGATCGGAAAGGCGGCCATCAGTCCGGCGGGGCCACCACCATAGTTGGCGCAATAGGCAGTGAATTTTTCCCACATGCCGTGCGCATACTCAGGCCCGAAATGGACCTCGTAACCCAGTTCACCGGAGAAACCCACCCGTGCAATCGTGGTTGGAACGCCCTCGAAATCAACCTGCACTAATCGGTTGTGCTCAAGATCTGCAATGTCCACAGCTTGTTGCAGTACATGGACCGACTTTGGACCCTGTATGGAAAGGAACGTGTTAGACAATTCCGTCACCCAGACCTGTCGACCATCGGACTTTTCCATGATCCACTTGCGTGAAGCGTCGCGAGTAATACCGCCGTGTATTATAAACCGATCTTCGCTGATCCAAAAAATGATAACATCATCGATTAGGCTAGCCTTGTCGTCCAGGATGCTTGAATAGATAGTACCGCCGGGGGTAATCTTCGCCAAGTCGTTTACAATAAGTTCCTGTATGAATTGAAACGCTTCTGGTCCGCACACCCCAAAACAGCTCTGGAAATCATACTCAGCAAAGCCGACGCTGTTACGGATCATCATATATTCGTCGTTGGTAGAAGTTATATGCGAAGCGACCTTCCAGCCTCCAAAGTCAATCATGGGGGCCCCGAGCTTCTCGTATATTGAATGATATGCCGTTCTTTTTTCCATTTTATCCTCCAAACTTTACAATTGGATATCTTTGTCGACCGATCGGCGACATTGGCGCCGTGTCCAGAACGGGCCCCACTTTGTTTCCGGTGCTTCGTACGCTGGCAGCATGTCCTCGATCTGGGCGTCCATTCCGCGTGCAACGAACATGCTATCCCCCAAAGCATGAGTTGCTGAAAATTATTTGTCAATGATGCGCTCATTCGGCGCGATGAAAAAGTTTCGTCCTGGTTGGCGCTAGGTAACAAGGCTTCCAGTCGGCGATAGATCGGAAGAGGATTGATTTGCTTAGCGAGCCGCAAGGTCGGAGGCGGCCGAGAAGGTTGAGGGTCGCAGCCTGAAATAATTTCTTCAAATGTAGCAATTAAATGTAGACAGGAAAAAATTTCCACATTAATTTCGCTGCTCGGTCAGCCTAAGCGAACTGCTACAGGGGCGGGAGAGCGATCCTTGTGCAGAAGGCATGCTAGGGTGACGTTGATCGCCAGCTGGTGGCGACCGTTGTCCCGGCTCTCCACCACCCGCCGTACCGGAAGTGGTTGCATCGATAAGGGTAGCCGGTTGGGCTTTTTCTTGTAACAGGGAGCATCAAATGAGCGAAAGATTGAGCTGTGACGTACTCGTTGCGGGAGCGGGAATTGCGGGTGCGGGAGCAGCCTATTATCTGTCGAACCAAAAGCTGAACGTTATCCAAGTCGAGTCCGACCATCCGGCTTCCGGACCGACCGGCTCGTCATCCGCCGTGTGCCACGCATTCTATGGTGATCGCGAGTTATCTTTGCTCGCAAAGCGCGGAATCGAGATCCTAAAGGACCTCCCCGGCGCTTTTCATCAGTCTGGCTGCATGTGGGTTTGCGGCCCTCAGCACGAACCCGTAAATCGCGAGATTGTTAAGCGGATCCGCGACGATGAAGGAAGCCGAATCGAGGGGCTGACCGGCGAACAGGCGCAGGCAATCCTCCCCCATTTCAATATGGAGGGGATCACTTTTGCCGCATGGGAAGACGAATCGGGACACTGCGACCCCTACGGCGCGACCAACGAATTGGTCAATCGAGCTCGCGCGAATGGCGTTAAGTTTATGGGCGGCCGCTCGGTAACCGAAATTCAAGTAACAAATGGAAACACGACTGGGGCGACGCTAAGTGACGGCACCGTCATCTCAACCGGTCGCGTAATTCTTGCGACTGGCGTCTGGTCTAAAGCGCTCGTGGCCAAACTTGGAGTAGACCTGCCGACGTTTATCGAACGTCACTTCATGGCGGTGATGGATGCGCCTGGTGTCGCAAGGAAGCTACTTCCGCATTGTTGGGTCGATGAAACCACGAACTGCTACGCTCGGCCCGAAGGCGAGAATACAATTTTGGTCGGGACATGGGGTGGCGGTGGCACCGGCGTCGAGAACGAGGAGCTTAAAGAAGCTCACTCTCGCATGAACTATCGCCTCAATGTCGCCGGCCAATTGGACCGAACGATCACGCAAGAGGAATCGGTCTGGGCCATTGAACATATCATGTCCCGTTCTCCCGAGATTGCCGAATTGGGCATCCGTCCCGGCTACGCCTGTCAATATGACATGAGCCCGGATCACCTCCCTATTGTTGACGAGATTCCCGGTGCAAAGGGAACGTTCGTGATCACCGGATCGAGCGGGCATGGCTTCAAGCTTGGGCCTGCGATGGGCGAAGTCGTCGCCAAATGGGCGTTGGGTCAACGTCAGGAACTGCTCAGGAAGTTCTCACTGCATCGCTTCGCATAGCCTCAACGCATTGCATCCATGGCGGGCTATTTGGTCGCCGTGGATGCCAGATCGGGCCTTTCATCTTCGAGGAGACGCGCGTTGTCCAGCGATGCACTCGCCTGGAGGCGGATCTCCTCCAATTCCTCGATACGTTCGCGCGTCCGCTTTTCTATGGACGCTAGGATTTGAGCGACAACGGCCTCGATCTGCGCCACCGATGACGCCATCGTATCATAGGGCGAATTGACCTCGATTGGGCAGGTCAGCGTCAGTTCTGAAAACGCGGAAATGGGCGATAACCAGGGGTCCGTGAACAGAAGAATGCGAACGCGGCGGGCCGCGGCTAATTGAGCGAACGCAACAACGTCCAGCTGATATCGGCGATAGTCGAACACGATCAAGAGATCGCGCTTTCCCAAGTCGACCAACACGTCCGTCTTTTGCGCCGATAGGGCGTCAATATGCATGACGTCCGGCCGAAATTGCAACAAATAGGCTGCTAACATGCCCGCGATGAAACGGCTGTAGCGACCGCCGAGCAGGACTACCTTCCCCTTTGTATCCATTATTAGCCGGGCTGCCCGTTGATAGGACGCCAACGGGGTTGATGTCAGCGCTTTGTTGAGGTTGTTGGCCACCGAATGCATGTAGGCGATCGCAGCTCCTTGTTCCCCATCCGTCCCCATGTCAGGCCGTTTGGCTTCCATCATAAGCAAGGGCGAATGCAATCTTGCTTCAACATCCGCAAGTAATCGTCGTTGGAGGGCAGGGAAGCCTTCGAACCCGAGCTTCATGGCAAGGCGAACCACGGTCGGATCACTGACACCGGCGCGCTTTGCCAGACTCGTGGCAGTGCCTAGCCCAGCTGCAGGATAGTCGGTGAGGAGCACCTGAACGATCCGCTCCTCTGATGGTGTCAACGAAATGGTCCCGTGCAGCAGCATGTCTCTAACGTTCATCGTGTCCTCCAACTGAGCTTGCTGAAGAGAATATTACAAAATTCCTCATTGTGAATATGTTCGTGGGCTGTCTGAATAATGCAAGTTGGCAAGCCACCAAAGTGGGCGCGCGCGACGCTTGGTTTACGAGTCCAATCGTCGGGCAGATAGCGGCAAGATAGGTTGCCCCGGCCGTTTGAGCCCACCTGCAGGATCATACAGGTCGCCAGGCCATCACCAAGTCGACCTGTTCCCCTCCGGCGGTCTGCGGCGGGTGTGACACATCGAGAGGGCGCTGCCGGGCAATATAAGAGATGCGACGCGAAGGCTTTGGTGCGTTCCATAGGCCAGCTGCGGCCAGCGCAGCCCGAACCACGCGACAGCCAAGTCGAGGGAGGACCGATCGAGGATGTGCTCAACCCGGCTACGCGAACAGCATGCGCTCACTGCGTCTGAAGATTTGCTTCAGCCTTCGTTGTGCAGCAGAGCTTTATGCCGTTGTAGAAAGTCGTCCAGATGAATCTGACCATCGATCGAGTCTTCACCTTCCGCCTGAGCGAACGCGAAAAGCGCGATTTCGTGGTCAAGGAGTAACTGGATATAGGGTCGGTCTTCAACCGGCGCCTCTATAAGCAGGGTCTCAAATTCGCGAACGAAAGGCTCTAATAGCGTCTTGAGCTTTACTGCAAACTCAGTCCAACTAAGCTCTGCATATTCAACCGTTTCGCCGCGTCCCTTTTCAGCAAGCAATACTTTGCTATTTGGTTGAAGATTGTAACGAGTAACAACTGGCAAAAGCGCCTCTGCAACGAGCCGCTCGATGGCCGCCAAATTGCGCAACTTTACACGAGATTGATCGCTGTCAGCTTGCTCAGCAAGAACGCGAAAAAATTCTTCTCCCAAGATTTCGCCCTCAAAGGCGCTGAGCACGCGATTTTCGTAAGTTGGAATAACAGAAGACCGCATCGGAATACCTTTATCGATCGTGATTGTTAAGAGGAGGGCTACGGAACCAGCCGAATGCTGGACGGCTCGTTCAGAAATACAAATTGTTGGCGGCAGGAAGTTGACCAACCGCTATCATACTCGCTCAAAAGCTATGTTACGGTAGCTGCGGCCCCGGCGCATGTCAATATCTCTTCAGAGAGAAGCTCCGATGGGAGAAAAGTGGACGGTTCATCAATATGGACTGAGGATCGCAGACAGCTTTGCTGGAGCGGCATCTAAGGGAGGAGATGGCCCGCAGATTGAAGGTCAGCTTCCTGGTGGGCCATGCCCGATTTCTGACGGAGAGGGGCTTAGGAATTGGGCCGTGATGGAAAAGAGCAGAGTTTGCCACTTTCGTTGCACTATAGCTCCAGTATCCATCAGGACCCTGCGGTTGGTCTCGGGGGCTATTGCCCTGCTCGGCCGGGTTGCGCGCCCGGCTTCGGCAGCGATCAGCAATCTTGCGACAACCGCATGGCTGTAGCGCCCTCTGCACAATTTTTCATATGACAGATTGATGTAATGATATTGACATCAAGGTTGACCTGTCCAATAGTCGCAGTTCCGCAGAGGAGCAGACGGAATGGTCAATTCCCGTATCAAGGCTGTGACGATGGATTCGCTGGCTTTGGCCATGATCCTGGTAGCGGTAGGGATCTTGGCCGGTCTTTTGTTTGGCGCGAATGGAACCCGCATCGCGACATCGATGTCAATCGTGGTTACCGCCTGCGTTGGTTTACAGGTTTTTTCCGGCAACACAGGTATAGTTTCATTCGGTCCTGCGGCTTTCATGGGGGTAGGTGCCTACACAGCAGGCATTCTCACGATGAGTCCTGCTATTCAACGGACAGCACTTCCTCACCTCCCGGCCTGGATGGCAGGCTATGGTCTTTCAGTCTGGTCGTCGTTGGTGGCGGCCGCCGTCGCCGGACTGATTTTAGCGGGGGTGAGCGGCCTCGTTATCCGGCGTTTGTCGGGTTCCGCCGCGTCCATCGCCACTCTGGCACTGCAGATTATCGTCTACACGGTTCTGGTGGCGACAAAGGATATAACGCGCGGAAGCCAAACATTCTACGGCGTGCCTCGAAATACCACGCTTGTGGTTGCTCTATCAGTGGCGGCGCTGTCGATCGCGGTCGCCCGAACATTTAGGGATACAAGGACTGGTCGCGCCGTCCGAGCCACGCGAGAAGATGAAGTAGCCGCGGCGGCAGTGGGCGTGGACGTTCGCCATGCGCGACTTAAGGCATGGCTGTTGAGCGGAACGATTTTGTCGATTGCCGGGGCGTTGTTGGCTCAGTTTTTAGGTGCCTTCGGCCCCAAGGATTTCTACTTCGAGTCTTGTTTTCTACTGATTTCGATGCTGATCGTCGGAGGGGTCGGTTCTGTTTCGGGCGCTCTGGTGGGGGTGATAATAATCACCGCAGTGACGGAGCTTTTGAGGGGGCTAGAGGGCGGTGGCAATATCCTCGGGTTCTCTGTTCCAGCCTTGTACGGAATGCCCCTCGTTGGCGCCTCGCTGGCCATGATCCTGGTTCTCTTTTTCAGGCCGACTGGTCTCGTTGGTGGCCGGGAACTGGAGCTTGCAAACGCATGGGACCCTTTGAAAGGGCGCGATGACAAGCTCCTTCCAGGAGCGCGAAATTTTCAGGCACCAAAGGGTGCACACGCCTTAGAGGCAAATCAACTGTCTCGGCATTTCGGCGGTGTGCGGGCGGTCGACGGGGTGTCCTTCAAAGCGGAAGCCGGGCTTATCACCGGATTGATCGGTCCGAATGGCGCCGGGAAGAGCACCTTGATCAATCTGTTGACTGGCCAGCTACGACCCAGTGCAGGTCATGTGGCGCTTGGCTCGGACCTGATCGAAAATAGGCAGCCTCATCTAATTGCCCACGCAGGTCTGGCGCGAACGTTCCAAAATCTTCGTGTGTTTGCTGACATGACCGTTCGGGAGAACGTTCTAGTTGCCGCTGAGGCATGTGCCACCGACACGGCTCTAGCTGTGTGGCGCACCAATGACGCCCTGGCGCGCTTCGGCCTGGAAACATTGGGAGACCGGCTTGCCGGCAGTCTTCCGTACGGACAAAGGCGTCTCGTAGAAATCGCCCGCGCGCTTGCGACGGGACCCCGGTTCCTCCTTCTCGATGAGCCTGCGGCGGGGATGAATCCGGCGGAGACCAAAGAACTGATGGGCAGGTTGGCCGCACTGCGTAAGGACACAGGCGTAGGCATTCTCGTGGTTGAGCACGACCTGCACCTCATCATGTCGCTGAGTGACACCATCGTCGTTATCGACAGGGGCAAGCGCATCGCCGTGGGCACGGCCGACGCCGTCAGAACCGACCCTGCCGTGATCTCGGCCTATCTTGGAAGCAAAAGGATGGGCGAGAAAAAAGCTCAGGTCGAACCAGGCTCGGCGGCGCAGGTCATTGGGGCCAGCGCGTCCTAGAGATCGTATCTCTGACTTGCTTGGTATGGTGGATATCGAATGGGTACAAAAGGAAGAAGGAGTTGCGGACAGAACAACTAGATAAGACTTCGGAAAACGAAGCATCGATCAACCTCACATGGGAACTCAAAAATGAACAAGCTAAGATATGCAACTGCGCTCGCTGGTGTCGCCGCGATCGCGCTCTCGTCAACTGTGGGATACTCCTCGGCGGCTGAATACAAGATCGGGGCTGCAATGGCCCTGACCGGAGCCCTGGCACCTTATGATCAACCTGGTCTGGCCGGCTTCAAATTGGGCATCAAGGATTTGAATGCCAAGGGCGGCATCGGGGGCATGGCGACAGTCACCCTCGAAGTCATCGACACCCGCTCCGATACAGCCGCTACCGTGAACGCAGCCCAAAAATTGATCGAAGACGGAGTTCAGTTTCTCATTACCCCGGGCGATGCGGATCCTTCAATCGCAGCGGGCCAGATCGGACAGGCAGCGGGCATTCCGATGCTCAACCTCGCGGGTTCGCCCAGCCTGACACCTGCTGTCGGCGACTATATGTTTATTTCCTATCCTTCTGACACGGTTCAATCCGCCGCGCTGGCCAGCTACGCAGCAGAGACCGGCTACAAAACGGCCTTTCTTCTGAAGTCGCCAGACTCCGCCTATACGTCCAAATTCCCGGACTATTTTGGCGAGACGTTTAAGAAAAAGGGGGGGAGCGTTGTCGGCGAAGCGTCCTACTCGATGGGGCAGCCGGATTTTTCTGCCGTGGTCTCTCAAATCAAGGGATTGGCGCCGCAGCCTGACGTTATCATGACGACGGCGTATGAGCCTGACTTCCCAGCCTTCATCAAGCAGTTGCGCGGTGCTGGGGTTAAGATTCCGGTCATCGAATCGGATGCCATCGGCACTCCGACGGTTTATGGGCTCGGCTCGGTGGTCGATGGCGTTGTCCAGTCCTCAGCGGGGTTTCCAACCCCGGGCAGCGGGATGGAAGCATTCAACAAGCACTTCAAGGAGGAGACCGGACATGACGCGGAAACCTCGTATGAGGCTGCAGGATACGAATGGGCACAATTGCTCGATGCCGCAGCTCGCAAAGCCGGATCGCTCGAGCCGGCAAAGATTAGAGACGCATTAGCTAGCCTGGAAGATGTGGAGACCGTTCTCGGCAAAGTGACGTATGCTGGTACCGAGCGTGTTGCCCTGCGGGACGTTGCGATGATCCGCATCGAAGGCGGGAAGCCGACCTTTGTGAAGCTGTATCGACCAACGAAGGATGAAATCCCCAATCCTTAAGCTGGTAGGAACGCCAATGCTTCGTGTCGAGGGAATGAAAATACGCTACGGCGCCGTCGAGGCTGTCCATGGCGTCGATCTAAACGTTGGAAATGGAGAAATTGTCACGCTCATTGGCGCTAATGGCGCCGGCAAGAGTTCGATTCTTGCCGGCATCGCCGGCTCTATCCCACCTGCCGAGGGCCAGGTCTTTCTGGAAGGACAGCCACTCACCGGACTGCCCGCTGACGTCATCAGCCGAAAGGGAATATCGCTAACGCCGGAAGGCCGCCGCGTTTTCGCTCATCTTACAGTAGGCGAAAACCTGCATTTGGGGGGAGCCGCGTTCGCGAAAGGTGACAAGCTTCGGGCTCGCCGCGATGGCATGCTTTCCCGCTTTCCCATCCTTGCCGAGCGCATCGATCAAAAGGCTGGGAGCCTGTCAGGCGGTGAACAGCAAATGCTGGCGATCGCCCGATCTTTAATGAGTCAGCCCAACCTCTTGCTGCTGGACGAACCTTCCTTAGGCCTCGCACCTCAGACGATAGACAGGGTCTACGAGCTGATTGATGACCTGCGGAAGGAAGGGCTTACAATTCTGCTCGTTGAACAAAATGTGGAGTTGGCTCTATCGGTGGCCGATCGAGGTTACGTGGTAGCCAACGGTCGTATTGCTCTAAGTGGTACCGCATCTGAACTCGCCAGTTCTGACCTTGTGCGGCAGGCATATTTGGCAATCTAGGAGGTCGTCATGGAATTCGTCCAGTACTTGGTTAATATTCTTAGCCTGGGTGGAATATACGCTCTCCTGGCACTAGGGCTGGCGATCGTCTTTTCGATCGTTGGACTCATTAATTTTGCACACGGCGAACTGATGACGATTGCAGGGTACCTTATCGTACTCTCGCTTTCATTTGGCTTGCCTTTGCCAATCGTTCTTCTAGTGGCCTGTCTGGGGGCGGCGCTCTCAGCGGTGCTGATGGATCGAATAGCCTTCCGTCCTATGCGGTCTGCATCCGTGACGACGCTCATGATTACAAGCTTTGGCGTGAGCACCATTTGCAAGGTTCTTTTTCAGAACGGAGTTTCCGCTCGCGGAAGAGCGGTCGCTTTGCCGGAATGGATGTCAGGAACTCTTACGTTCGGAGGCTTTCAAATCGGGATGGTTCCACTGACATCCATCGTTCTGACGGCACTAGCGCTGATCGGGCTCGACATTTTCTTGCGCAAGACCACTTTGGGCGTTGCCATGCGCGCCGCATCAGAAGACTTCGTCATGGTCAGTTTGCTTGGTTTGCGCGCAAACACAGTCATTGCGACGTCCTTCGCGATATCGGGCCTTCTTGCCGGTATTGCAGCGGTATTGTGGATTTCGCAGCGTGGCTCGGTAGATCCGCTCATGGGCTTTACTCCGGTTCTGAAGGCCTTCATCGCTGCGATCATCGGTGGACTGGGCTCTTTGCGGGGAGCCGTGCTAGGCGGGTTTGTGCTCGGGGCGTTGGAGGTCGGTTCAGAACCGTTCCTGAGCACTGGAACCGCCCCATACCGGGACGCGATTGTCCTTCTGGCTGTAGTCCTTTTGTTGCTTGTCAAGCCGGACGGCCTGCTGCCAGCCTTACGCGGTGTTCGCTCGTGAATACGCACCGTTTGAAGAAAGCTGGGAATCAGCCCGGATGCAACAAATACGGACGGCAAACGAGCAAGCACTGACGCCGCTATGGGCTTCAGCCCTTTGAGCAACATTATCAATGTGTAGCGACCTGTAGGATCAAGGGAGGAAACCAGTGATGGATTTGACACTGACTAGCGCCGAGCTGGTGCGTAATGCACGGGCACTCCGCCCGCTTTTGCGAGCAAATGCTGAGGAATCGGCAAAAAACAGACGGCTTGCACAGGAGAGTGCAGCGGCTGTGCGAAGCGGGGGATTCTTGCAGGGTTTGGTGCCGCGCCGCTGCGGTGGTCACGAGATTGATATCCAGACATACTGCGAAATTTGTGAGGAATTGGCCCGCGGCGACAGTGCGGCTGGTTGGCTCGCCATGGTCGCCAATAGCAGCGCATCTTTGATGGGCCTCATGCCCGACAAGACGCGCGACGATGTCTTCAGTTCGGATCCTCGCGCGGTCATCATCGGTCAATGGGCCCCGACCGGTAAGGCCGCTGCGGTTGAGGGTGGCTGGATGTTGACGGGCAAATGGCCCTGGGCGTCCGGGTGTTTCGAAGCGCAGTGGAGCTTCGTGGGCTCCCCTGTCCTTGATGCCAGCGGGGCTCTGATCGACGTACGGCTTGCAATGGTGCCGACGTCCGAGCTGACGATTGAAGACACATGGCATGTCGCCGGGATGGCAGGGACGGGGAGCAATACCTTTGTGGGCAAAGATATCTTCGTACCGGCGCACCGGACGATGCTCATTAGCGAAATGATTACCGGTTTCAGTCGCTCGGACCATTCTGACGAACCGCTCTATCGGGCCCCGCTCATAACCGCGCTTCCATTGGGCATATGTTCTGCGGCCATCGGGATGGCGGAGGCAGCGTTCGATTTCACGTTGGAGAACCTTGAACGCGGCAAGCCCATCGTGACGTCCCTGTATACAGATGCGAGGCAGTCCCCAAGCTACCAGCTAAACCTGGCAGATGCTCGTGGCCTTATCGACTCCGCACGGTTGCATACCATGCGCGCGGCCAGCGATATCGATCGCTCCGTCAGCGACGGTAAGACCATGACCGATCTCGAGCGAGCGCGCGTCCGACTTGACGCGGCGGTTGCGCAAAAACGCGTGCGCGAGGCCGTAGACCTGCTGCTGAACATAGGCGGAGCATCGGTTTTCATGCTCACTAATCCCGTCCAGCGGATTTGGCGTGACATAGAGACCTGCACGCGACATGCCTACATCAATGGCGACATTGGGCGCGAGATATACGCCCGGGCGCTGCTGAAGCTTGACCAGGTGAGTGCAGGCTTCTGAAAACTCAGTCTGCGATCAGTTCAGATAGTCATAGCTACGGAGGACAGATGTGGACACGAACGATGCCTTCAGGGAAGCAATGGGCCGTTTCGCCGGGGCCGTCAATATCATCACCACTGAAGAAGGTGGCCTTCCCAGCGGTCTCATCGCCACTGCGGTTTGCAGTTTATCCTTCGATCCGCCGTCTGTTCTGGTTTGCATCAACAAGTCGGCCAGTTCGCACGACACGATTTTACGGCGCGGCATCTTCGCCGTAAATCTGCTATCTCCTGCGCTGTCCAATGTGGCGCGTCGATTTCAATCTCAAAAAGGTTCAGATCGATTCGAGAAGAAATATTGGGTCGCTGGCAAAACCGGGGCGCCGCTCCTTCTTGGCGCGCCGATGGCGCTCGATTGCAAACTTAGCCACACCCACGATGGTTTTTCGCACAGTATCTTGATCGGCGTCGTCACCGACGTGCAGCTTGGGGAAGGCGATTCCCACAATTCCCTGCTTTGGCAAGGCCGCCGATACCACAAGCCGATGGAATTCGTTGAGCTGATACGTCGACCGGCCGACGTACAGATGATCTTGGAAGAAATGCTGTTTTAGGTGCCAAAGCAAAGCGCGGTTCCGAGTATATCGTGGCTGCCTCTGGACAGCCGCGGTCCGTTTCGAAAAGGACGACCGTGATTGATCTTTATCGACGCGAAAGCAATTCAATCTCGAACATGGCCCAGCTTCGGTTCTTTCCCCAGGCAATTGTCGGAGGAAAAGGATCGTATTTGCGGGGGGATGATGGTCGCCAGTTTCTCGATTTTTCGGCATCTTGGGGCGCTGCCAGCTTGGGGCATGCTCACCCTTCCGTACGCGAGGCAATTACGCGGGCGGCTGCAGATCAAGCTGGTGCAAGCTACCTTTCGTCCGCAAACGAACCCAGCGTGCTCCTTGCAGAGAAACTCTTGTCGCTAGTTCCCGAGCGCTGCCGCGGCAGGGTATGGTTGGGGCACTCCGGCTCGGATGCTAATGAAACAGTTGCTCGAATGGTTCTCGCAGCCACCGGACGCCGCCGAATATTGGCATTCAAGGGCGCCTATCATGGTGGCACCAGCGGCTCCATGGCCGTTTCGGGTCATCCAGCGCTCAAAGGTGTGGAGAAATTCGGCGGTCTGATCCTGGTGCCGTATCCGGACAGCTATGCGGCGGGTGATCCGGAAGCTGCAAGTGCCGCGACGCTGTTCTATCTGGACGAGGTATTCTCGACGGACGTCCGGCCAGAAGAAGTTGCTGCCTTCTTTATAGAACCGATCCAGGGCGATGGAGGATTGCTGGTTCCGCCTGTCGGTTTCTTTATCGAGATCGAACGGTTTTGTCGTCGGCACGGGATCCTTCTGGTGTGTGACGAAGTCAAGTTTGGCCTGGCACGCACCGGACTTCTGCACGCCTTCGAACATTCCGGCATCGAGCCAGATATTGTGGTCTTCGGTAAAGGATTGGGCGGAGGCCTACCCATGTCCGCGATCGTGGGTCCAGAGCCCATCATGAATCACTCTCCAACGTTTTCTTACCAGACGTTACACGGCAATCCTATCTGCGCGGCGGCAGCATTGGCGGTCCTTGAGACAATCGAAAGGGATAGGCTGGTGGGCCATTCTGCAGAGGTCGGCTCTCATATGTTGGAGTCACTTGCTAAGCGGGCCAACGCGTGGGAGTTGGTCGGTGACGTGCGCGGCAGAGGACTTGCCATTGGAATTGAGCTTGTGAGCGATCGTGTGCGTCGCACTCCAGCCAAAATCGAAACGGCTCTTACCGTTTATAGAGCGTTTCAGCTTGGGCTCGTATTGTATTATGTCGGCTCGAATTCGAACGTCTTAGAACTTACACCGCCCCTTACATTGAGTAAAAGTGAAGCCGACGAAGGCATCGCTATCATTGGTCAAGCTCTTCAAGATGTCGCCGCTGGGAAGGTTCCGATCGACTTGATCTCGTCATTTGCGGGCTGGTGAAGTGCACGAGTTGGCCCGTGTTCGGCCTATCATCAGTTGGACGGCTCAGTCCTTGCAACAATGCGGTTTACACACGAGGTATCATCGTGACGAACGCTCCACCAGTTGAGCGCATTGAGAAAGACCCGCTTGGTCCTGTGAGCATAGGCTACGAGCGGGCGGCAGAGCTTGCGAAGGAGGTCTTGGCCTCCGGCAAAACTATTCGCGAAGTCCTGGCGTTGCAGCCGGACCTTTCGGAGGATCTCATCGCGCAAACCGCCGATCCGCACCTTTTTTGGAGAGCGCCCTGCCAAGATTAGGTTTCTGCCGGGTCCCCTTTACTAGGCAGAAAAGAACAGCAACCGCGCAGCGCGGCTTTGGGCACGTCAAAGTAACAGCAACTCTGATGATGCTGCGCCTGAGCCACGGGCCGAGGGCCACCCTCCTCATTCAGGGCAATCAGATTCCCAGCTGTTCATCCATACCGGGCAACCGGCACCGGAAAGCTGCAATCGTACCGCTCTGCCCATGGGCGAATATCATCGACGATCAAGTCTAGAAGACGGACGCCATCCCGCAACTGATCGCGCTTGAACATCAGAGCTCGATCACCTGGAACGCGCACCGGATCGCTACCCGGCGCAACTCGACTTGCTCGGCAGCGTTCAGCCAGAAATCGCATCTCATGTTCGAAGGCTGCGCGTCCGGCGAAATGGGCGGGGTCGAGAACCTGGACTAAGAGGGCGTTCGCTTCTCCAGTTTCAGCTCCATCGGCCCGCCCATATCCGCCCAGCGCTGCTGTCAGCGCCTCTGTCAAGAAAGCCAGGCCAGTACCTTTGTAACCCTGCTCGATGCCGCCGAGCGGCAAGATCGCACCGCCAGCCGCAAAATCGGCCGGATTCGCACTGACGTCGCCGTCCGGCCGCACGATCATCGGGTAGGGCAGGATCGTTCCCTGACGGTGGGCTCGGTTTATCGGACCCTGAGCCGACATCGCCAAGGTGGTGTCAATCAGGATTGGTGCTTGCCCAGTTGGAATGCCAGCGGCTAACGGATTGCACGAAAAGATTGGGGTCAGGCCGCCATGTGCAGCTACGACGGCTTCGGCCGGAGTGCTCACGGTGACTATGACCATCATGTGCCGATCGGTCGCGCGCTCGAGATAGGAGGCGAGGCATGCAACGTGCTGCGTTCTCCGCACCACAACCGCACCCAAACCGTTATCGGCGGCCATTTCACATGCGCGGTCGACCGCCTGAACAGCGACCCATGGCCCAGGGAGAAAATCCGCGTCCCAAGTTTCGCAAGATCGGGTCGCTTGCAACACAATATGTCGGCCGTCGGCATTAGTCTCTCCCTTCAGCAACCAATCGCAGTTGCTCGGCAGACGCTGGACGCCATGAGTTGAATAACCAAGCAGATCGGCTTCAAGAAATTGCCGTGCTACCACTTCAGCGCGCACTTGAGGCAGACCGGCGCGGGTCAGAAGCTGCGAGGAGAAGGTGAGAAGATCTTGATAGGCATACCGCTGCGCTGTCATTTGAACTCTTTCGAATTTCTAGGACTTTAGGTAGCTTTGTTCGCTCGAGATCAGAAGCTGCTTGCCACCGCTTCAATAACGGATGCCGCCACCTGTTTGCCGTCGATGGTGTGCGTCATCGCTCAGCCCATGCGCTCAGAAGCGTAGCTTCCCGGGCTGCCGCATCTGCGACGAATATTTTGGTCTCTGCGACCGAGCCGTACGGTGGATCAGGAAGCGTGGATACGAAACACTTCGGTCGGAAACATGCTCTCGTACTAGGGCTTGAGTTGCCCGGTTCGGGCCTCCACTCCACACCAGGCTGCGGCAAACAAAGCGATGGCCTTTGTAACCCGCAACAGGGACGGCAAGTTCACTCGCTCATCAACAGCATGGATGTGTTCGGCAACTGGCCCGTAAACCAGGCTGGTCATGCCGCCGTGCAACGCAAAGACTGTTGCGTCGAGATAGCAAGGCATTACGAAGCGTTGAAGTTCCCGTTCGGAATTGTCAGCGAGGGAGTGCGCCTTTGCCAGCAGCGCCTCTGCGTCGCTTCCTGGAGCAAGAACATACCCACCCTGCTTGACGCCTACCCATTCGATCTCAGGCTCGGGGCATCCCTTCAGTTGGGGGTCGTTCAGAAATGTATTTTTGAGGAAATTCTCAAACCTTACGGCGCGCGCCTCTGGCATCTCGCCGGGGTAGAAGCCAATGCGGCCTTCAAAATGGCACTCGCTTGGTACCGAGGCGAGCCACTCGCCTCCCGATATCGTGCCGATTGTCAAAGCTATTGGGTTGTCGACGCCGGCGAAACCGGGCTGAGATATGGGCCGCTCCGCGATCCACTCTTGTTCGAGTTGGCGCAGATGTTCGATAGTCCGAATTGCGATGTCGATTGCGCTCCTGCCGGTGGCGACCTCGAACGGGTGAGCGGGAACCCCTTGGACCGTGACAGCAAATTTCATGACGCCGGTATTCGCGCTGACAAGCTTTTCATCGGTCGGCTCCGAAATCAGAACTGCATCGGCGTGGAAACCCTCCGCGAGAACCATTGCCGCTCCATTGCCTGTGGTCTCTTCTTCAATGACTGACTGAAACTGAACCGGGCCTTTCAGGTCGAAGCCTGCGGCCGACAGCGCATCGAGGGCAAACAGGTTTGCAGTCAGGCCAGCTTTCATATCACCCGCTCCACGGCCATAGAGCCAGTCCCCGTCGCGAGTGGCCGAGAACGGCTCATATCTCCAACGGGCGCTTGTGCCGACCGGCACAACATCAACATGCGCGTTGAGTGCCAGAGACCTACCGCCTTCTCGCGGCGGCCGCCTCGAGCCAACAACAATGGTAGAGTCTTTGAGGTCAAACCTCGTCGGTGAGAAAGCCGGATCCCTGCCGATGCGATCTGGATCGATCGCGAAGCTGTGAACGTCATAGCCACGTTTTTCGAGCGAGGTGGAGACGATTTTTTGAACACCAGCTTCATTGCCTCGAAGCGAGGGGGCACGCACCAACTGCGCCAAAAACTCGACCTGCTCATCGAAGCGGTCCTCAACCGCCTTGATGATGCGCTCGATATCCGCGGGCGCCAACGGAGATTTGTCGAATGCAATATCAACAGCGGGATGCCGCACAGAACTCGGTTCGTTCACGTTTGCTCTCCTGAATCCTTTAACATGATGTATCTCTGCCCTATGCGCAGCGTAAAGCTAACGTTTGCCAGCCAAATGGCAGATTTCTTGCGCACAATGCTATGAAGAAATAGGCACTGTGGTATCACGGCGGGGGCACAGACGATGGCAATTCGGGCTCGTCACGCTTCGCGGCGGCGCACGCCAGCCACAGACCCCGGCCTAGAGGGTGCTTTTGTCGAGGGCATGCACCAGCAAAGCGTTCGGATTACTAGACGTAGACCGATGGAATCGGGCTCGCGTCGTGTCGGGGACGGGCGTAACTCGCACTGGGATGAACCCTAGACGTCAGGCGAACAGGCGATGGGCAACTAAAGAAGGATGCGGACAAACGTTCATACTGCCCCAAGCAAAATACTGGTTTCTGTCGAGGCAACTCCGTCAATGCTCCGTATTTCTCGTAGTGCACGGTCTAGATCCGCAAGGCTTTCAGCGCGAAGTTCGGCGATGTAGTCCCAGACCCCATTCGTCGTATAAAGAGAAACAACTTCTGGAATTCCGTTGAGGGCCTTAATGAGCGCGGCGGGCTTCTTGCTAGTGGTCCTTACGCCCATCATTGCGCGCAAAACCGTCTCGTCCAATTCTTGTCGAGTACGCACCGTGAACCCGCGTATCGCGCCGGAAGATATCAACCGATCTAGACGTTTCTGTATCGTCCCTCTCGAGACCTGCAGCTTCTCAGCAAGGGCCGCAATCGGCATTCGCCCATCTAGGCGAAGGAGCGCAATTAGCCGCCTATCAAAATCGTCCATCGCATCACTCACCGCGCAATCTGCCCATTTTAATACCGCAATCTGCCACACAATACTAGCAATTCATGAGCGAAGTGAAGCTTTACGCTATGCATGGCGCCAGAATAGGATCTTGAAGACCAACGCTTCGGGGAACCGACTTTTGACAAGCAAATCTGGTTCATTCGCTTGAGCTGTCGGTAAGCGCTCGGGCAGGGTCAGGCGCGACTCGATCCGACGGCATCCCAGGCAGCACGCCAAATACTTTTGGGATCCGCCAAGAGCCCGACCATTGCGAGGAGTTGCATGAGTCACTATTCCGCCTTCTCGATTCTGCGCAATGGCCTAACGGGCAACAAACACTGGTCGCGCGCTTGGCGCGACCCGGCCCCGAAGCCAGGTTACGACGTCGTCATCGTGGGTGGCGGCGGTCATGGCCTTGCTACCGCATATTACCTCGCCAAGGAGCATGGGATACGAAACGTTGCCGTCCTTGAGAAGGGTTGGCTAGGCGGCGGCAATACGGGCCGTAACACGACTATTGTTCGTTCGAACTACATGATGCCTGGCAACACGATGTTCTATGAACGCTCCATGCAGCTGTGGGAGAACCTAAGCCAGGAACTGAACTATAACGTTATGATGTCTCGGCGTGGTTACTACTATCTATTCCACTCACCGGGGCAAGGAGACACCGCGCGTCGCCGCACCAACATCATGCGCGCCAACGGCATCGACGCGGAACTGTTCGATCGTTCCGAGGTCATGAGGCGGCTCCCTTACCTGGATTACTCAGAAAATGCGCGCTTTCCGATATACGGCGCAGCATTCCAGGGGCGTGCTGGCACCGCGCGCCATGACGCGGTTGCGTGGGGCTACGCGCGTGGCGCCGACAAACAAGGGGTCGATCTTATCCAGCAGTGCGAAGTAACTGGCTATCTTTGGGACGAGGGAACGATCGTCGGGGTTGAGACAACTCGCGGCTCGATCCGAGCAAACAAGGTGGTGCTCGCCGTTGCCGGCCACACCAGCCACCTTGCAGCCAAAGCAGGGCTCCGTTTGCCGATTGAAACCCACGTCCTTCAGGCGTTTGTCACGGAACCGTTGAAGCCGCTTGTTGATCACGTGATCATTTTCGGAGCGGAGCACTTCTACATCAGCCAGTCTGACAAGGGCGGGCTCGTGCTGGGGGGCGACCTTGACGGTTTCAATTCATATGCGCAGCGCGGTGGGCTCCCGATCATCGAGCACACGCTGCAAAGCGCAAAGGCACTGATGCCGTCGCTGTCGCGACTGAGGCTTCTGCGCCATTGGGCGGGCGCCATGGATATGACAATGGATGGCTCTCCGATCATCGGCAAGATGCCCATTGAGGGGCTTTGGCTGAACGGCGGCTGGTGCTACGGTGGCTTCAAGGCGATACCCGCCTCCGGATATTGCTTCGCCTGGACTATCGCCAGGGGAGAACCGCACCCAGACATTGCTGAGTTCACGCTGGAACGCTTCGAGCGTGGGTACCAGATCGACGAGACGGGCGCCGGCCCGTATCCGAAGGCGCATTGAGGTTCAATCATGCTGAGAATTCATTGCCCGGTTTGCGGGCTGCGGGACGAAACAGAGTTCACTTACGGCGAAGACGCAACCGTTCGCCGCCCGGATCTGAACGAAGCGGATTTTAAGATTTGGCACGACTACGTTTTCATCCGCGATAACCCTCGCGGTCCGCACAAGGAATACTGGCATCACGTCGCCGGGTGCAGGCAATGGATCGTGGTCGAGCGCGATACCCTGACCCACGAGATGTTTGGTTCTTCCCTGGCCCGTGAAGTGGCAGCATGACAGCGCGGCGCCTCCCGACCGGTGGACGGATCGATCGCTCTCGCAGGGTGGGCGTTCAATTTGACGGTCGGTCTTTCCCGGCACATCCCGGCGATACTTTGGCATCAGCCCTGCTTGCCGGCGGCCAGCAGATTTTCGGGCGCAGCTTCAAATATCACCGGCCTCGCGGTTTAGTTGCAGCGGGTGTCGAAGAGACAAACGCTCTCGTCCACCTTCGAGATGATGATCGCCATGAACCCAATGCACAGGCGACGATGGTGGAAGTCTTCGACGGTCTGACGTCGACGCCGCAAAACGCTTGGCCCGGTCTCCACTTCGATATTGGAGCGGTCACCGGGGTCATGTCCCGCTTCTTCGGCGCAGGCTTCTACTACAAGACTTTCATCGGCCCCTTCAGCGGAACGAAGTTCTGGATGTTTTGCGAGGGTTTCATCCGAAAGGCGGCCGGCATGGGCCGGGCGACGACGCTCCCTGATCCCGACCACTATGAGAAGATCAATGCATTCTGCGATGTCCTGATCGTTGGCGCCGGCCCCGCGGGAATTGCCGCTGCTCTTGCAGCGGGCCGCAAGGGCGACAACGTCATACTGGTCGAGCAGGACCACGCTCTTGGCGGTTCGCTTCTCAGCGAACCGGCCGGTGCGCCCACCGATGCCTGGCTCGCTCAGTCCCATGGCGAACTTGACGATCTTCCCAACGTTCGTGTTCTGACGCGCACGACGGTGTTCGGTGCCTATGACTGTGAGGTGTTCGGCCTTGTGGAGCGGGTGCAGGACCATGTCCTCGCGCCTGAGGAGGGAAGACCGCGCCAGCGCTATTGGGTTGTTCGAACCAAACGGGTTGTCCTGGCGACCGGAGCGATCGAACGACCCATGGTTTTCGCCGGCAATGATTTGCCCGGGGTCATGCTCACCTCAGCTGTGCGCAGCTACCTGAACCGACATGCTGTGCTTGCCGGCGAGCGGATCGTCATGGCAACAAACAATGACAGCGCCTATACCGCTGCCATCGAACTCGCGAATTCGGGTTCGAAGGTCACAATCTGCGACCTGCGTCGGGAAATCCCAGCACAACTCAATAACAAGGTGACGAATGCGGGAATTGACTTGCGACTCGGACATGCAGTCTTAAAGGCGGTTGGTGGCAAACGCGTAAAAGCTGCACATGTTGTTCCCGTTACCTTGGAAGGTAAAGCAGCAGGCAAGAGCATACGGATTGCTTGCGATCTCGTCACCGTATCCGGTGGCTGGTCACCAACGCTGCACCTGTGGAGCCAGCGCTTTGGAAAGCCACAATATGAGAAGGAACTGGACGCCTTTCTCCCGCCGGCAGAGAAAGGAGCCTTCACATGCATCGGCTCGCTCGTCGGTTCCCCATCGCTCAGGGATTCTCTATCGCAGGGCCACAAAGCTGGTGGAAGCACCGGAAAGGAACCCGCACTATTTGGCCACGCTGACTTCTGGGGTCGCAATCTTGTGCCGGTGGCCGTCATCACCAAGGTAGATGGCAGCACTCCCGGCAAGGCGTTTGTGGACTTTCAGCACGACGTGAAGCTGGCCGATATTGATCAGGCCCACCTTGAAGGCTTCGTCTCCGTCGAACATCTCAAGCGCTATACCACCTCCGGTATGGCAGCCGACCAGGGCAAGACTTCAAACCTCAACGCACTTACCCGCATGGCCGAATTGCGCGGCCTTACCATCCCTTCCGTTGGCACCACTACGTTCCGCCCGCCCTATACCCCGGTGACGATTGGCGCCATTGTTGGTCATGATCACGGTCTGAATTTCCGCCCGACCAGGCTTTCAACCATCCATGGTTGGCATGAGGAAAATGGCGCTGAAATGATCGACGCAGGTATGTGGCTGCGACCATGGTACTATCCGGCCAAGGGCGAAGACATTAACGACGCTTATGTTCGCGAAGCCGCACACGTGCGCGAGCATGTCGGCATTGTCGACATCTCCACGCTCGGCAAGATCGCTGTGCAGGGACCCGATGCCGCGGAATTCCTGAACCGCCTTTATGTTAATGGCTTCAAGACACTTCCGGTTGGCAGGCTGCGCTATGGCGTAATGTTGCGCGAGGATGGCTTCGTGCTCGACGATGGCGCAACGGCACGGCTCGGCGATAACGACTACTTCATGACGACCACGACGGCGAACGCCGCGAAGGTGCTCGCCAGAGCGGAGTATCTACTACAAACTGCGTGGCGCGATCTCAAGGTACATGTCACGACAGTCACGGATCAGTGGGCTGCAATCGCGATTGCCGGCCCGAAATCCCGCAGTGTTCTGAGTACCCTGACAACTGCCGAACTGAGTAACGACGTACTGCCCAACAATCACTTCACCCATGTCACGATCGAAGCGGTAGCCTGCCGCCTACACCGCATGAGCTACTCAGGTGAACTGGCGTATGAGCTTTACGTTCCGGCCACATTTGGCCGCGCCATTTGGGAGGCTCTTATTGCGGTTGGTGCTCCATATCATCTTAGGCCCTACGGCCTCGAGGCGATGGGCGCTCTTCGCATCGAGAAAGGTCATATCGCCGGTTCGGAAATCGAAGGCCGCACGACCATGAAGGATCTTGGCCTGGAGGGGTTTGCGTCGAGCAAGAAGCCATTTGTTGGTTCCGTGCTGCGCAAGCGCCGCCTACTTGAAGACCCAATACGCCCTTCGTTGGTAGGGCTGGAAATTGTTGGCGATGCTGGCGCCAGGGCAGGCTCCCTACTTTTCCCATTGGATGCTCCCACCAAGGGCCACGGGGAAGGGTGGGTGTCGGCCGTGACCTACTCTCCGGCTTTGAAAAAAAACATCGCACTTGCGCTTCTGTCACGTGGGCCTGAGCGCTTTGGTGAGACAATCCAGGTGGTAGATTTTGTCGGCAATCAAGCATTGCAGGCAAAAGTCGTATCGCATCATTTCTTCGATCCAGAAGGTCATCGTCAGAATGGCTGAGAAGCATTCGATGCCCGTGCGTGGCAAGACTAGCGACGGCTTGGCTGTCACCATCAGTCAGGCGGAGTTGGGCAACCTGACCCAACTAGCCGGATGGGATAAGTTTCACGAACTCGCTGATAGCGAGCTCCGCAAGGAAGGCCTTTCGCTTCCCGGTGACTGCCGATCATCGTTTCGTCGCGGGTTGACGACAGTTTGGCGCATTGCGCCTGACCGGGCGCTAGTTCGGTCGGACACCGCTCCTGGCTTTGAAAGCGTAACAGATCTGGCGGTGCTGGATTTGTCCGACTCGCGTGTGTGCCTGACGCTGGAAGGACCAGGCGCTAGTGGGTTTCTCAGTCGAGTCGCCTCTCTCGACTTCTCCGATGTGGCCTTTGACGTTGGCACTTTCGCCCAGACGGCTGTCCACCATGTCAGTGTCCTCATCGACCGTTCTGGCCCCGATCAGTTCGCAGTCCTCGTCCCCACGACCTACGCAACGTCGCTTACCAGCTTCTTGGCCGATCATCTCACGGCTGAGACGGCAACCAAGTCAGGAAACGGTTAAACTCGCGAAAGGAGTGACGCTTCGATGGTCCTCTATCTGTCCTTTCTGCAATTGGCTTCTCGTTGCCTCGAGGCGAGCGCTGCCTGCGGGGAGCATCCCATGGAACGCAACCAGCGGGACTCCGCGCCAGCTCGACGCGTAAATGTCGTCGAAGCTCGAGCACCGAGCGATATCCGCCATGGTGCGCCTGCAGTTCGTCCAGCTGGCATCAAATCAGCCTCGTTCCGCCCTCCTTCAAGATATAAGCGGATCGATTCTTCAGCGCGATTTCCTTCCAGCGTCTCTCTTTTCGACCTCGTAGCCGTGGACGACTAAGTGAGTTTGGGGATTGGTTCAATGGCTGATTCTGCACTCTCGCTCTACTGCCTCGCCGAGCAATCTCACCGACCAGGCGAGTATCTGACGGCCAGTCTTTTACAGTCACGTTTGACTATCATCTGAAGTTGGTTGTTCAGATAAGGATCTTTACGGCGAGATTGTGGAGAGCTTTATTTGTCCAGATCGCGGAGTCTACAAGTATGTCGCGTACGCAGTGACTCGATATGTTAAAAACGAGCAGACCCTTACGCGTACGCAATATCGTTCACCAGATTGGTGCAGGTAAGTTATTATCGATCGTGACCAATTAGGCAACCATCAACAACTTGGAGCGTAAAAAGATGGCATCTCCGAAACTCATCGAAAGTGACAAGCTTGACGCAGCCTATGTAGACGCTATTCGCAGCGGCCTTGATGACTACAATCAACGCAAGATCAGCCTACCTGGCAGCGTGCCATTGGTGATCGCAGCTCAAGACCCTGAGTCGGGTACAATTGTGGGTGGTCTCGTTGGATCGACGATTCACGCCGTTCTCTACGTAGACATGCTCTTCGTTAACGAGGCACACCGCGGCACAGGTCTCGGCGAATGGGTCCTTGCTGCCGGCGAGGAAGCCGCACGCCGGCGTGGATGTCGTACCGCGGTGCTTTGGACAGCCACCTTTCAAGCTCCCGGATTCTACGAGCGCCGAGGCTGGGAAGCCTTTGGCGAAGTGGAATGTGCCCCTCCCGGCGAGAAGGTAATCTTCATGCGTCGATGCCTTTGATTAGGGATGTCAACATGCCGGCATTACTTCGCATTCTACCAATTTGAGGCGCCCAGAGACGTGGCGGCGATCTTGGAGCAGCAATGAACATCGCCAATGCCATGTGGAACTGCCATTTGCGCAGGAGCACGAAACTGACTGTTAGGAGAGCTCATCGGGACGTCAATGGTCGCGTTGTGCCTGGAGCAACTCATCGGCCACGGCTGTAACAAGCAATTCTGCAACTGCAGGCCATCCCGCATTTGCGGCGACGATGAGCCGTGGTGCCGGGAGGCTACCTTACGGGGGACATTTGACTAACGTGGGTGCGCGGAGATCGACTACCCTTATTGCACCGTGGGGTTACCTGCTCCCTGGAATGTCCTCGCTTGAGGTTCACCCGTATTGTGAATGAGCTGGGCTCAGGGCGGAACGGTCGTCCGGTCAAAGCCACAATTTTCGGCCAAGTCAATGCAAAAAAATGGAGCAGACCTCCTCGAGTCTTCCGAATTCTTCATTGACGACTAAGGACTGTCGTGCCCGGCACAAAGAGCTCACGACCCAGAGTGCGGCAGACACAAACAGACGAATGTCCACGCCACAACGTCAGGGACGAGCCTGCCTTGCTCCGCAACAGCCCCCAATGGCGCTGCCAATACGTTGCTCGATTCATTCTCGATCGCTCTCTGCTCGAATCTAGAATGCTAGCGCGCGTGCGATCACCGTTGGGTACGGGATTGGCTGCGCGCAAACGTTTGAAATCTGACGATATCCTCTGGATCGGGATGAACTCCAGTAAAGCTGTAGATGTATTCTGTCGTGTGCTGGAGCCGCTGCTGCATGGTTTCCTCCAGCGATAGCGAATAGTACCCAATTTGCATAAAATAGACGATACGTGCGCGAATAAACGCCTCATCGTGGCTATAGCCATGTCGCTCGAAAAGGTCACGAATGGCGTCCACCCGGATTTCGTCTTCTTTATGGACGAGGGACTGCAATGCTGGATCACGGCGCGCCCAATCGCGCATAGCGAAATCTAGCTTCGGGTCAAACCGAAGCTTGTCTGTCCAGCATTCGAATATGTTGAGTACGGCCTCAACAATATGCTTTGCTGGCCGTTCCGCGTGCTCGACAATGTCCGCAGTATTAGACCCCCGCCAGAACGCGATCAAGTTATCGAGCAGATCGTCCCTGTCGCGGAAATACCAGTAGAAGCTGGAACGCGCCACGCCAAGTTTCTGCGCGAGTGTCAGGATTCTGACGTGATCGACTCCGTGATCTATCAGCGCGGCCCGTGCTGCCTCAAGCCAATCTTCGCGAGTGACCTTGGTTCTGTACGACTGTGGGGTCGCCGGAGCGGTCTGGTCCATCATGCAGCCGGTATAAGACAGGCCATCGAAGCTGTCAGCCGCCATTGCAAAAAAATTTAGGTACAGCGGTGTATGGACTTTTCAGAATGCCGTTGTTAGGTTCGCCCCCATCACCACCATCCCCTCAAACATAGGGCTTGCCTGATGAAGTCCCATTACCGTGTCGTAGTCATTGGAGGGGGGATCGTTGGCGCGAGCGTGCTGTACCACCTCGCAAAACTCGGCTGGAGTGACATAGCGCTAATCGAGCGGCGTGAATTGACGGCAGGCTCGACCTGGCATGCGGCGGCAAGCTTTCATGCAGTCAACGCGGATCCTAACCTTGCAGCGCTTCAGAGTTACACCATTAATCTTTATCGGGATCTGCAGTCGGAGAGCGATCACCAATTGGGAATTCGTACCCCCGGAGCTATCACTATTGCAGGCACGCCCGAACGGTGGGAATGGCTTCAGGCAGCCCTGTCGGGCTTTCGCA
The DNA here is from genome assembly GCF_056403815.1 of Mesorhizobium sp. P2_E9. Lineage (NCBI taxonomy): Bacteria > Pseudomonadati > Pseudomonadota > Alphaproteobacteria > Hyphomicrobiales > Phyllobacteriaceae > Mesorhizobium > Mesorhizobium sp. P2_E9. The sequence continues at coordinate 62,184 of NZ_JBFUET010000025.1, forward strand.
CCATCGGGCTCGATGATGTGGCACTAATTACTCCCGAGGATATCAAGAAGCGATGCCCGATCCTTGATACGACGAATATTTATGGCGGCCTTTGGGACCCGAACGACGGCTACGTCGATCCCTACGGAACTACGCAGGCCTTTGCGTCCGCGGCAAAAAAGGCAGGTGCTGAAGTAATTCTGCGTAATCCGGTCAAAGAACTGCATGCGCGACCGGACGGCTCGTGGACCATCGTGACCGAAAAAGGAACTTTATCGGCAGAGCACGTCGTTAACGCCGCTGGGCTGTGGGCAAAACAAGTCGGGATGATGGCCGGCGTCGATTTGCCCGTCGTGCCAATGGAGCACCACTATCTGATCACTGAGGCAATCGCTGAGCTTTCGGCAATGCGCGATGAGATGCCCGCCGTCGTTGATCTTGAAGGTTTCACCTATGCGCGGCAGGAGGGCAAGGGGCTGCTGCTTGGCGTTTACGAACGCAATCCCAAACATTGGAATATAGAAGGTGCGCCTTGGGATTTTGGTATCGAATTGATCCCGGAGGATATAGACCGAATTTCCCCGGAACTGTCGATTGGTTTCGAGCGCTATCCTGTGCTTCAGGGCACGGGCATTAAGCGATGGGTTAATGGGCCGATCACTTTCACCCCCGACGGCAATCCGCTTGTGGGGCCTGTGCCCGGCCTGCGAAATTATTGGTGTGCATGTGGCGTCATGGCTGGATTTAGCCAAGGTGGCGGCATAGGCTTGGCGCTTGCTCAGTGGATCACTTCTGGTGAACCTCAAGCAGACGTCTATGGGATGGATGTCGCTCGCTATGGCGAGTACGCTTCGAATCGCTCTTACCTTAAAGCCACTACCGGACAGTTCTACGCTAGGCGCTTTCTAATCAGCTACCCTAACGAGCAACTTCCTGCAGGCAGACCGACCAAGACCCCGCCGGCCTACGACGTCATGTCCGCGCGAGGGGGGCGGTGGGGCGTGTCGTGGGGAATGGAGGTTCCGCTTTATTTCACTCCCGACGACGCTGAATTCACCGAGATCCCCACGCTCAATCGCTCTAATGCCTTCCCGTTGGTAGCGGCCGAGTGTAAGGCAGTGCGCGAGGGCGTGACCCTTCTCGATACCTCGGCTTTTTCGCGCTACGAGATAACGGGGCCAGGGGCAAGAGATTTCCTAGATCGCTTGCTATCCTGTCAACTGCCCAAAAGGCAGCGGGTGAGACTGGCTCCCATGCTCTCTCCATCCGGCCGGCTGATGGGCGATCTTACCATTCTAAATTGGGATGACGAGACCTTCTGGCTGATGGGTTCGTATTACCTGCGCCGCTGGCACATGCGTTGGTTCGATCAACACAAGCCGAACACGGGTGTGTCGATCACCGACATTTCGGATGCAGTGTCTGGATTGGCGATTACCGGTCCGCGGTCGCGCGAATTTCTCGCGACCCTAACCCCTTCAGATATTTCGAACTCAGCTCTCCCGTTCATGGCGTGCCAGCAAATCGACGTTTGCCGGAGCCGCTCCAAGATAGCGCGTCTCTCAGTGATGGGAGAGTTGGGCTATGAGATCAATGTAGGGGCAGCCGAACACAGGCAGCTCTATCTCGATCTTCTGTTGGCCGGGCGTGAGTGGAACCTTCGTGAAATAGGTTTCAATGCGATGACGTCGCTCCGAATAGAAAAGAGCTATGGAATCTGGTCGCGCGAGTTCACCAGTGCCTATACGCCTGCCATGAGCGGCCTTGACCGATTTGTTGCCTTTGGTAAAGGCGACTTCATCGGAAGAGACGCCGTGCTTGCCGAGCGGGATAAAGGGCTGCCCAAACGGCGGCTGGTAACTCTCAACATCGATGCCAAAGACGCCGACGCGTCAGGCTTTGAACCCATCTTCGCGGGCGGTCGCCTCGTTGGCCATGTGACTTCGGGGGCCTACGGCCACGTCTCCGGTCTTAGCCTGGCATTGGGATATATCGACAGCGCCGTGGTGGATGACCAGGCGACATTGACGGTCGATGTTGTGGGCAAGCCGCGCCACGCCAAAGTCATTCCTCCCTCTCCGATAGATCCTAACGGAGCGAGGTTGCGATTTTGAACCCGTTGCGAAGAAGGAGAAGCCACTCATGACCGAGCGAGCTCAGAGATTGGGGCGACGCCCCCGACGTGACGGAGGGTCGACAGCCGTCCCATCGGGGAAGGTGGCCTATCGCAAATTGATCAATCCCCTCCAGCCTCAGCGAAGCTTTTCCGACGATCAGATCGCCACATTGCATAACACCGCACTACGAGTACTCGAAAACCTTGGTATGCGTGTGCTGAACGAAGAGGCTTTCGAATATTTTCGAGACGCTGGCGCCAAGGTTGATTCGTCTACTTCAACTGTGTTCATCGATCGTGGTCTTGTTCAAAAGGCGCTGGCGAGCGCTCCCGGCTCCTTCGCGCTTGCCGGCGCGTCCTCCGAGCGCGATATCCAAATCGGAGGCTCCAACACGGCATTTGTCTGCATCGGCGGCCCTCCAAATGTGATGGACATAGACCGGGGCCGACGGGCCGGCACGCAAGAGGACATGCGGTCTTTCTTTAAGCTCTCACAGCATTTCGAGGTGCTTCATATCCAAGGGGTCAATGTCGAACCTCAGGACGTACCGCTTGAACTACGTCATCTGGTCCAGACTGAAGGGCAATTGACGCTCAGCGACAAGCCGCTGTTCGTTTACGCCCGCGGCTCCGACCAAGTGAAAGACATGTTCGAGATGATCCGCATTGCACGTGGGCTTGATGATGAAGGTTTTCGGGCACGACCACATTGTTTCACAGTCATTAATACCAATTCTCCGCGGCAGCTGGACGTTCCGATGTGCCAAGGCATCATCGATTTTGCGCGTGCTAAACAAGTTACGATCATTACCCCCTTCACACTCGCCGGGGCAATGGCTCCGATCACAATCGCAGGCGCCCTTGCGCTTCAACATGCTGAGGCATTGGCCGGAATCACGCTTTCCCAAATCGTAAACCCGGGAGCGCCAGTCGTTTATGGCTCCTTTACGTCCAATGTCGACATGAAATCGGGATCTCCCGCATTCGGCACACCAGAGTTTGTGCGGGCAGCGTTCGGCGCCGGGCAATTGGCGCGTCATATTGGGTTGCCTTGGCGGGGCTCCGCTGCAACTGCATCGAATACACCGGACGCCCAATCTACTTACGAGTATCTGAATTCGGCTTGGGGGTCGGTTCTCGGCGGCGTCAACATGATGCTTCATGCTGCCGGTTGGCTAGAAAGCGGCCTGTCGGCCTCACTGGAAAAATTCATTCTCGACGTCGAGATGTTGCAGACGATTGCCGAAATCTTCCAGACAGCAGACTTGGAGACAGACAATCTCTACGAGGCGATCGCCGAAGTCGAGCCTGGAGGTCACTTCTTCGGCGCGCCCTACACCATGGCGCGCTACCAAACCGCGTTTTATCAGCCGCTTGTGTCGGATTGGCGCAATTTCGGGCAGTGGTCTGAAGATGGCGCCAAGACCGCAACCATGCGCGCAAACACCATCTGGAAAAAAGTAGTTGAAAATTTCGAGGCACCCCCCCTGCAAGCGGAGGAAGCGCTCAAAGATTTCGTCGCGCGGCGTACGCGCGAAGGGGGCGCTTTTCCGGCCTGACGTACTGTTGAGCGAATTTAAATCGGCAGAAAGCCAATAAAGTAGAACTATAACAAGGAACAACTCTGATGGCCCTCTACAAGAGCAACAGCGACAACGTTCCAGGTCATATTCGGAAAGCGGCCGAAAGCACCAAAGCAGGCGATATGGATCGTCGCGAATTTCTCACTCTAGCCAGCGTGTTCGGTGCGTCGACAGCAATGGCTTACGCGTTGATTGGCATCCCGGTGCCAGCCGTAGCTGCAGAGCAGGATCCTAAGAAAGGCGGCGTCCTAAAAATGGAACTCTCGGTCAAGGCGCCAAAGGATCCTCGCACCGCTGACTGGTCCCAAATAGCAATCGGAGAGGCCCAGACATTGGAGCAACTGGTGTATTATACCAGCAACTTTACGATCGAGGGCCACCTCTTAAAGAGTTGGGACGTTAATGAAGATGCTACCGAATACGTTCTTCATCTCCGTCCGGGCGTGAAATGGAATAGTGGCGACGATTTTACCGCAGAGGACGTGATCTTCAACTTCAACCGGTGGTGTGAAAAGAAGGCTGAAGGTAACTCCATGGCCGGACGAATGGGGACATTAGTTGACCAAGTAAGCGGCAAGGCGCGCGAAGGCGCGATCATCAAGGTCGATGACATGACCGTGAAACTAGTGTTGACCAAGGCAGACATTGCGCTGATCCCAAATCTTACAGAATATCCTGCCCTCATCGTACACAGATCATTTGACAAAACAGGGGCGGACTTCGTCAAAAATCCGATAGGAACCGGTCCTTTTGAACTCGTGTCTTGGGAAGTCGGTAATCGCATTGTTCTCAAAAGGCGCGAAAATGGCAAATGGTGGGGCGGCGAAGCCTATCTCGACGGTATAGAGTTTATCGATTACGGGGCCGACCCTTCAGCCATGGTCAGTGCCTTCGAATCCGGTGAGCTTCATACCAACTACGAGACGACGGCGGACTACGTGGAAATACTAGATGGTCTCAATCTGGTAAAATCTGAGGTAGTGACTGCGGGCACCGTCGTGGCGCGAACGAACGTTACCAACAAACCCTACAGCGACAAAAAGGTCCGAAACGCTCTGCAACGCGCGGTCGATAATGCCGCTGTTCTCGCACTTGGCTATCACAATGCCGGCACTATTGCTGAAAATCATCATGTGTGCCCAATCCATCCCGATTATGCCGAGCTTCCGAAGGTCATGCGAGATCTTGAAGCGGCCAAACGACTGTTGGAGGAGGCCGGTTACTCAGATTATGAGCACGAGCTGATCACCGCCGACACAGACTGGATCAAGAATTCGGGCGATGCGATCGCAGCTCAATTGCGCGAGGCTGGCATTAAGGTCAAGCGCACCGTTTTCCCGGGTTCGACGTTTTGGAACGACTGGACCAAATATCCCTATTCAATGACTGATTGGAATATGCGCCCGCTCGGGATCCAGGTTGTGTCCGTGGCTTATCGGACCGGGGAAGCGTGGAACGAAACGGCTTATTCCGACCCGACACTTGATGCGAAGATTGACGAAGCACTGACGATCATTGATGTCGACAAGCGAAAAGTTGTCATGAAGGAGATCGAGACTATACTGCAGGAATCCGGTATTATTGTCCAGCCTTACTGGAGAAAGCTTTATAATCATTCGGTAGCCGCCGTAAAGAACCATCAAATGCATCCAACCTATGGCTTTCGATTTGCAAACGTCTGGTTGGACAAGACCTAAATTGTTCCGGAAATACGGCATAACAGGCAAGATAGACTGCCCATTGTTTCGCCATACGTACCCTTTGAGCGGGTCTGTCCAATACGTGTTGGAGTGGCGCACTACGTTGAGAAGGATGGCCGCCACGCGTTGAACCTTTTCCGGGACCCCACGCGAACACTCAAAAAATCCCTTGGAACGCTCAATGACAAAACCAGATACGAATTCCCAGTTAGGCAGCCGCAAGCGCAAGATCATGCCGTTTGATCCGGTCGGCGCTTCCACTTTTTCAAGCGCAAACAATCACACGCCCATTCCAGGACAACGCGAGAGCGCGGCGCGGCTCAACCAGCATGCACTCGGTTACGGCCATCTCGCAGAAGCGGAGTGGCGGGCCTTGGGCATTGCAGATCCTGATTTGCTCACTATGCGGCGCTATCGCCTGAATCGCATCCGCGCCGAGCTCAGGCATAACGACTACGCGGGTGTCCTTCTTTATGATCCTATTAACATCCGCTACGCAACTGACTCTACCAATATGCAGGTCTGGGTAGCACACAATCCGACCCGCTATTGCTTTGTTCCCACAAACGGGTCTGTCATCCTGTTTGACTATCATGGCTGCGACCACCTGTCGGACCATTCTAAAGTGGTCGACGAAGTCCGGCCGGCAATCTCGTTCATGTATTTCGTGTCGGGCAATATGGCGCCTGGACGTATCAAACGGTGGGCGCGCGATATCATTGACGTCGTGACCGAGCATGGGGCCGGTAACCGTCGCATTGCGGTGGATCGTCTAGACCCGGCCGCAGCAGATGAGCTCGCCAGGTTTGGCATCACCGTGCACAGCGGCGATGAGGTCATGGAACGCGCACGCCTTATCAAATCTCCGGACGAGATTTTGTGCATGCGCCGCGCTATTGTGGCTTGCCAGCAGGCCATGGGCGAGATGGAGTCGGCGCTAAAGCCTGGCATCTCCGAGAACGAGCTTTGGGCGGAACTGCATCGAGGCAATATCGCGCGTGGAGGAGAATGGATCGAGACCCGTCTGTTAGCGTCGGGCCCCCGTACTAATCCATGGTTCCAGGAGTGCTCATCGCGGGTGATAGAGGCCGGCGATCTGGTGGCTTTCGATACCGATCTAATAGGGCCTTATGGCTACTGCGCCGATATCTCGCGCACATGGCTCTGCGGGTCAGGCAAACCGACAAACGAACAACGAGATTTGTATACGATCGCCGCTGATCAGGTCGCGGCGAACACTGAGCTCCTGCGCCCAGGAATTTCGTTGAGCGAATTGGGCGACCTCGCCGCCGGTCTTCCCGAAGACTGCCGACCAAATCGATACAGTTGTCTTTATCATGGCGTAGGACTTGCCGACGAGTATCCTGCTGTATTTTACAGGGACGATCGCACAGATGACTTGCCGGACGACGTCTTGGAGGCGGGGATGGTTCTCTGTGTTGAGAGCTATGTAGGACGCTCGGGCGGAGCCGAAGGCGTAAAATTGGAGCAACAAGTATTGATTACCGAAACGGGTCACGAGCTGCTTTCAAGCTATCCACTTGATTCTCGATTGTCTGGTTAGTGTTGGATTCTAATTTTGAATTTGCCCCCTAAGATGTCCAGATGAACGCGCCGCCCAACATCATTGCGTTGCAAGCGCTGACCACGCCGAAAACGGCGGCGGCGGTCCTCCGCCCGTTTCAGGTCGCGGTGCTCGTGTTGCCCGGCTTTTCCCACCTCGCGCTTCACGCGTATATCGAGCCGTTCCGCATCGCCAACGAGGTCGCCGGGCTGCCGCTGTTTCGCTGGCTGATCGTGGGGACGAGCAGGCAGCCCGTCGGAGGGGCAAACGGGCTATCAATGGCGGTCGACACTTCGATGGACGAGCTCTCGGTCGGCATCGGCGATCGAAGGGCCGATCAACTCGCAATCGTCGCCGGCGAGCCGGTGGAGAAGCAGCTGACGCCGCAGCTCAACGCTTTTCTGCGCGCCATCGCCCGGCGTGGTGTGCCGATCTCGGCCGTCGGCACGGCAACCTGGCTGCTCGCCCAGACCGGCCTCTTGGCGGACACAGGCTGTACAATCCACTGGTCGAGGCTCGCCGCCTTTTCCGAAGTGTTTCGCAAGCCGCGTATCCGAGACTCTCTCTTCGTCAAGGACGGGCAGTACTCGACCTGCGCCGGCGAACTGGCGGCTTTCGATCTCGCCGTGGATCTCATCAGCAGCCATGCCGGCGGCTTCATCGCGCAGGAGGTTTGCCGCCACGCGACCGTCGAGGGGCAGCGGCCCGGCTCGAACCGCCAGACAGGCCCGGCGGGCCTCGCCTTCTCCGGGATCAGCGACAGGCTGGTGCTGGCGATGCGGATAATGGAGGAGAATGTCGAGTTTCCGCTCTCCATGAGTGAGGTGGCGCAGCGGGTCGGAATTTCCCGCCGGCAGCTCGAACGGCTGTTTGACACGCATATAGGGCTGCCGCCGCTCCGCCATTACCTTCGGATCAGGGTCGACCACGCCAAGCGGCTTATCGAAGGTACGCGGATGCCCCTGCTGGACATCGCCATGGCCAGTGGCTTCATATCGGCCTCGCATTTTTCGAAGTGTTTCCGAGACTTCAACGGCATTTCGCCACAGCAGTGCCGCGCAAAGGTTCCGTCATGGGTCGGCCCGGGATTGGGGTACTCTCGAAGTGACATTTAACATAATAAATATTGGACTAACCCGCTCCGTCGCGGAGTGGGAAAGAGGTTTGCGTCCAAGGCACAGTCTTGATGGCGGCGTCTGTGGTGCCGGTCATTCCTGCAAAAGGAGGTCCAACCGCGCTAGCATTGGTGGCTGCTTGCCGCCCATCCCATCGGACAAAGGAGCTTGTCATGACCCCACTTCGCCAGCGCAAAGGCGAGGACATGCAGGTGCGCAACTTCGCGCTCAACACCCAACTTTCGCGTTGACCCGAACGTTCTCTTCGAAACCTGGAGGTGATCTTCGGCAACTCTTTGTTTGACCATGTCGCTAGTATCTCAAGAAAGTGGGAGGAAGATGCTGTCAATCCGCCGACAGCTTTATTCAAATATCGGTTTTTCGCCTCCTGGAAGATGGCCGACCTTCTCGTATTAGGCCTTCCGCCGTCCAGCAACAGACGGACTGGGTGAGGCTACATGCTGGAGTTCCGGTCGATGGCTCTCGTTGAGGGCCGATGAAGGGAGAACTCCATGAAACTCGTCAACCATTCACGAAACAAAAGAACAATAGGGGAAAGACTCATGAGCAAGAACTATCGCATTCTCGATCTCATCCGGCGCAACCGCTCTCCGCTCGAAAACCATCTAATCGACGGCCTTGTCGACGGCCGTGTCAGCCGCCGCGATTTCATCCGCCATGGCAGCCTGCTTGGCCTGTCGCTGCCG
>NZ_JBFUET010000026.1:0-66904 GCF_056403815.1 Mesorhizobium sp. P2_E9
CGTCGAGAACAGCCTCCATTGGGTGCTGGACATGGTCTTCCGAGACGATGAATGCCGCCTGCGTACCGATCATGCTCCCGCAAACTTCACAACCATAAAGCACATCGCTCTCAACCTGATACGAAAAGCCCCCGGAAAGGATTCCTTGCGGCTGAAACGAAAGGTCGCCGCATGGGACGATGACTTTCTGGCAACCCTCATCACACGATAATTAACTCACCCGATTCCCCTGCCACTACCCCTCCTGTTCATGTCGGCCAGTGATGGACCAATGTCAAAGAAACAGGCAAATCTGCTTGATGTCCCGCTCCGAACGCCTGCTCGACCTCATCCAGTGCCTGCGCCGGCATCGCCGGCCGGTGAGCGGACATGTGTTGGCCGACGAGCTTGGGATTTCGATCCGCACACTCTACCGCGACATTGCCACGCTGCAGGGGCAAGGCGCGCCGATCGAGGGCGAGGCGGGTCTGGGCTATGTGCTGAAGCCCGGCTTCATGCTGCCGCCGCTGATGTTCACCGATGAGGAGATCGAGGCCATCGTGCTCGGATCGCGCTGGGTCGCCAAGCAGCCCGACCAGCGCCTGTCGGCCGCTGCCACCAACGCGCTGGCCAAGATCGCAGCCGTGCTGCCGGACGATCTGCGCGAGGATCTCGATGCCTCGACGCTGCTGGTCGGGCCACCGGCGCATGCCATCGAGGGCATCGATCTCGGCACGGTGCGGCAGGCCATCCGCAACGAGCGCAAGCTCGGCTTTCTTTATCGCGACGCCGGGGGTGCTACTTCGCAACGTGTGGTCTGGCCGTTCGCGCTCGGCTTCTTCGACAAGGTGCGGGTGGTGGTGGCGTGGTGCGAGATGCGGCAGGATTTCCGGCATTTTCGCGCCGATCGCATGTCCGGCCTCAACGCCATCGATGCGCGCTATCCGCGTCGCCGCCAGGCGCTGCTCAAGGAATGGCGGGCGACACTCGACAAGCCGCGTGGGTGATGACGGCTACTGCCAGAATCTGACAGTAATCTATTCTAAGTTCAGTACATCGAAACGCTGAACTTTGGAGAACAGATATGACCACGCCGAATTTCGTCATCCTCTACGTCGACCAACCGCTGGAGAGCGGCGCCTTCTACAGTGCGCTGTTGGGGCGCGAGCCGGTCGAAAGCGCGCCGACCTTCGTGCTGTTCGTGCTCGACAACGGCTTCAAGCTTGGCCTCTGGTCGCGCCATACGGTCGAGCCGACGGCTGCCGCGGCAGGTGGCGGCGCCGAGATCGTGTTTGCCCTGGAGACGCCTGACGCGGTCGATGCCACCCATGCCGACTGGTCGGGGCGCGGATTGAAGATCCTGCAGACGCCGACCGACATGGATTTCGGCCGCACTTTCGTTGCGCTCGATCCCGACAATCACCGCCTGCGTGTCTACTGGCTGTCTGACGGGCAACAGGCCAATGGGGAACAGAAATGAGCGCGTATTGGATCGCCGTGGCGTCGGCGCAACATGTCCGGCGCGGCCGGGAGGGCGGCTTCATGCAGGTCAACCACGGCAAGGCGGCCCCTCTGCGCCGTGTCAAACCTGGCGACGGCATCATCTATTATTCACCGACCACAATTTTGGGCGAAAGGGATGGCCTGCAGGCTTTCACGGCAATCGGCACGGTGCGGGAAGGCGAGCCCTATCAAGGCGAAATGGGCGGCGGCTTCACGCCGTTTCGCCGCGATGTCGAGTGGATGGCGGCCGAGGAAGCGCCGATCAAGCCATTGCTCGACCGGCTGGACTTCACCGCCGGCAAGTCGAACTGGGGGTATCAGCTTCGCTTCGGCCTGTCCGAAATCACCGATCACGATTTTCGTCTGATCGCAGAGGCAATGGGCGTCGCGAAGAAGCCTGCAGAGGCTACGGCTTGAGCGCCCTGTAGACGGCGATGCCTGCGGCAAGGTCCTCGAGTGCCGCGCCAACCGACTTGAACAGCGTGATCTCATCAGTGCTCGCGCGGCCCTTCTTCTGGCCGCGCGCCAGTTCATGCAGGTCGGCGAGGATGGCTTCCGGCTTCAGCACGCCCGACGCAAGCGGGATGACGATGTCGCCGGCCTCCTTGGTGGCGCCGGCGCGGGTGTCGACATAGACGCTGGCGCGTGCGATCGCATCGTCGTCGCTTTCGCGCATAGTCGGCGTGAAACCACCGACCATGTCGACATGGGCTCCCGGCTTCAGCAGCGCGCCTTTGATCAGCGGCGTGGTGGCGATCGTTGCCGAGGAGATGATGTCGGCCTCGCCAAGTTCGGCATCGAGATCGGTCGCGGCACTTGCCGCGAAGCCATCGGCGCGCAGATCGGCCGCGACCTTCTCGGCATTGGCCAGCGTCCGGTTCCAGATGCGGATGGTCTTGATCGGGCGCACGGCTGAATGTGCTTTGGCGAGAAAGGGTGACAGTGCGCCGGCGCCGATCACCAGCAGCCTGGAGGCGTCCTCGCGTGCCAGATAGGAAGCCGCCAGCGCCGAGGCGCAGGCGGTGCGCCACTGCGTCAGCCGCTGGCCGTCGATCAGGGCTTCCGGTTCGCCGGTGGCGCCGTTGAGCAGGAGATAGAGCCCCATCACCGCCGGCTTGCCGATGGCGTTGTTGTCTGGCGAGACGGTGACGATCTTGACGCCGATATAGCCGCCGGAAGACGTGCCGGCAGCGTTGAAATCGGTCCAGGCCGGCATCAGCAGCAAGGTCGAGGCCGCACCGTCCGGCCTCTCGACCGCGTGGTGATGCCTGACCGGCTGCACCGCGCCGTCGCGGAAAGCCGTGCGCAGCGTCTCGACCAGTCCAGGAAAGGTCAGCGCATGATCGACCTCGGCGGCCGAAATGGTCAGCATGAAAAGCTCCGTGGAAAGAAAGCCGGCGGCCGGCGGCTCAATTGGTCGGCTTTGGCAATGCTGATCCCTGGGCCGACCCCTGCGGTGCCGATGGCGCGCGGCTGACGGCCTGGCGCAGGTTGTCCGCCTCGACGCCGCGTTGGCGCGCCAGCTTGCGGTAGCGGCCTTGCTTGACCCAGGTCGCCAGGCTGCCGACGACCATGCCGATGGCGAGCGCCAGGAACAGGAAGATGAACAGCGGCAAGGTGAGCGTCAGCTTCGGATTGCCGGGATTGAACGGGTCCAGCGTGAAGGCGACGAGTTCGCGGTTGGCAACGGCCAAGGCAATCAGAATGATCGCCAGGGGCACGAAGACCACGATGAGCATGAAACGATTGAGCATTATGTTTTCCGTCGGAAGCTGGCGCTGAAGCCGCGCTTACTTGCCGCCGTTCAGCCTTTCGCGCAGTTCCTTGCCGGTTTTGAAGAACGGCACCCATTTCTCCTCGACCTCGACGGACTCGCCGGTGCGCGGGTTGCGGCCGGTGCGGGCGGGGCGGTTTTTTACCGAAAAAGCACCGAAGCCGCGCAGCTCGACCCGGTTGCCTTCAGCAAGGGCGTCGGTGATCTCGTCGAAGATCGCGCCGACAATGTTTTCGACGTCGCGCAGGAAAAGATGCGGATTGCGCGTGGCAATAATCTGCACAAGTTCGGACTTGATCATCAGACGGGTCCCCGTGAAAGCAGTGCGGTCGAAATTATGAGGATGATTTTATTGGTTTTTTTAGCTGTCCCAAACGGCGCTCAAGGGTGCCAGACGGAAACGAGGCCGTCAAGAAACAAGCGGTCGGCGCCAAGTTCGTGGATGACATCGCTGCTGGAGTCCGGCAGGCCGAGCGCGCTGCCGGCCATTTTCACCATGGCTTTTGACCACAGGAAGCTGCCGCGCCGGTCCGTGTCCTTCCATTCGACCACCTTGAGCTTGGCATCGACCCCCTTGGTCGCGAGCCAGTCGATCGCTTCGGTCTCCCCGCCGACGGCATCGATCAGGCCGTTGGCGACACCCTGGCGGCCGGTGAAGATCGACCCGTCGGCAAGCGCCAGTGCCTGTTCGTGGGTCATCTTGCGGCGTTCAGCGACGATGCCGACGAACCAGTCGTAGCTGTCGAGGATAAGCTTGCGGACCATGGCGCGCTCGTCGTCATTGGTCGGCTTGAAGGGAGACGGCGAGGCCTTGAGCGGCGAGGATTTCACCTCCTCCAGCTTGACGCCGAGCTTGTCCATCAGGCCGCTGACGTCAGGATACTGGATCAGCACGCCGATCGAGCCGACGATCGAGGTCTTGCGGGCGACAATGTGGTCGGCCGCACTGGCAATCATGTAGCCCGCCGATGCGGCGAGCGTGCCGACTTCGGCCACGACCGGCTTGTCGGCGGCCACCTTGCGCACTTCCTCGTAGATCGATTCACCGCCGACAGTGGTGCCGCCGGGTGAATCGATCGCCAGGATGACGCCTTTCACCTTCGACGACTTGCGGATGTCCTCCAGCCGCTTGATCAGTTCCTCGTCCTCGGTGATCGTGCCTTCGATCCTGACCTTGGCGATGTGGTCGACAGTCGAGCCGCCGAGATCGTCGCGATAAAACCAGGCCGACAGTGCAATCACCCCGAGGGCGACAATGCCGATGGCCGCAACACGCCAGAATGTCAGCTTGCGCCGCAAACGGCGGCGGTCGATCAGGTCGTCGGCTCTCAATGCCATGGTCAGCCTCACAGTCGGCGGGAACGGACGCTTTTAGACCATGATGTCCTTATCGGGAAGCAGTTCCGTCTTCCATATGGCGCGGCAATCCGCCCAAGGCGATCCCAACACTGTCAGTTTTGTGACTGGCCTGCGCAAGGGACGCAAGGTAAGGGGAGAAACGGCGGCGATGAAAAAACGGCGCAGGCGCGTCCATTTCTGCTATGAAGTACCGGCTGTTGTGCTGACCTCGTTTTCGTTTGTACAACGTCTGTTGTCACATTTTTGCGGTTTTCGTGGGCTTGTGCTTGCTTGAGGGCACCGGCCCCCCACCTATAGGCGGTGCTCCCTGGCGGGCAGGGGTTTAGAAGAAAGCAGTCATGTTAGCGCGATCGAATGAACCGACCAGCCCCGAGACGGAGTTGGCTCCCCCGGCGGATGGCTGGACGCGTGGCGATGCGTTCGACCGCGCCCAGCGTCATTCGCGCCGCGTGCGCGTGCTCAAATTCGCCGTGCCCCTGGCTGCGGCGCTGATCGCCGTCGCCTTCCCGGTCTATTCCTATCTCGCCGCACCCGTCTCCGTCGCGGTGCAGGCGGAAGGCGCCGCTTTTTCCAACGGTAAGCTGGTGATGGCCAATCCCAAGCTCAACGGTTTCACCAAGCAGAAGCAGCCCTATTCGATGACAGCCCTACGGGCGATACAGGATGTCGCCACGCAAGGCATCATCGAGCTTGAAGGCATAGACGCCAAGGTGCCGGTCGGGCCGGACAATGTCGCTGCGATCAAAGCCTCGCGCGGGACCTACGATCGCGACGGCAACACGATGAAAATGACCAGTGACGTCACGATAACCACGACCGATGGCATGCAAGCCAAGTTCAAATCGGTCTTCCTCGACATGGGCAAAGGCACTATGAAGACGGATGATCCGGTCGATGTCAGCCGTGGCGGGTCGCAGATCACAGCGAATTCCCTGTCGGTCCAGGACAATGGCAAGGTCCTGGTGTTCGAGAACAGGGTGCGCGTCAATATCGATCCCGCCGCTCTGAAGGCGGCTGAGGCAAAGGGCGAAGAAGCGAATGTGGCTCAATAGTTCAACACGGCTTGCGGCCGCAACTTCCACGCTGCTCCTGCTGGGGATGGCGCCCTCGCTGGCACAGTCCGGTGCCAGTGGCCAGATGTCCGGGCTCAAACTGTCCGGCGACCAGCCGATCCAGATCGAAAGCGACAAGCTGGAGGTCCGGCAAGCTGAGAGTCTCGCCGTGTTCACCGGCAACGTCACCGTCGTCCAGGGGCCAACCCTGCTCAAGGCCGGCAAGATGATGGTCTATTACGTCAAGGATCCCAAAGCGGCGGCCAAGGGCACCGAAGCCGCGGGCGCCGCGATGACCGGCTCCGCCAACATCGACCACCTCGAAGTCAGTGGCAAGGTCTACATCAAGTCGAACGACCAGGTTGCGACCGGCGACAACGGCACTTTCGACATGAAGACGCAGGTGCTGGTCCTGTCCGGCAAGGAAGTGGTGCTGTCGCAAGGCCCCAACGTGCTCAAGGGCTGCAAGTTGACCGTGCAGATGAAAACTGGCCTCGCTAATGTCGATGGTTGCGGGGGACGTGTCATCATGTCGATGACGCCCCCGCCGAAATCGGATGCGCCGAAATCTGGAGCGACGAACCCCTGATGGTCAGCCTGTCATCGCTGACGGCGCGTCTTCCGGGACGAGCCGCAAGCAAGATTTCGGCCCCGGCCACGATCACCGTCGACAAGGCGAAGTTCAAGGGAACCTTGATCGCCAAGGGCCTGACCAAGAGCTACAAGGGCCGCAAGGTGGTCAGTGGCGTCACGTTGGGCGTGCGTGCCGGCGAGGCCGTCGGGCTGCTCGGCCCCAACGGCGCCGGCAAGACGACCTGTTTCTACATGGTCACCGGCCTGGTGCCGGTGGATGAAGGCACGATCGAGATCGACGGCTTCGACGTCACCTCGATGCCGATGTATCGTCGCGCGCGCCTCGGCATCGGCTATCTGCCGCAGGAGGCGTCGATCTTCCGCGGCCTCAACGTCGAGCAGAATATCCGCGCCGTGCTCGAAGTGGTCGAAAAGGACCGCAAGGTGCGCGAGCGCAATCTCGACGAACTGCTCGAGGAATTCCACATCAGCCATCTGCGCAAGGCGCCATCCATGTCGCTCTCCGGCGGCGAGCGACGGCGCCTGGAAATTGCGCGCGCGCTGGCGACGCGCCCGGCCTACATGCTGCTCGACGAGCCCTTTGCCGGCATCGATCCGATCGCCGTCGCCGACATCCAGCAACTGGTGCGCCATCTGACGGCACGCGGCATCGGCGTCCTCATCACCGACCACAATGTGCGCGAGACGCTCGGGCTGATCGACCGCGCCTACATCATCCATGCCGGCCAGGTGCTGACCCATGGCCGCGCCGACGAAGTGGTGGCAAACCCGGATGTGCGGCGGCTTTACCTCGGCGAGGGTTTTACGCTCTGAGCGGTTCACCGTTTCACGGAAATGCCAAATCGCTCGATCGTCCTGGAATCGCTCTGAGCGTGAAATTTGTTTCCTGACACGATTTTTTACGCTTTGCGGCCTGATTTTCGGCGATTTTGCTCCGGGATAACGCTCCGGTAAGCGGCTTTTGCTAGGCTTTGCCTTGACAAGCAAAAGCCGGGCCAGTTTCTATGGCCGGCCGCGAAATTCATTTCCGGTAAGTCTGCGTAGAGGAGGCGTTTGAAACCGAACCATGGCGTTGGCGGCGAAACTACAACTCCGACAGTCGCAGTCGCTGGTGATGACGCCGCAGCTGATGCAGTCGATTCGGCTGCTGCAGTTCACCCATGTCGAACTCGAGCACTTCATCGACGAGGAGATCGAGCGCAACCCGCTTCTGGAGCGCGCCGAGCCGCAGGACGACGCCGCGAGCGACCAGGCGCAGAAGACCGAGGCCGAGCCGCAAGCGGCCGCCGACGGCGACTGGTTCGAGAACGAGGCCGGCTGGAGCGCCGAAGCGATCTCGGACAAACTCGATACGTCACTGGAGAACCTGTTTCCCGACGATCCCGGCACCAGCGAGCGGCTCGGACCCGACCTGACGGCGCAATGGAAATCGGCTTCCGGCAATGGCGGTGGCTCCTCGTCCGAGGGGCTTGACGCCGGCGACATGGCGGCGGGCGCCATCACCTTGCGCGACCATGTCGGCGAGCAGGTCGCGCTCGCCTTCGCCGATCCCGTGGCGCGGCTGATCGCGGCCGACCTCGCCGACGGGCTCGACGAGACCGGTTATCTACGCGCGGACCTGGCCGAGGTCGCCGCGCGCCTGGGCACCGACGCTGCCACGGTGGCCAAGGTGCTGGCGGTGTGCCAGGCCTTCGAGCCGGCCGGGCTGTTCGCCCGCGATCTTGCTGAATGTCTGTCACTGCAGCTTGCGGTACGAGACCGTCTCGATCCGGCGATGAAGGCCCTGGTTGCCAATCTCGAACTCCTGGCGCGGCGCGATTTCCAGGCGCTGAAGCGGATTTGCGGCGTCGACGAGGAGGATTTGCTCGACATGCTGGCCGAGATCCGGGCCCTCGATCCGCGCCCGGGCATGGCGTTTTCGGGCGGCGCCAGCGACGCCATCGTTGCCGATGTCGAGGTGCGTGCGGCCAATGACGGAAGCTGGACCGTCGAACTCAACGCCGAAACGCTGCCGCGTGTGCTGGTCGACCATATCTATTTCGCCCAGGTCTCGCCGCACGCGAAGAACCAGGCGGAAAAGGATTTCCTGGCCGAGTGCCTGCAAAACGCCAACTGGCTGACGCGCAGCCTCGACCAGCGGGCAAAGACGATCCTCAAAGTGGCCTCGGAGATCGTGCGTCAGCAGGATGCGTTCCTGGTCCATGGCGTGCGCCAGTTGAAGCCGCTCAATTTGCGCACGGTGGCGGACGCCATCGGCATGCACGAATCGACTGTCAGCCGCGTCACGGCCAACAAATACATGCTGACCCCGCGCGGCGTGTTCGAATTGCGCTATTTCTTCACCGCTTCGATCGCCGCGTCGGGCGGCGGCGACGCGCATTCCTCCGAAGCGGTGCGGGATCGCATCAAGCAGCTGATCGACGAGGAGAAACCCGTCGATGTGCTGTCCGATGACGCGATCGTCGACATGCTCAAGGAGAGCGGCGTCGATATCGCACGGCGCACGGTCGCCAAGTACCGGGAAGGCATGAATATTCCGTCTTCCGTGCAGCGCCGGCGCGAGAAGCGCGCGTTGGCCAGCGCCGGCCGCTAGAGGAATTCCAGGAAAAGTGTGGTTTTCCATGCGGAATTGCGTCAAGACAAAGAGATGGAGCGGTTCGGCGTTTTCCGTGAAACGATGAACTGCTCCACGAGCTTGCGATTTTCCACAGCTTTCGAGCTTCATTGACAAGCCGTGGGGAAGTGGCTAGAAGCCCGCCCGCATGAGACGGGCCCGATGCCCGCTAGCGGATGGTCCGTCACGACAATGGCCTCGGGACGGTCAAAAGGGCGGCTTGTGATCAACCGGAAAGTTCGGATTTAAATCGGCGCGAGTGACGCCGCAAAGCTTGTGCGCACGGATCACGAGTATAAACTCAGGCCAGTTTGAAGCCTGAGCAAGGAAGGTCAGTTTTCAGATGAATCTGCGCATATCGGGAAAACACATGGATATCGGCGATGCGTTCCGCACACGCATCAACGATCGTGTCGGCGAAGCGATCGGCAAATATTTCGATCGCGGCTTTGCGGGACACGTCACCGTCATCAAATCGGGCTCGCGCTATTCGGCGGACTGCATGATCCGGCTGGATTCCGGTGCCTCGCTGCAGGCTACTGGTGATGCCCAGGATCCGACGCTTGCCTTCGAGGCCGCAGCCGATCGGCTGGAGACCCGGCTTAGGCGCTACAAGCGCCGTCTCAAATCGCACAATTCGGGCAATGGCAATGGCGAGTTGACCGACATCGCCTATACGGTGATGGCGCCACTTGCCGATGACGACGAGGAGATCCCGGAGGATTTCGCGCCGGCCATCGTCGCCGAATCGACCATGACGCTGAAGACCATGTCGGTGGCCTCGGCGGTCATCGAACTCGATACCAAGGACAGTCCGGTGTTCGTTTTCCGCAACGCCGGAACCGACCATCTCAATATCGTCTATCGCCGGCCCGACGGAAACATTGGCTGGATCGACCCGTCCACGACCAAGGTCGCACAGGGATAAAAGCCAGCCGCACGAGGGGTGGGGACTGGTGACGGCAGGCGAACAAGGGATTTTCAAGCATGGATCTGAGCGATCTTATCAGCGTTCCGGCGATTTTGCCGGCGTTGAAGGCGAACTCCAAGAAGCAGCTTCTGCAATTGCTGTCCGAACGGGCAGCGGCGATTTCGGGCATTCCGGAGAGGGAAGTGTTCGACACCATCCTGCAGCGTGAGCGGCTGGGCTCGACCGGCGTCGGCAATGGCATCGCCATTCCGCATGGCAAACTCGCCGGCGTGAAGCGGATCGCCGGGGTTTTCGCCCGGCTGGAAACGCCGGTCGATTTCGAATCGCTGGACGACCAGCCTGTCGATCTGGTGTTTCTGCTGTTGGCGCCGGAAGGGGCGGGCGCCGATCATCTCAAGGCGCTGTCGCGCATCGCGCGCGTGCTGCGCGACGCCGACACGGTGGCCAAGGTCAGGGGAACGCGCGACGCCACGGCGATCCACGCGCTGTTGTCGGACACGCAGGCCTCGCACGCCGCCTGAAGCCGGATTTTTGGATGAGATCGCCAAGGGCCGCCGTGAGCGGCCCTTTTCGTTTCAGCCAACCGATCGCCAATTTTGACGCAATTCCGAACGGAAAACCGCCAAACACTTTTCCTGGAATTGCTTTAGTGAATAGCGACCGTGGTCAAGTCGTTTTCCATGGCGCCGGCCAGAGCGCGGTCACGCGCATCGGACAGCAGGATCGGCTGGCCATTGGCGGCAAACAGCGCCCACAGCTCCATGCCGGGCGCGATTTCACCGAGATTGGGGAAACGGCCGAGCAATTCGTCGCTCGAGACCTTGCGCAGATAAGCGACCGAGCCCTCGCCGAGATGGGCGAATTCGCCATTGGTCATGGTGATCGTTTCAGTTCTGGTCATTTCAAGCCTCCTTGGCGCGAGGACGCCGCTCAAGGCCATCCCGCATGAGAGCCATCGGTAAAGATCAGTCTTTCACCGATATGTTTATTTTCCGTACCAGCCGTTCGGACTCCGGCCGATCGAGGTCGATCGACAAAAGGCCGTTTTTCAACTCCGCCGCGATCACCCGCATGCCGTCGGCCAGCACGAAACAGCGCTGGAACTGCCGCGCGGCGATGCCGCGATGAAGAAATTCGCGCTCGGTGTCGTCGGTCTGACGGCCGCGCACGACCAGCTGGTTCTCCTCCGTTGTGACATCGAGATCGCTTTCGGCGAAGCCGGCGACGGCGAGCGTGATGCGCAGCCTTTCGGCCTTGCCGTCGGCACCGCTGAGCCGTTCGATGTTGTAGGGAGGGTAGCTGTCACCGGATTTCGCCAAGCGCTCCAGGGTCTTTTCCATGGCGTCGAAACCAAGGAGAAGCGGGCTGGAGAAAGGCGTCATTCGGCTCATGTTACACTGTCCTCTCAAGAGCGACATAAAGTGGAAAAACCCAAGTGGCATTTTTCCCGATGCTCTTGATATGGTCCGCCCCGCGACCAAGTTCAAGCCATCAGAAGACCCGCCCAAAAAGACCAGGCCTTGGACTCACAGGAATAATCGACATGGCGCTTGAAACGACGCGCGGATGCAAGGAGAAGCGCTGGGGTCGTCCTTCAGGCGTGCTCTCGATCCGGTGAGCTCACGGCCAGCCAAACAAGGAATTGAAATGCCCCAACCACGCAAGATCATCATCGACACCGATCCCGGCCAGGACGATGCCGTCGCCATTCTGCTGGCGCTCGGCAGCAGCGAGCTGGAGATCGTCGGCATCACCGCCGTTGCCGGCAACGTGCCGCTGAAATTAACCGAAAAGAATGCCCGCAAGATCTGCGAACTGGCCGGCCGGCCGGAAATCAAGGTCTATGCCGGTGCCATCCGTCCCCTGGCACGCACGCTGGTCACCGCCGAGGAAGTGCATGGCAAGACCGGCCTCAACGGGCCGCAACTGCCCGAACCGACGATGAAGCTGCAGGAGCAGTATGCGGTCGACTTCATCGTCGAGACGCTGATGAAGGAAGAGAGCGGCACCATCACGCTTTGCCCGCTCGGGCCGCTGACCAACATTGCGCTGGCGCTGATCCGCGAACCGCGCATCGCGCCGCGCATAAAGGAAATCGTGCTGATGGGCGGCGGCTTCTTCGAGGGCGGCAACGTCACCCCTGCGGCCGAATTCAACATCTATGTCGATCCGCAGGCCGCCGATCTGGTGTTCAAGGCCGGCATTCCGATCGTGATGATGCCGCTCGACGTCACCCACAAGGCGCTGACCACCACCAAGCGCACGCAAGCCTTCCGCGCGCTCGGCACCAAGGTCGGCATCGCGACCGCCGACATGCTGGAGTTCTTCGAGCGTTACGACGAAGGCAAATACGGCACCGATGGCGGGCCGCTGCACGACCCCTGCGTCATTGCCTATCTGCTGAAGCCTGAGTTGTTCAAGGGCCGCAACTGCAATGTCAGCGTGGAGACCGCCTCGGAACTGACCATGGGCATGACCGTGATCGACTGGTGGGGCGTGACCAAACGTCCGAAGAACGCAATGGTGATGCGCGACATCGACCATGACGGCTTCTTCGCGCTGCTGGTGGAGAGGCTGGCGCGGCTGTGAAAACTCCCTTCTCCCCGTTTACGGGGAGAAGGCCCCGGCAGGGGGATGAGGAGCGGCACAAACGTTGATACCTTGCCTGCATCCTCGGCGCTGCCCCTCACCCGATCGCTTCGCGACCACCCTCCCCCCGTAAACGGGGCGAGGGAAGGGGCGATGTTACTTCGACCTTGAAAAGGCCAGCCACAGGCCGCCGCCGACCAGGAAGCTGCCGCTGATCCTCGACATGAGCTTGATACGGCTGGCCGACAGCAGGCGACCGGCGCGGCTGGCGGCGAGCGCGTAGGTCGAATCCGACAGGGCGGCGAAGATCATGGCGGTCAGGCCCATGACGACGATCTGCAGTGTATAATTGCCCTGCGGCGCGATGAACTGCGGAAAGAAGGCGCCGAAGAACACCAGCGTCTTGGGATTGCTCAGCGCCACAGCCAAGCCCTGCAGGAAGAAGCCGCCGCGCGGCTTCCTCGCGGTGCCATCGGCGTTCAACGTGCCCTTGGAGCGGAACATCTGTACGCCCATCCAGATCAGATAGGCGGCGCCGATCAGCCGCACCCATTCGAACCAATGGCCCATGCCCGCGATCAGCGTGTTGAGGCCGATGCCGACAATGGCGATCATGACGGCAAGGCCTGCCTGTGTGCCGGCGACATTGGCGAGACCGGCGCGGGCGCCATGGCGAATGCTGTTGGCGATGATCAGCGTGACCGTCGGACCGGGCACAAGGATGATGACGATGCAGGCGAGGACATAAGCGGCGTAGAGTTCCAGCGACATGACTTTTCCCTTGGAATGCTGTCGATCCAGCAGGCGACAATCAATGCATGGCGACAGCCTCCGCGCAAGCCATACGCGAAGCGCCGGGCCGTTACACGCGCGTCAAGCGCCGGTTTGCCAGGGCAGCGTCGCCTCATAGGCGGCGGCCGCCCTCAGCACGGCGAGGTCGCCGCGCGGCCGGCCGATCAGCTGCATGCCCATTGGCCGCCCTTTGTCGTCGAAGCCGACCGGCACATTGGCCGCCGGGCAGCCGCCCAGCGTAGCAAAGGCTGAGACCTGCATCCAGCGGTGATAGCTGTCCATTGCCCGTCCGGCGACCTCGCTTGGCCAGTGCATGCCGACATCGAAGGGGAAGACCTGCGCGGTGGGCAGGGCAATGAGGTCGAAGCGGTCGAAGATCGACAGCAGCGTGCGGTGCCAGGAGGTGCGGATGACCGAGGCCGCGCGGATCTGCGGCGCCGTCAGCCGCATGGCGTTCTCGACTTCCCAGATGGCTTCCGGCTTCAGCAAGCGGCGCCTGTAAGGGTCATCGTAGTGGACCTTGAGGGCGCAGCCGCTACTCGCCTGGCGCAGCGTCACGAAGGCTTGCCACAGCGCTTCGAAATCGAAATCCGGCAGCAAGGGTTCGGCTGGGAAGGATGCATCCGCAAACCGGCCAAGTGCCGCCTCGCAGAGATCGAGGATGCCCGGTTCGACCGGCAGATGGCCGCCGAGATCGCCGAGCCAGGCGACGCGGCCGCCCGTTGCCGGCGTTGCAAGCCCTTCGAGGAATGAGCCTGGTTTGTCATAGGACAGGGGCGCCTGCGGATGGTAGCCGGCCTGCACGTCGAGCAGCAGGGCCATGTCGGCGACGTTGCGGCCCATCGGCCCCTCGACGCCCATCTGCGCATGAAAGACCTCGAAGTCCGGGCCGCCGGGCACAAGCCCCTGCGACGGGCGGAAACCGTAGATATTGTTCCAGGCGGCGGGATTGCGCAGCGAACCACCAAAGTCGCTGCCGTCGGCGACAGGCACCATGTCGAGCGCCAGCGCCACCGCCGCACCGCCGCTCGAACCGCCGGCGGTGAGTGCCGGATCGAAAGCGTTCAGCGTCGGGCCGAAGACGTTGTTGTAGGTGTTGGATCCCAACCCGAATTCGGGAACATTGGTCTTGCCGATGATGATGGCGCCGGCGTTGCGGATGCGCTCGACGAAGAAATCGTCTTCCTGCGGCACGAAATCGGCAAAGATCGGCGAGCCGAAGGAGGTCCTCAGCCCCGTGGTCGAGGCAAGATCCTTGATGGCGATCGGCAGGCCGAAGAGCGTGCCGGCGTCGCCATCGGCCCGCCTGATATCGACCGCATCGGCTTCGCGCAGGATGTCGCCGCGGTCGCGCAACGAGACGATGGCGTTGACCAGCGGGTTGACCGCCTCGATGCGGTCGAGGAAGGCCGTCACCACCTCGCGCACGGACAGTGTCTTGCGACGGATCGCGTCGGCAAGCTCGATGGCCGACAGGCGGCAGATATCGCCAGCCGGCTGCACGGCATGTTTCGTCCGGGGGCGCGTCATTTCAGCTGGCTTCCTGCAAGGCCTGATCGACATCCTTGGCCAGCGGGATCGCTGGTTGAGCACCGGGCTTCAGGCAGGCCAGCGAGCCGGCCGCACCGGCGCGCGCCAGTGCCTTGTCGAGCGCAAGGCCGGACGACAGGCCGGCAGCGAAGTAGCCGCAAAAGGTGTCGCCTGCGCCGACCGTGTCGACAGGCGTGATCTTCATGGCCGCAACGGTCAGGAAATCACTCGGCGTCGCCGCCATAACGCCGTCGCCACCGAGCGTGACGACGATGGTGCTGCCTGTTTTCGCGGCGAAGTCGCGCATGCGTGCCGCCCGGTCGCGGCCCTTCAACGCCAGCGCCTCGCCATAGAGGTCGAACTCGGTCTCGTTGGCGACGGCATAATCGGCCTTGCCCAGGAAAGCCGCCGCATCGCCCTGGAAAGGAGCGGTGTTGAGCACAGTGATGGCGCCGGCAGCCCGTGCCTGGTCGAGTGCGGCTTCTACGGTTGCCAGCGGGATCTCGTGCTGGAGCAGCACGACATCGCCCTTTTTCAGAAAGGCCTTGGAGAGGTCGCCGGGCACCACGGAAGCATTGGCGCCGGGAACCACGGCGATGATGTTCTCGCCGTCGTCGCCGACCATGATCAGTGCCGTGCCGGTCGAGGCGAAGGTTTCTCCCACGCCTGATAGGTCGACCTTGGCCTCGCGCAGCAATGACAGCGCCTCGGCGGCGAAACTGTCCTTGCCGACGGCGCCGACCATGCGCACAGGGACACCGGCGCGCGCGGCAGCCAGCGCCTGGTTGGCGCCCTTGCCGCCCGGCGCCGTGGCGAAACCGGAGCCGCTCACCGTTTCGCCGGGGCTCGGCAAGCGGTCGACGTTGGCGATAAGGTCGAGGTTGATCGAGCCGATGACGACTATCAAGAAAGTGCCTCCCTGCCAGCGCTGGCCGGAAATCAGGATCGACTTTCGGAAAGCACGATGTGGATCGAGATCCACGATGTGGATCGAGATGGCGAGGTGCGCCGGTGCATCAGTATGAATGCACCGTCACCCCGGTTGCCCGGGAAGCTAGCGCGTCATGCGATGACTTGCCAGACCATGTGGATATCAAAAGGTGATTTGTCGCCTCACTCGCAGCGCACGGTGACGATGCCCTGATAGGTGCCGGCGGGAAAGATACCGCTCGACTTGGTGGCGGTGAGATCGACCTGCATGGGGTGGGTGCCGTTGACGACCCTTTGCGGTACGCTGCCGTTGACATCGACCCCCGAGCCATCGAGGCGGAAGACCGAGGCGAAAGTGACATTGGTGCTGCCGCCGCTCGGCGCGGACGAGAATGCGGCAGGTGCCGGCGCTGAAACAGAATAACAGTCAAGCAAGTTAAGTAGCGAGCACAGCAGCGAGTTTGCCACCACGGTGGCGCTGGCGCTTGATCCGCCTGCCTGCTTGGAGCCCAGTATGCCGATGGCGGGATTTGCGGTCATTGTTCCCGATGCCCCGACCATGATGGTGCAGGTGCCGATGATCGCCGCTTGCACCGGAAGGCAGAAGCCGGCAAATGCTGCCATCGCAAGCAGCGCGCGGTTATTTCTTCTTCTTCTTTTTCTTGCCATCGCTATTTCCGGTCCTGAGGCTCCAGCCTTCGTTGGCCCATCCGGGTGATGCGGCCGTGGGAGCAGTGGTGGCAACGCTTGCCGTCGTGCCGCCGTCGACATTGACGCCCATCTTCAACAGCTTCAGTTCCATTTGCAGGCGCTGCACCTCGAGTTCATAGAGTCGGCTGCAGTCGAGACGCTTTGGTGTGCGGCCGATCGGGATCACCACGCGGCCGTAGGTGGCGACGTCGTTGTTGGACTGGCTGTTGCCCCTGATGACGCCGAGATCGAGATAGGCGCCCGATCCGGAGACCGCGGAACGGCAAGTGGTGCCGTCGGCAGCGTGGACCTCGTCCTGGCCCTGGGGCAAGGTGACGCCGGGCAGATTGAATCCGGTCTCGTTCTGGTTGAGGTTGTAGACATCTTGGGCCAGAGCCGGCGCAGCGCTTGCCACGGCAACCGCGAGTGCCAGCGTCAGGACTTGCGATGTCCAAAGAACTTTCCGCATATCTGTGCCTTTATCTGGGTCTGCTGATTGGGAAAGGGGATGCTTTCGGTACAGATACGCACTTTACGGTCCGGGGCGCCGTCGAAGGGCACGACCACAAGGACGGGACGGGACGCCTGCGAAGCCAGCTGGAAGACACTGGGAGAGATTTTGGCTTCCACCGGCTGAAAGTCCTGATCATAGACGTGAACTTCGATCTTGATCTTCTGGTCGTAGGGATTGGCCGGGAAAACGCGGACCGCGAAGACGTCGGTGAAACTGTTGACCTCGCCGCGCATCGGCGACATCGACTGAGCCGCCGCGGCAACAGGGATCAGGCCGACGACCAGCGCCGTCGCCAAGGTTCCAGAAAATGTCAAGGATGCCTCCTTCCCGAGGGCTATTCGCAGCGCACCGTCACGGTTGCCTGATAGTTTCCGGAGGCGAAGCGGTTGCTGCCGCCCTTGGTGCCGGCGAGGTGGACCGTGACGAGATCGGCGCCGGGCGCGGTCAGGCTGGTGGCCGAGCCTGTCTCCGCGATCGTGTGGGCACCGCTCGCCGAATAGGTTGGTGTCCAGGTGATGGCCGTGGTGTCGGCGGCCGGCACTGTGGTCGTGGTGACCGGATCGACGCTCAGCGACACACCGCCGGTGGTGGTGAGCGTGACCGTCCCCGCCGAGCCACCGCTGTTATGCGAGCTCAGTGATTGGAGATCGGGACTCACCGTCATCGTGCCGTTGGTGACGACCACCAGCGTGCAGGTCGCGGTGATCGTGCCGTTGAAAATGACATTCTGCGTCGTGGCCAACGCCGCCTGATTCACACAGACGACCAGCATGGCTGCACCGACGACAGTGCGAAACAACCTCATCGAGACCTCCTATTAAGCCGGATTGCCCGAATTAATATGGGTCATCATCGCTTTATCGTGGTTAATTTAGGGTAAACTAAAATGGTTAGTTGAAGTAGCTGTTGCGCAACCCGTGGGTTGTCGTTGGTTGCAATAAAGAAAAACGACACAGAATTATTATAAATACTTCCAGTTTATAAGGGATATATAGATTTATACGGCAATAACTGGAAAATCGATATTCACGACGACACTTGCCCCGCCTCCCAACCCAGGATGGCGCGCTTGCGGGTCAGGCCCCAGTGGTAGCCGGTGAGGTCGCCGGACTTGCCGATGGCGCGATGGCAAGGCACCACGAAGGAGAGCGGGTTGGCGCCATTGGCGGCACCGACCGCGCGGCTGGCGCTTGGCGCGCCGATGCTGGCGGCGATCGAGGAATAGGTGCGGGCCTTGCCCATCGGAATCTGCAGCAGCGCCTCCCAGACACGAACCTGGAAGTCGGTGCCGATCATGACGACATGCAGCGGCTGGTCGGGGCGCCACAGTGACTGGTCGAAGATGCGCGCGGCGTAGGGCCCGGTGGCAGTCATGTCCTCGACATAGGTGGCGTTCGGCCAGCGGCTGGACATGTCGGCGAACGACGCACGTTCTTCGCCGGGGTCGCTGAAGGCGAGGCCGGCAAGGCCGCGGTCGGTGGCCATGATCAGGGCGGTGCCGAAAGGCGAGGGGTGATAGCCGTAGCGGATGGTCAGCCCGGCACCGCGCGTCTTGTAGTCGCCCGGCGACATCGCCTCATGGGTGACGAACAGGTCATGCAGCCGGCCGGGACCGGACATGCCCAGTTCGAACGAGGTTTCGAGCAGCGGCATGCCGGAATCGAGCAGCCGGCGCGCATGGTCGAGCGTCACCGCCTGCAGGAAGGCTTTTGGCGACAGGCCAGCCCAGCGGGTGAAGAGCTTTTGCAGGCCGGTCGGCGTTTCGCCGACCTCCTCTGCAAGCTCCTCGAGCGAAGGCTGGTCGCGATAATCGAGGCTGATCTTCTCGATGGCGCGGCGCACGATCTCATAGTCGCTGCCTTGCGGCGTGATGTCCTTTTTGAGGACTGCTGTCTGTGTGCTCATCGAACTGTCTCCTTGCCCAGGAATATCGCCCCTTGGGGCGCCGTTCGCCACCCGAAACTTGCCTTCTTGCCGCGCATACCCAGATAGACTCGGGTTTCGTGCCCAGGAGATGCCGATGGCTGGCGAGAAAGTGCATCTGACCGGGGCAAAGGAAACCTTGCTGATGACGCTCTACGGCAAGGCGCTGGAGAGCCGGCTGCCGCATTCGCTGCTTGGGGATCACTTCGCCGACGAGGCGGTGCGCAAGATCGACTATGATTTTGCGAGGCTCAAAGTCGACGAGAATCTCGGCATTGGCCTGGCGATCCGAGCCAAGACACTGGACGTTCGTGTTGAGGATTTTCTGGCCAGAAATCCCGGCGCCATCGTCCTGCATCTGGGTTGCGGGCTCGATACGCGCATCTTCCGTGTCGATCCGCCACCAGGCGTGGACTGGTTCGACGTCGACTATCCCGAGGTCATCGACCTCAGGCGCAAACTCTACCCGTCCCGCGACCATTACCACCTCATTGCTTCGTCGGTGACCGAGCCCGGCTGGCTGGCCGAAGTGCCCCGCAACCGCCCGGCCATCGTGGTGGCGGAGGGGCTGACGCCTTATCTGCCTGCCGACGAAGGGCTACGCCTGGTTTCGCGGCTTGTCGCGCATCTTGCCGGCGGCGAGCTGATGTTCGACGCCTACAGCCGTTTCGGCCTGACGCTGCTTCGCCTCAATCCGACCATCAAGGCGACGGGCGCCGCGGTTCACTGGGCGATCGACGATCCGCATGAGTTGGAACTGGCGATCCCGAAGCTGCGCTTCGTCGAGGATATTTCCGCCTACAAGCCGGAACATGCCGCTCGCATGGGCTGGTCGGCCAAACTGTTCGTCCGGCTGTGGAAACACATTCCGGCGCTGCGAAAGGTCGGCAGGCTTTTGCGGTATCGTTTCTGGGGCATTTTGTTTGCCGCAATTCCCTAGGGAAAGCGCTAAGCGCTTTTCCCGGGAAAACCGCTTCACACTTTTCCTGGAATTGCTTTCAACGCGCCTTGGCGGTCGCCAAGGCGCGCGAGAAGGCGGTGGCAAAGCTCTCGCGGGATTCAGGATCGAGAAAGCCGCCGATCGGCACGTTCTGGCCTTGTCCTTCCACCGTCATTTTGGTGATGCCGATCTCGGCGTGACGGGCGACCGAAAATCGCGTCCAGAACGGGTTGAAGCGATGCGCTTCCGATTTCCCCGAAGGGGTCGTCTTGCGGATGTCGAGGCTGGTGCGGGAGACCGAAACTTCCTCGCGGGCGCGGGCGGCGCGATAGTTGGCGCGGAAGGCGATGTAGACGGCGATCACGTCGAGGCCGAAGAAGCCGAACACCGGCCAGGCGCCACGCGACAGGAAAAACCCACCGGTCACCAGCCAGCCAAACAGCAGCGCGCCCATCAGGACCAGGAAGCCCGTCCTGCCCAGCGACCGGTGTGGGGTCAGCAATGCGTGAAAGAAGGGTTCGTCAGCCTGAAACGAGGCGTTTGTGTCGCTCATGACAGGATATTATAGGAGGGAAATGGCGAGCCCCAAGTCCAAAGATTCTTCCAAGCCCGAAAAAGAGCTGCCGCCCGGACGGCGCGATGGTTCGAATGCCAAGCCGCGCCCCCGGCCGGTGCGGCGGACTTCGCGCTACAGTCGGGCCGAAGTGCACGAGATTTTCCGGCGCTTTTCGGTGCAGCGGCCGGAGCCGAAGGGCGAGCTCGAACATGTCAACGCCTTCACGCTGCTGGTGGCGGTGGTGCTTTCGGCGCAAGCGACCGACGCCGGCGTCAACAAGGCGACGCGGGCGCTGTTCAAGGTCGCCGATACGCCGCAGAAGATGTTGGCGCTGGGTGAGGCCAAGGTCGGTGATTACATCAGGACCATCGGACTGTGGCGCAACAAGGCCAAGAACGTGGTCGCACTATCCGAGGCGCTGATGCGCGACCATGGCGGCGAGGTGCCCGACGACCGCGATGAACTGGTCAAGCTGCCGGGGGTCGGGCGCAAGACCGCCAATGTCGTGCTCAACATGGCTTTCGGCCAGCAAACGATGGCGGTCGACACACATATTTTCCGCATCGGTAACCGGCTTGGCCTGGCGCCCGGCAAGACGCCTGAACAGGTCGAGCAGGGGCTGCTGAGGATCATCCCGGACGAATATATGCGCCACGCGCATCACTGGCTGATCCTGCATGGCCGCTATGTCTGCAAGGCGCGCAAGCCGGATTGCCCGGCCTGCGTCATCGCCGACATCTGCAAGGCGGAGGAGAAGACGACCAGCGTTCCAGCGCCCCTGGTGGAGATTGCGGGGCGCTAGAGACGTCCGCCGCTGACGGTCAATAGCCGTAACCGCGCGCCATCGCCGCCGCGAAGACCGGGATCAGCAGGAAGACGAAGGCCTCGGCGCGGATATAGGTCTTCACCGAGGCCAGTTCGCTCGCGGGTACAGTGAAGGAGGGATTGGCGCTTGCCTGCCGGTTCCAGGAAATGAAGCGCACCGTCGGGATGATCGACAGTAGGCCGACAACGCCGAATGCCGCCATCTTGGCCCAGAACACCCAGTTGTAGACGTAGAACTCCCAGCCTTTGAGGCCCCAGACGACACGGCCAATGCCGACGATGATGATCAGCGTGGCGATGATGCCGTAGTGACGGTCGATGCCGGCGAGCCGCTTGAGTGTCATGGCGGGCAGGTCGCCACGGATCAGCACGAATTCGGCGCCGATGATCCCTGCCAGGGAAAACACCAGCAGATGATGGACAATGGCAAGCACAAGGTCGGTCGTGTCCATGTTTTTCCCTTGGGTTTGAGCACCAGCCGCGTCCGAAAAAGGCGCGTCGCGAGGTGCTGAATCAGCCTGCCGGGAAGATAACATCGCCGAACGGATTTCTCACTGCAGAACATTGCACATTGCGGTTCTGGATGATGGCGCATCTTCTGCTGGCCCTTGCACCGCGGGGGCGATTTGCTAAGCGCGGACACCATCAGCGAGGCAAGTCCCATGAACAACCGCCAAGTGACCGTTGCCCCCGTCATCGAGACGCAGCGAACTATCCTGCGGGCGCACCGGATGGAGGATTTCGACGCCTACGCCACGATGTGGGCCGACCCGGTCGTCACCCGCTTCATCGGTGGCAAGCCGCGCACGCGCGAGGAAAGCTGGATGCGCTTCCTGCGTCATGCCGGCCTGTGGTCGCTGCTCAGCTACGGCTTCTGGGCGATTGAGGAGAAGGCAACGGGCCGCTTCGTCGGAGAGGCCGGTTTTCACGACCTCAAGCGCGACATGGAACCGTCGATCGAAGGCATTCCCGAAGCCGGATGGGCGCTGGCTCCGGCCGTGCACGGTGCCGGCCTTGCCACCGAGATCGTCAGCCGCGTGCACGTCTGGGGCGACGAGACCTTCGGACGTACCAAAACCGTCTGCATCATCGATCCCGAAAATACGGCTTCACAGAATGTCGCCAGAAAGTGCGGCTACAGCGAGGTGACGCGGACCCTCTATCACGATGCCCCGACCATCCTGCTGGAGCGGCGGCCCTGAACGGCGTCATCGACTGGACATACCCGCTCTGTTAGCATCGATCATCAAATGAGGGGGATGATCGATGCATGCATTCAAGACGACAGTCATGAGGTTTTTCTGGGCGGGGCTCGTGCTTGCGCTGACATTGCGGCTCGCGGCGGCCGACGCAACGGTGCCGACCGCCGATATCAAGGGGGCCGCCGACAATCAGCTGGCCAAGCGCTACGAAGGCTCGTTCATCGTCTCCTATGTGAAATTGGCCTTCACCGATTTCAGTGTGCCGCTATCGCCGCTGAAGCCGAGCGCTGACCCGGACGCGCGTGATGCGATGAACAACCGCGTCTTCGCACCCGACAAGAAGGCCGAGGTCGAGGGTGCCTTGACCCGCATCGCCTATGTGCTGCCGGCCGAGCGCTCGCCGCTTGAAGTTCTGCGCAACTATCAGGATGTGATCAAGGCAGCCGGTGGCGAAGTCCTGTTCGAGTGCAAGAAGGAGGAGTGCGGCGGCGCTGCCGACCGTTCGTCGAGCGGCGGTGGCGGCGACATGAGCCTGACGATGTATTCTTTCCACGAGAGCGATCTCAAGGACGCGGCATTCTCCAATGGCGCTTGCGCGCTGGCCACCGGCATCAACGACCAGCGCTATTTCTCCGCCAAGGTGCCGCAGGACGGCGGCGATGCCTATGTCACGGTGCAGACCTATTCGCTGACCGACGATCTCTATTGCAAGGCGCTCAACGGCCGCACCGTCGCCGTCGTCCAGGTGCTGGAACCGAAGGCGCGCGACAAGAAGATGGTGGTCGTGGAGGCCGCCAAGATGGCGGATTCGCTCTCCGCCACCGGCAGCATTTCGCTTTACGGCATCTTCTTCGACACCGACAAGGCCGACATCAAGCCGGAGTCTGAGCCGACACTGAAGGAGATTTCGACACTGCTGGCCAACGAGCCGAAGATGGCTGTGATCGTCGTCGGCCACACCGACAATCAAGGCGCCTTCGATTACAATCTCGACCTGTCGTCGCGGCGGGCGCAAGCGGTCAAGGCGGCGCTGGTGGGGAAATACGGCATCGATGGTTCGCGGCTGACGGCAGCCGGCGCCGGCATGATGGCGCCCGTCGCCAGCAATGACGACGAGGCGGGCCGCGCCAAGAACCGCCGCGTGGTTCTGGTCAAGCTGAACTAGCGGGTCTCGCCGACAAGGGCATAGTTCTAGCCAGCCTTGCGGCGCAGCTTGCGCGCAAGGTCGGTCCAGGGATCGGCGGCATCGCCCGCGGCCGGCGTGACGTTCGGGCCAAGCAGCACCGTCGAAGCATCGAAGGGCTGCGGCATGGCGATCCCATAGCCCTGGGCGTAGTCGACGCCGATCGTCTTCAGGGCGGCGATGATGCCGTCGCTTTCGACGAACTCGGCGATGGTGCGCTTGCCCATGACCTTGCCGATGTGGTGGATCATCTCGACCATGGCGCGGTCGATGCGATCCTCCACCATGTCCTTGACGAAGCTGCCGTCGATCTTGAGGTAGTCGACCGGCAGGTGCTTGAGATAGGCGAAGGATGACATGCCGGAGCCGAAATCGTCGAGTGCGAAACGGCAGCCAAGCCCGCGCAGATCGGCAATGAAGCGCATGGCATTGGTGAGATTGGCGATGGCGCTGGTTTCGGTGATCTCCAGGCAGATCATGGCCGGCGAAATGCCATGGATGAGGAACTGCTCGCGCAGGAAGCCTAGAAAGGTCTCGTCGCCGAAAGTCGCGCCGGAAAGATTGATGGCGCATGTCGTGATCGGCGGCGTGCGCGGATCGGCTTGCCGTGCGGCCAGGACGCGGAAGGTGCTGCGCACTACCCAGCGGTCGATCGACGGCATCAGGCCGTAACGCTCGGCCGCGGGAATGAAGCTCTGCGGGGTGACGAAGCCGCCGTCTTCGTCGGTCAGCCGCAACAGGATTTCGATATGCGCTCCCGCCTCGGCGGCGGCGTCGTTGAGCGGCCAGATTTCCTGGGCATGAAGCCTGAAGCGGTTTTGCTCCAATGCGGCGTGCAGGCGCTGCACCCAGGCCATCTCGCCGAAACGCTCGCGCAAGGCCATGTCGCCGTCGCTGTGGATCTGGACGCGGTTGCGGCCCTTTTCCTTGGCCATGTAGCAGGCGACATCGGCGGCCCGCAGCGCTTCCTCGATCGTCACTTGCGCATCGGCGATCTGCACCATGCCAACACTGACGCTGGTGTTGAAAGGCCTGCTATCCCAGGCGAAATGCAGGTCCTGCACGGCCGCGCGCAGCCGTTCGGCGATGTCGGCCGCCTTGCCGGCTTCACAATCGATCAGCAGCACGCCGAATTCGTCGCCGCCCAATCGTGCCAGCACATCGCCGGGCCGCAATTCGCGGGTCAGCAGCGCGGAGATCTGGCGCAGCAGCTGGTCGCCCGCGGCATGGCCGCAGGTATCGTTGACCAGTTTGAACTGGTCGAGATCGAGATACATCAAGGCGTGTTGCCGGGGCTGGCCCTGCAATTCGACGATCGTCCTTTCCAGCCGGCTTTCGAAATCGCGCCGGTTGGCGAGCCCGGTCAATGCGTCATGCGACGCCTGCCATGAAAGCCGCTCGATATAGTCCTCTTCGCGCGTCATGTCGTGGAAGGCGAGCACCGCGCCGACGACCTCGCCGGAAACGAGCAGCGGCGCGCCGGTCAGCGCGACGGGAACAACAGAGCCGTCCGGCCGCTGCAGCAATTGCGGACGGGCGCTGGAACGGCGCGGCTCGCCAGCCAGCAGGCATTCAATCAGTCGGGGTTCTTCAACGCTGGTGTCTTTGTCCACCAGCCGGAACAACGAAGCGATCGGTTTGCCCTTGGCGCCGCTGAACGGGCAGGCCAACAATTTCTCGGCGACCGGGTTCATATAGTCCAGCCGTCCGTCAGCCCCGGTGCTGATCACGGCCTGGCCGATCGAAGCCAGCGTGATCTGGGCGCGCTCGCGCTCGGTATTGAGCGCCAGCTGGAAGGCTTGCCGCTGCGCCAGGAGCTTGCGGGTGCGCCACACGGCAAGCAGGATCAACAAGGCCGCGGTGACGAGATTGGCAAAGGTGAGCAGCACGCGGATGAAGCGCGATCCCTCGCCGAGACTGTCCGAGAAGGCCTTGGAAAGAGGGCTGATCTGACGATCCAGCTGATGGATATCCGTCTTCCAGGCGTTGATCTCAGCCGGTGACGCCTTCCCCTTGCTCAATGTCGCGTGCATCGCGTCGCCGAGCTGCTGGATGGCGAGGATCATCGTGTCGGCGGCGGTCCAGTGGCGGATGGCTGTGTCGAGATAGATGAAGCTGCGGAAATTCTGGAACAGCCAGATCATTCCGGCAACGTCGTCCGGATGGTTTCTGCCCTGCAGAAAGCCGGCGCGCGCCGCTTCAGTGTCGGGCTCGGGCTGCTCAAGTGCCAGGCGGGCCGAGCGGTCGGCCAGAGGAACGGCGATCGCTGCACGATACTCGCTGAAGAACTCCTCCTTGCCGGTGTCGGCATAAAGGCTGAGGAAATAGATGGCGTGCTTTTGCCCCTTCGACCATTGGCTCTCGCCGCCGACATAGGCGCGAACCGCCGACAGGGTGTAGAGACTGAGGCTGGCGACCAGCGCCTGGATGAGGACGACGGCAATGAACGGCCAGACCAACCCGAGAAGACGGGGGCTCGCGTTCCTCGATGACAGCTTCATCGAACTTCCATGGACTTGCCATGATCCTGTCAGCGCGTCCATCCGACTGTTTCATCCGTCGGTTCAGGACGCTGTTCTTCCCTCATGTCACTCAGACGGCGACAACAATCCGGTTATCACGGGCGGGCTTAACAGCGAATAAATAATTCCTTTTTTACAAAACCGATTCTTGTTACGAGAGAGTCGAATATTACGCTACGTCAAGCAATTGCTTCAAGTTTGATCAATTTGTATTTGAAACTTATCGAGCCTTCCGGGCCGCAAACTCGGGAGCTAGGATAGAGCCTCCGCCGCGAGACTGGCTTGCTCCAGCAAGGAGGCGTCTTCGCCGAAGGCACGCGTGGCGCGAGCCGCCGCCTCGAGCAGCGGACGTTTCATGCGCTGAAGGAAGGCAGCGTCGACGCGCGAGCTCGGGCCAGCCAGCGTCAAGGCGCCAAGCAGCACGCGTCCCGGCCCGAATACCGGCGCCGAGACGCCTGCCGTGTCGGGGTCGCGGTCACCGACGGCGAGGCAATTGCAGGTCCTGCGGATGGTCTCGTAGGGTTCGCCCGGCTGGCCGGAAAACGCGGCAAGCACGCGTCCGCCGGAGCCGACCAGAAAAGGCAATACGTCGCCCTCGCGTATCGTGTAGCGGATCGGATGCTTGGATTCGACACGATATAGGCAGGTGCGGACGTCACCCGAACGAACATAGAAGGCAACACTCTCCCAACTGTGCTCGGAGAGGTCGCGCATGATCGGCAACAGGATATCGACCGCCACGACCGAGCGCTGATAGAGCGCGCCGAGCCGAAAGGCGGCAGGCCCGACCCGGTAGCGTCCATCGTCCAGGCGCTCAAGCAGCTGCCCGCGCAGCAGCGAATTCGCCAGCCGCAGGATCGTGCTCTTGTAGAGGCCGGTACGCACCGCGATTTCGGCCAGGCTGAGCGAGCGTTCGTCGGTGGTGAAGGCATCGAGGATGGCGTCATCCGGCTGCGCGGCTATGAGATCCAGCACCTGATCGGCCGCGTCAGTTTCCCGGCGATGATCTGGCTGATGCTGCGCGGTGAATTGCCCAGCGAGGACCAGGCGGCACTGCTTGGCATTGCGCTGGGGGCGGCCGTCGACCACGGACCACAGGCGCCGTCGATCGCCATTGCCCGCATGGCCGCCACCTGTGGCGTCGGCATCAACAGCGCCATGGCATCGGCCATCAACGTGCTCGGTGACGTGCATGGCGGCGCCGGCGAACAGGCACTGTCCCTCTATGGCGATATCGCCGTGGTGATCGATGGTGGGGCGGCGCTGAATGAGGCGGTCTCGGCACGGCTCGACCGGTTCTTCGCCGAGGAAAAGTGTTATGTGCCGGGGCTCGGCCACCGCTTCCACCCGGTCGATCCGCGCGCGCCACGGCTGTTGGAATTGACCCGCGAATTTGCTGCGCGCAGTATCGTCAATGGACGGTTCGCCGATATCGCCGAAGCGATCGAGGCGGATGTCGCACGGCGCAAGGGCAAGAAGATCCCGCTCAACATCGATGGCGCCACGGCGGTCATCTATGGCGAGCTCGGCTTTCCACCGCCGCTGACGCGCGGCCTCTTCGTGCTGTCGCGCTCCGTCGGCATTCTGGCGCATGCCTGGGAGCAGTCGCAGCAGAGCGAGCGCAACAAGGGACCGCTGCCGCGCGAATGGCTGTGGGCCTATACCGGCACACCGGCGCGCCCTTTTCCCGAAGACGGCGGTACGAGCGGCTGAGGACGGCCTCAGCCAGCTTTGATTGGCGCAGGTCCTGGAATGGTCAAGGTCCCCACCAGCGTCGAGAGGTCCGGCTCGTCGATCAGCATCGCCGCGTCGGCCGGCGCCAGCCAAGCCCGCTGCCGCCGCTTGGCTTCCTGCCAGTTGGCGAGTTCCTCGGTGACCTCAAGCAGATAGACGATGACGTCGACACGAATGAAGTTGTTGGCCAGCCGTTTCCAATAGGAATAGGTGCCCGCCGGTTGCTTCAAAGTCTTGCCGAGCACGCCGGCTTCTTCCATCGCCTCGATGGTGGCGGCCTTGCGGCCGCTCTTGCCTTTCATCGGCCATCCCTTGGGGACGATGAAGCGCTGCGTCGTCCGCGAGGTGACCAGCATTACCTCGATGTCGCCATGCGCATTCCGCCGAAAGGGGATCGCCGCGACCTGGCGGATCCGCTCGCCTTTCTTGGCCTTGCGCACGGCCTTTTTCTTGGTGACTGCCATTCGTAACAATCCAGTCGGTGCAGTGCCCCATAGCGTGATGTGGCGCCTTTGCAAAACCCAAACTGCCGCAGGGGCACTCGAACGCCCCTACCATGTAAGTCGGCTAATTAAAAGAGCAGCCCGCCCGTCAGCGACAGGTGCTCACAGCGGTGTTGCCGATTATCTGCGTCTGGCAGCTCGGCCTGACCTGCGGCACCACCGGCGGCGGCTGCTGGACGATCACGCGGTCCTGGGCACGATATTGCTGTTGCTGCTGCTGAAATTGCTGCCGCTGCACCCGGTTCTGCAAGGTCTGCAGATCGTTCTGCTGGATCAACGCGTTACTTTTGGCATAGGGATTGAGCACCTGCGCCGAAGCGGGCAGCGCAAAGCCGGCCACAACCGCTGCGGCCAGCACCACCGATGCAAGACCCATCCATGGTCGCCGCGCTGACATTCGCTCATTCCTGCGAAAAACCCTGTTCATCGCCACTATATAGGGTGTTCGTCCGGCGATGCCATGGCCGCACATCGGTCGCCTTGAAATCGATCACGCCTTCGCCCTGGCCACCCGCTTCGCGGCGGCGGAGAATCTGCCGGCAACCCAGCATTGCACTTGACGGAAGCGATCGATTCGCCGCTCTATCGGGTCGGCGCCGGCCTCGAGCTGAATGGCGTCAATGGCGTCGGCATGTCCGTCAGGTATAACGGCGCCTTCGGGGAAACGGTCAAACAGAATGCAGTCAGCGCGTCTTTCAAGGTCAGTTTCTAGGCTGGCTCAAGACGGAGCCGGGCGGGAGAGGTCTTGATGAGGAAATACGCGTATTTCGCAGCGATGTTGGGTGTGGCCTGCATTGTCGGGCTGCCGGCCACGGCTGCGCAGACCAAGGGCGACAAGGTGGCGGCGACGCCCGCGCCCGCCGCCGATGCGCCGCAACTGCCCGGGGGTGCATCGGCTCTGTCCGAAACCCATGGCGACTGGACGGTCAATTGCCAGATATCGGGCACGAACAAGGTCTGCAGCCTGTCGCATCAGCAATTCAACAAGCAAAGCAACCAGCGGCTGCTGGCGATCGAGCTGTCGAGCAAGACCGGCGACGACGCGACCGGAACCCTTGCCCTGCCGTTTGGCCTGGCGCTGGCCAAGGGCGTTACCCTGACCATCGACGACCAGAAGCTCGACGGCCGCCTGGCGTTCAACACCTGCCAGGTGGTCGGCTGCCTGGTGCCGGTGGCTTTCGATGCCAATGTCACGCCGCTGCTCAAGAACGGCACCACGCTGAAGATCGATGCCTTCGCCGCCGACACCGGGCAAGCGGTGAGCTTTTCCATTCCGCTCAACGGTTTTGGCGGCGCGCTTGCCCGCACAGCGGAGCTTTTGTCCAACTGACAGCTGAGATTCATCGGCAGCAGCAGGGTGTTGGCGGAAGGGTTTTCCCGCCAACACGTCAAACGACGATCGTTTTCAGCCGCTCGGCAATCAGGGCGGCGAGCCGTGCCGCCACCTCGTCCTTGGTCATTTCGGGCCATTCCTCGACGCCGGCCTTCGATACGATCCGCACCCGGTTGCGATCACCGCCCATCACGCCTGAAGGGCCGATGCCGCTCTCGTGCGAGACATCGTTGGCGACGATCAGATCGGCGCCTTTCTTCCTGAGCTTGGCCTCGGCGTTGCGCAAAAGATCCTGCGTCTCGGCGGCGAAACCGATGACCAGGCTGGGCCGCTGGCTGTGATGGCCGACGCCGGCAAGGATGTCGGGATTCTCGACCATGCGCAGCACCGGCGGGCCTTCACCCGCTACCTTCTTGATCTTCTCACCGGCCGAATTCTCGCTGCGCCAATCGGCGACGGCGGCGACGAACACTGCCGCGTCCGCCGGCAGAAGCTGTTCCACCGCATCGCGCATTTCCTGCGCGCGCTCGACATGGATGGTCTTCACACCGGCCGGGTCGGCAATGCTTACGGGGCCGGAGACGAGGCGCACATCGGCGCCAAGTCTTGCCAAGGCCGCGGCGATGGCGTGTCCCTGTTTGCCGGAGGAGCGGTTGGCGATGTAGCGCACCGGGTCGATCGGTTCGTGTGTGGGGCCGGAGGTGACGATGATCCTGCGCCCCGCCAGTGGCTTTGGGCCGGCATCGAGCAGCGCCTCGATCGCGGCGACGATCTCCAGCGGCTCGGCCATGCGGCCTTCGCCAGCCTCATTGCTCTCGGCCATCTCGCCCCTGGCCGGACCGATGAAGGCAATGCCATCCTTGCCCAATGTCGCGCGATTGCGGCGGGTGGCCGGATGCGCCCACATTCTGGGGTTCATCGCCGGCGCCATCAAAACCTGCTTGTCGGTGGCGATGAGCACGGTCGAGGGAAGATCATTGGCATGGCCGTTGGCAAGCTTGGCCATCAGATCGGCGGTGGCGGGTGCCACCACCAGAAGGTCGGCCTCGCGCGACAGCCTGATGTGGCCGACGTCATGCTCGTCATTGCGGTCGAACAATTCGGTGAAGACATGATCGGCCGAGAGTGCGCCGACAGACAGCGTGGTGACGAATTCCTGTGCCGCTGATGTCATCACCACGCGCACCGCCGCACCGCGCTCGCGCAGCCGGCGGATCAGGTCGAGCGCCTTGTAGGCGGCGATGCCGCCGCCGATGATGAGCAGGACGCGCTTGCCTGAGAGGCTGCCCCGCGGAAGGATCTTGCCTGCGGGGACCGCAACAGGAGTCGCTGTACCGTGCGCAGTGGTCAACTCGCGGAGGGTCTTTTCGATCTGGTCGATACGGCCGGGTCCGATCTGACCGGCGACAGCGGCCCGGATCATCACCCGTGCCTGCTCTTCCATCGAGCGGTCGTTTTCCGCCGCCAACCGGCGCAGCAGCTCCTTGACCTCATCGTCGAGATTGCGGATCGTGATGCTGGCCATGTGATTGCACTCTGCTCATTCTGCGTGATAGCAATGATAGCAATGCAATCAAATTGTCGCAAGTTGACGAGCCAGATTCCGCTGTGGCCGGGCGTTAGATGATCTTCCAGGCGATATAAATCAGCGTCAGCGCGATCACCCATAGTGCCATGCGGCCTGAGCGGCTGTAGCGCGCCTCGGCCTTGCCGATGGCACGCGCCGTGGTCTCGTCGAAGCGCAGCCCGTGCTCGGCCATCAGGTCGATTTCGCGCGACAGCCGGTCGGTGCGCGCCGCAAGCTCGGGCACCTGGCGGGCCAGAGTCAGCAGCGCCTTGGCGCCATCCCGCGCATCGATCATCATGCCACGCGGGCCAAGGTTGCCGGCGATCCAGCCGCCGACCACCGGCTCGGCCGTCTTCCACATGTTGAAGGCGGGATCGAGCGTGCGCGCCACGCCCTCGACCACCACCATGGTCTTTTGCAGCAGGATCAATTCCGGCCTTGTCGCCATGTCGAAGAGTTCGGTCACTTCGAACAGCAGGGTCAGCAGCTTGGCCATGGAAATGGTCTCGGCTGGCTGGCCATGGATCGGCTCGCCGATGGCGCGGATCGCTTGCGCGAAGGCCGCGACATTGTGCTGGCGCGGCACGTAGCCGGCCTCGAAATGCACTTCGGCGACGCGCAGATAGTCACGTGTGATGAAGCCATAGAGGATTTCGGCGAGGAAGCGGCGCTCTTTCTTGCCGAGCCTGCCGGCAATGCCGAGATCGACGGCAACGATGGTGCCGTTGGCCTCGACGAACAAATTGCCGGGATGCATGTCGGCGTGGAAGAAGCCGTCGCGCAAAGTATGGCGCAGGAACGACTGGATGAGATTGGCGGCGATCGCCTTGAGGTCATGGCCGGCGGCTTCAAGGCCCGCGATGTTGTTCATCTTGACGCCGTCGACCCATTCCATGGTCAACACGTCACGGCCGGTGCGTTCCCAGTCGACGTAAGGTACGCGAAAGCCTGGATCATCCCTGGTGTTCTCGCCAAGTTCCGAGAGTGCCGCCGCCTCGAGGCGCAGGTCCATCTCGATCTTGGTGGTCTGCGCCAGCGTCTCGGTCACCTCGACAGGCCGCAGTCGGCGCGACGACGGGATGTATTTCTCCTGCAAGCGGGCGGCGAGGAAATAGCTTTCGAGATCATGGAAGAAGCGGCGGCGCACGCCGGGCCGGATCACCTTCACCGCGACCTTGGTGGCAACGCCGTCATGGACGGTTTCGGCGGCGTGCACCTGGGCGATCGAGGCTGCGGCGACTGGGTCGCCGAACTCGGCGTAGAGATCGCCCACCTTGCGCCCAAGCGAGGCTTCGATGGCGGCGACCGCCTCGGCCTTCGGGAAGGTGTGCATCTTGTCCTGCAGCATGGCGAGATCGAGCGCCATGTCGTTGCCGACGACGTCGGGCCTTGTCGCCAGGAACTGGCCGAGCTTGACATAGGACGGACCGAGCCGGACCACCGCCTTGGCCAGCCGGTCACTGCGTTCGTAGGCGAGCGCGCGGCGGCGCGTGAGAAGCCGCGCCAGCCGCCAGCCGAATTTCGGCAGGCCGGACAGTTCCTCGCCCGGCAGGGCGGCGATGACGCCCTCGCGCACCAGCACCCAGCCGGCCCGTGCGAGCCTGAAACCAGCGCCGATGCTGCTCATGGCTGCACCCAGGCCGGGCCTTGCGGCCGGCATGAGCTATATC
The DNA here is from genome assembly GCF_056403815.1 of Mesorhizobium sp. P2_E9. NCBI lineage: Bacteria > Pseudomonadati > Pseudomonadota > Alphaproteobacteria > Hyphomicrobiales > Phyllobacteriaceae > Mesorhizobium > Mesorhizobium sp. P2_E9. The sequence continues at coordinate 32,810 of NZ_JBFUET010000026.1, forward strand.
GAGGATGGGAAATGCGATGCCGCCTCAAAGCTTCCAGCCTGAATGAAGCGCGGCAATACCGCCGGAATAGTTGCGGAAGGAAACGCGGTCGAAGCCAGCGCGGGAAATCATCGCGGCGAAGTTCTGCTGGTTGGGGAATTTGGCGATGGATTCGACCAGATAGGAATAGGGCTCGCCATCGCCGGTGACCATCTTGCCGATCCTGGGGATGGCGTTGAAGGACCAAGCTTCATAGGCCTTGTCGAGCAGCGGCATCTCGACTTCGGAAAATTCCAGGCACAGGAACCGGCCGCCGGGCTTCAGCACGCGGAACGCTTCGCTGAGAGCGACATCGATGCGCGGCACGTTGCGGATGCCGAAAGCGATGGTGTAGGCGTCGAAGGTGGCGTCGGCGAAGGGCAGTTCCTCGGCATTGGCCTCGACGAAATCGGTGTTGCCGGACAGGCCTTTCTTCTCGGCCCTGTCGCGGCCGACACTGAGCATCGAGCCGTTGATGTCGAGCACCGTGGCATGCGCGTTGCAATGGCTGGCATCGACGATGCGGAAGGCGATGTCGCCGGTGCCGCCGGCCACATCCAGGACCTTCCAGCCCGCGCGTTTCGGCGGATTGAGCCATGTCACCATGGCATCCTTCCACAGCCGGTGCAGGCCGGCCGACATCAGATCGTTCATCAGGTCGTAGCGGTTGGCGACCTTGTGGAAAACATCGTTGACCAGGGACTGCTTTTCGCCTTCCCCTACACGCTTGAAACCATAGGAGGTTTCCATGCCGCCCGCGGCCGTGGTTCTCTCAACTGACATTTTTTTGATCCGTCATAAAACCGGCGGGACCATAGCCGATCGATGCTGTGGGCGCTATTGTTTAAGGCGCGGTGTTCAGCCGCGCTTCCAGGTGGTGGGTTTTCAAGACCTGGACTGACCGACGGGATAAGTGAATGCCTTTGAAAGCGGAACTGCACTGCCACATTGAAGGGGCAGCGGCGCCCGAACTCGTAATCCGCCAGGCGCAGAAATACGGCAAGGACACTTCGCCCTATATCCAGAACGGGTCCTTCGTCTGGCACGATTTCACCTCGTTCCTCGCGGCTTACGATTTTTCCTCCGATCTGTTCCGCACTGAGGAGGATTATGCGCGGCTGGCCGACCATTATCTGACCAGCCTGGCCCGAGACGGGGCCATCTACTCCGAAGTGTTCACCTCGCCTGACCATGCGACGAAGGCCGGCCTGTCGCCGAAGGCCTATACCGACGCGCTCGGCGAAGGCATGCTCCGCGCCAAGGCCAAGACCGGCATAGAGGGCCGTATGATTGTCACTGGCGTACGCCATGTCGGTGTCGAGTCGATCGAAAAGGCGGCGCGCTTCGCGGCGCGTTGCGGGCACCCGCTGGTTACTGGCTTCGGCGTCGCCGGCGATGAGCGCATGGGCGAGATGGAGGACTATGTCAGGGCTTTCGAGATCGCGCGCGAGGCCGGGCTCGGCATCACCATCCATGCCGGGGAACTGACTGGTTGGGAGACCGTCAAGGCGGCACTCGACCACATCAAACCCTCCCGTATCGGCCATGGCGTGCGCGCCATCGAGAATCCGGACCTTGTCCGGCGTATCGCCGACGAAGGCATCGTGCTGGAATGCTGCCCCGGTTCCAACATCGCGCTCAAGGTGTTCGACAGTTTTGCCGACCATCCGTTTCCCGCCCTGCAGGCGGCCGGCTGCAAGGTGACGCTCAATTCCGACGATCCGCCCTATTTCTGGACGTCGCTGAAGCGCGAATACGATATTGCAGCGGAGCATTTTGCAATGAACGAGAAGGCGTTGGCAGCCGTCACCAAAACCGCTATCGAGGCCGCTTTCGTCGATCGCAAGACCAAGACAGCCCTTCTTGCCAGGCTGAACGGTGCGGCACGCTGATTTCTGCCGACAAAGCTGTGGTCGGTGGCGGCCAAGCGGTTCCTTGGCCGGTACATTGTCGCTAGGGTTCGCCCAGGCAGCTTGAAGCGCGACATATCCCCGGGGATCCATGCGCGCAGTTTCGGGCGACACGCATGCATCAGGAGAACATCATGAAGGGCGTCACCGTCGTCGACCATCCGCTTGTCCAGCACAAGCTGACCATCATGCGCAAGAAGGAGACTTCGACGGCCGGCTTCCGGCGACTGCTGCGCGAGATATCGCTGCTGCTCGGCTACGAGGTCACCCGCAATCTCGAACTGACGACTACGACGATCGAAACGCCGATGGAGACCATGGAAGCGCCGACGCTGGAGGGCAAGAAGCTGGTCTTCGCCTCGGTGCTGCGCGCCGGCAATGGCTTGCTGGAAGGCCTGCTCGACCTGGTGCCGGCGGCGCGCGTCGCCCATGTCGGTCTCTACCGCGACCATGAAACGCTGGAAGCGGTCGAATATTTCTTCAAGGCGCCAAGCGATCTCGCCGACCGGCTGGTCATCGTCGTCGATCCGATGCTGGCAACCGCCAATTCGGCGATCGCGGCGATCGACAAGCTGAAGCAGCGCGGCGCCACCAACATCCGCTTCCTCTGCCTGCTGGCGGCGCCCGAAGGCATCGAGCGCTTCACCAAGGCGCATCCGGATGTCCCGGTCTTCACCGCGTCCATAGACCGCCAGCTCAACGAGAAGGGCTACATCATGCCGGGCCTCGGCGACGCCGGCGACCGCATGTACGGGACGAAGTAGGGCAAAGTTGCCTGGTACGATTTACCAAATGTTTACGCAATGGCGCGGCTTTAGCGCCCGTTAAAGCGGTAAACACCATCCAGCGCTAATGAATCGGTTCTCACAAAGGCCGATCCATGCTGCGCAAGCTTCTCATCCTCAGCGTTTTTGCCGGTACATCGGCATCGATCCCGGTTGTCTACCAGTCGAATCCGCAGATGTTCGAAAACCTGCTGAAATCGGCGGTGACTGGCAAGCCCGAGGTCGAGACGCAACCTGAGGTCAACCTTGCGTCTGTGCCCAACAAGCCGGTGGCGCCGCTGCCGACCGGCCGCAAGGTCGTCGTCGCGGCGGACGGGCGCGGACATTTCTCGTCGACTTTCAAACTCAATGGTCGTCAGGTCGACGGCATGATCGACACCGGCGCGACACTGGTCGCGGTCAATACGTCAACGGCGCGCCGGATTGGGCTGTCGCTCAACCCGTCCGATTTCAACCGTGAGGTCAGCACCGCCAACGGAACGATCAAGGCGGCGGTAGTGACGATCGATCGCCTGCAGATCGGTAGCATCAGCATCGACGGTGTGCAGGCCATCGTGCTCGACGACAAGGCGCTGCAAACCAATCTGATCGGCATGAGCTTCCTCAACCGGCTCGGCAAGTATCAGGCCGAAAACGGCACACTGCTGCTCGTTCAGTAAAGCAAAGCCTGGTCAGCCACGCGGCAGGATCCGTCGGATGACGGTCTTGTCCGCCGGTGGTTTCGAAGCGCCGATCGCATAGGCCGAAAGCACGGCGGCGGCGGCCGCCTCTGCATCGGACGGTGAGCGGGCGTGGATCAGCGCCAGGGCATCTCCGGCTTTCACCTCCGCGCCTATCGGCTGCAGCTTGGTGATGCCGACCGCGGGGTCGATCTTGTCGTCAGGCCTAGTACGCCCGCCGCCCAGGGCAACCACCGCAAGGCCGATGTCGCGGGTGGCGATGCCGGTGACGAAGCCATTCGTCGTCGCCTTGACCGAGAATTCCGTTGGCGCCACGGCCAGATATTTTTCCGGCCTTTCGATGAAATCGGCGGGGCCGCCGAGTACGGCAACCATACGGGCGAAGGTGGCCGCGGCGCGGCCGCTGGTCAGCGTCTCGGTGGCGCGCCGCATGCCATCCTGATTGGACGACACCAGTCCCGCCGACTGCAGCATTTCGGCGGCCAGCGCCAGCGTCACATCCTCCAGGCGTCGGTCGCGCAGACGGCCGGTGAGGAAATCGACGGCGTTGCGCACCTCGACGGCGTTGCCGGCGGCCGAGGCCAGCGGTTCGTTCATGCCGGTGATCAGCGCCGAGACTTTCAACCCGGCGCCGCTGGCGACCTCGACGAGGCTGTTGGCGAGCGCGGTGGCGTCGCGCGACTTCTCCATGAAAGCGCCGTTGCCGACCTTGACGTCGAGCACCAGCGAGCCCAGGCCGGCAGCCAGCTTCTTCGACAGGATCGAGGCGGTGATCAGCGGCACCGATTCGACGGTTCCGGTGACGTCGCGGATCGCATAGAGCCGGCGGTCGGCCGGCGCCAGATCGGTAGTCTGGCCGATGATGGCGCAGCCGGTTTCCAGCACTGCCTTGCGGAACAGCTCAATATCGGGCTGGCTGGTGTAGCCGGGGATCGCATCCATCTTGTCCAGCGTGCCGCCGGTATGGCCAAGGCCCCGGCCCGAGACCATCGGCACATAGGCGCCACAGGCGGCGACGATCGGCGCCAGCATCAGCGAGACATTGTCGCCGACGCCGCCGGTCGAATGCTTGTCGGTGACCGGGCCGGGCAGGTCCGACCAGTCGAGCACATCGCCGGAGTCGCGCATGGCCAGCGTCAACGCCACGGCCTCGTCGCGGTTCATGCCATTGAAGAACACCGCCATGGCAAAAGCCGCGACCTGGCCATCGCTGACGGTGCCCGAGGTCACGCCGTCGATGAAGGCGGCGATTTCACCAGCCGAGAGCCTGTGGCCGTCGCGCTTGTGGCGGATGATTTCCTGCGGAAGCATCAGCTCTCCAGCAGCCCGTCGCGGAACACTCTGTGCAGGACCGTTGCCAGCCGCGACCCGCCAACCGGCGCCATGTCCTTGGTTTCCTGGTGCGAAAGCTCGGCTCCGGTCATGCCGGCTGCCAAATTGGTGATGACCGAGCAGGCGGCGACGCGCAGGCCAAGGAAGCGGGCGAGAATGACCTCCGGTACGGTCGACATGCCGACGGCGTTTGCACCCATGATGCGCGCCATGCGGATTTCGGCGGGCGTTTCGAAACAGGGGCCGGAAAACCACATATAGACGCCCTTGTGCAGCGCGGTGCCGGTCGCCTTCGCCGCGCTTTCGATCGCCTTGCGGATGCCGGCATCATAGGCTTCGGTGAGGCCGACGAACCGGCGGTCGCTAGGCTCGCCGATCAGCGGATTGCTGCCGGAGAAATTGATGTGGTCGGTGATCAGCATCACTGAGCCCGGCGGCATCTCCGGGTCGACCGAGCCGGCGGCATTGGTGAGGATCAGTTTGGTGATGCCGACGCCGGCGAGCACTTCCAGCACCGGGCGCATCGCCGCCGCGTTGCCATGCTCATAGTAATGCGCGCGGCCGGACAGCATCAGCACCGGCACGCCGGCAAACAGCCCCGCCACCACTTCGCCGGCATGGCCGCTGACGCCGCTTTTGGGAAAACCAGGCAGGTCGGCATAGGGGACGCGGATCGGGTGCTCGATCCGGTCGACCAGGACACCAAGGCCCGACCCCAGCACCAGTGCCGTCGACGGCGCTAGGCCGTCCAGCCTTTCGATCAGATGGTCCACCGCCTTTTGCGTCATTGCAGCCATCTCTTCATTTGAGCCAATTCTTCACTTCAAGATATCGCCGCGAAAACCATAAGGCAGCATGTCGCCCATGGTCACGGTCTCGGCCACGCCCGCGTTGTCGCAGAGGTAGAGTTTTGTCTCCGGCCGGCAGAACTCGGCCAGGCGCTGACGGCAGCCGCCGCAAGGCGAGCATTTGGCCATGCGTTCGGCTATGACCGCGATTTCGACGATTCTGCCGCCGCCGCCCATGATGTAGTGGCCAAGCGCCGTCGTCTCGGCGCACCAGCCCTCCGGATAGGAGGCGACCTCGATGTTGGCGCCGGTGAAGACGCGTCCGTCCTCGGTGCGCAAGGCGGCGCCGACCGGAAATTTAGAATAGGGCGCATAGGCCTTGGCCATGGCGGTCTTGGCCGCTTCGAACAGATCATGCGACATTCAGTTGTTCTCTCCGAGGATCGTGTCCAAAACCCGGCGCGTCCTTCGCGCCGAGCCGTGACCTCAGCGTTCCTTGACGTAGGGCACGCCGCCGGCGCGCGGCGGGATTGCCTTGCCGATGAAGCCGGCGAGCAGGATGACGGTGAGGATATAGGGCAGCGCCTGCATGAACTGTACCGGCACCTTGCCGATGATCGGCAGCGGCGAGCCTTGCAGGCGGATTGCAGCCGCGTCGAGGAAGCCGAACAGCAGGCAGGCGAACATGGCGTTGACCGGCTTCCATTTGGCGAAGATCAGTGCTGCCAGCGCGATATAGCCCTTGCCGGCGGTCATGTCCTTCACGAAGCCGCCGTTCTGCACCATCGACAGATAGGCGCCGGCGACCCCGGTGAGGATGCCGGTGCAGATCAGCGCCCGGTAGCGCAGCCAGGCGACCGAAATGCCGGCGGTGTCGACGGCGGCCGGATTCTCGCCGACGGCGCGCAATCTGAGACCGAAGCGGGTGCGAAACAGCACCCACCAGGTGAACGGCACCATCAGGAAGGCGATGTAGACCAGTATCGAGTGGCCGGAGATCAGCTCCGCGTAGATCGGCCCGATGATCGGCACGTCCCTCATTGCATCGGCGCCGGGCCAGACAATCGCCTCGAACCGCTCGCCCGGTTGCAGCGCCGGCGTGCGTCCGCCCTGGCTGAACCAGGCCTGGCCGAGCATGACGGTCGAGCCGGCGGCGATGAAGTTGATCGCGACGCCGGAAACGATCTGGTTGCCGCGATGGGTGATCGAGGCAAAGCCGTGGATCAGAGCGAAGGCGACCGAGACCAGGATGGCCATGCCGAGGCCGAGAAGGGCCGAATGGAGGACCGACGCGGCGGCGGCGCCGGCGAAGGCGCCAACCAGCATCTTGCCCTCCAGCCCGATGTCGAAGACGCCCGCGCGTTCCGAATAGAGGCCGGCGAGGCAAGCCAGCAGCAGCGGTACCGACAGGCGGATGGTGGAGTCGAGTATCTGCACGATGGCGATGAAGACATCCATCTCAGGCGCCCTTTCCCTTGACCGCTTCCATGCCGACCGAGCGCGGACTGAACGAGGCGAACACCGCCTGGATGTAAGGCCTGAACATGTGTTCCAGCGCGCCGGCAAACAGGATCACCAAGCCCTGGATGATGACGATCATGTCGCGGCTGATCGCCGGCATCTCGAAGGCGAGTTCGGCGCCGCCCTGATAGAGCATGCCGAACAGGATCGCCGCCAGCACGATGCCGACCGGGTGCAGGCGACCCATCAGCGCCACGGCAATGCCGACGAAGCCGGCGCCGGAAACGAAATCGAGCGCGACATTGTGCTGGTCGCCCATCACCGGATTGAGCGCCATCATTCCGGCCAGCGCGCCCGAGATCATCATCGCGGTGATGATGATGCGGGTTTCCGAAATGCCGGCATAGCGCGCCGCCTTGGGGCTGTGGCCATAGGTGCGCATCTCATAGCCGAGCTTGGTGCGCCAGATCAGCAGCCAGACCAGGAAGGCCATCAGCAGCGCCAGCAGGAAGGTGATGTTGAGTGGCGCCGAGCGGATCTTGGCGCCGAACAGCTCGATGATCCAGTTGAGCTTCGGCAATTCCGCGCCGGCGAGGAAGTTGCGCGTCTGCGGCGCTTGCGACGCCGCCGGCTTCAATGGCCCCACCAGCAGATAGACCATGATCGAGGCGGCGATGAAGTTGAACATGATGGTGGTGATGACGATGTGCGAGCCGCGCCTGGCCTGCAGATAGGCGGGGATGAGCGCCCACAATGCGCCCACAAGCGTCGAGGCGACGATGGCCAGCGGAAATGTCAGCCACCAGGGCAGCACGCTGTCAAAGGACAGGCAGACGATGGCGATGCCGAGGCCGGCAATATAGGCCTGTCCCTCGGTGCCGATGTTGAACAGGCCGCAATGCGCCGCCACCGCCACCGAAAGCCCGGTGAAGATGAAGGTGGTGGCATAGAACAAGGTGAAGGCGATGCCGGTTCCCTTGCCGAAGGCGCCCTCGACCAGGATGACGGCGGCGCGGAACGGATTTTCGCCGACCAGCAGCACGACGAAGCCGGCGACGATGAAGGCCACTGACAGGTTGATCAGCGGGATCAGCCCATAATCGGCCCAGGCCGGCAGTTTGGCGTAAGGCGTGCTCATTGCGCGGCCTCCTGGCGCTCGACGCCCGCCATCAGCAGGCCAAGCTCGCCCTCGCTCGCCTCCGGGCCGCGCTCGCCGACGATGCGGCCGGCAAACATCACCAGGATGCGGTCGGAGAGCGAACGGATCTCGTCGAGCTCGACCGACACCACCAGCACGGCCTTGCCCTGGTCGCGCATGGCAATCAGGCGCTTGTGGATGAATTCGATGGCGCCGACATCGACGCCGCGCGTTGGCTGGCCGACGATCAAGACGCCCGGGTCTTGTTCCATTTCCCGCGCCAGCACGATCTTCTGCTGGTTGCCGCCGGAGAAATTGGCGGTCTTCAAGCGCGGGTTGCCGGGACGAATGTCGTATTTCTCGATCTTGTCCTTGGCGTCGGCCATGATGGCGTCGACGTTGAGGAACGGCCCTTTGAGATAGCGGGGGTCGTCGTGATAGCCGAGGATGGAATTCTCGTTCTCCTCGAAGGCCAGCACCAGACCGACATGGTGGCGATCCTCCGGCACATGGGCCAGTCCGCGGTCGCGCAATTCGCCGGGGTCGGCGGCACCCGTCAGGTCGATCGGCTTGCCGTCGAGCATGACCGAACCTGAAACGGCGCGCCGGATGCCGGAAATCGCCTCGAGCAGTTCGGATTGGCCGTTGCCGGCGACACCGGCAATGCCGACGATCTCGCCGGCCCTGATGTCGAAGGAAATGTCGTCGACCATGGTGACGCCGCGCGAATCCCTGACAGTCAGGTTCTTGACCGCGAGCTTGACGGCGCCGGCTTCGGCTTCGCCCTTCTCGACGCGAAGCAGCACGCGTCGTCCGACCATCAGCTCGGCCAGTTCCTCGACGGTGGTCTTCTTCGTTTCCCTGGTCGCCACCATCGTGCCCTGCCGCATCACCGACACGGTGTCGGTGATGGCCATGATTTCGCGCAGCTTGTGGGTGATCAGCACCACTGTCTTTCCCTGCTCCTTCAACTGCTTGAGGATGCGGAACAGGTGGTCGGCCTCGGCCGGTGTCAGCACGCCCGTCGGCTCGTCGAGGATCAGGATTTCGGCGCCGCGATAGAGCGCCTTGAGAATTTCGACGCGCTGCTGCAGGCCGACCGGCAGTTCCTCGATGATCGCGTCGGGATCGACCTCGAGACCGTATTCGTGTTCCAGCCGCTCCAGCTCGGAACGCGCCTTGGCGATGCTGCGCTTCAGCAGCGCATCGCTTTCGGCGCCGAGGATGATGTTTTCCAGCACCGAGAAATTGTCGACCAGCATGAAATGCTGGTGCACCATGCCGATGCCGAGGGCGATGGCGTCATTGGGCGTCTTGATCGATGCCGGTTTGCCGCCGACGCGGATCTCGCCGCTGTCTGCCTGGTAGAAACCATAGAGGATCGACATCAGCGTCGATTTGCCGGCGCCGTTTTCGCCGACAATGCCGTGGATGGTGCCACGCGCGATCTCGAGATTGATGTCGCGGTTGGCGCGCACGGCGCCAAAACTCTTGTTGATGCCGATCAGTTCGATTGCGGCTTGCGCCATGCGGCCAGTCCCACTCTTATTTTTTTATCGCTTGGTCAAAACGCCTAGCATGACGCTCCGCCCGTGCCAATTGGCGGAGCAGCGTCCACTCTCGGCAAATCCCGGTGCGCTTGTCAATTTCCAACGTGTCCGTAGGCTTCTTATTCGCTAATATGACGACGTCGAAATTCGCATCACGATGCAAGGCATTGGGGTGCAAGATCAGGGATTGCGAATGATCATGCCCGTCGACCGGCTGACGACGCTGGAAATCCGCGCCGCCGAGCAGGAAAACACCATCGAGGAGCTGTCGGGCCAGATCGCCGAGCAATGGACGGTGATCGAGCGCATGCAGCGCAAGCTCGATGCGCTGACCGACCGCTTCCTGGCGTTGGAGGAGCAGGCCGCATCCGATGTGCCCGTGACCAAGCCGCCGCACTGGTGAGAAAAAGGGGAGGGCACAAATCATGAGCGACCGCATCGCAAGGGCCGGTGACTATGTGCTTGGCCTGATGAACGACGCGGAGCGCGAACGGGCCGAGCGCGACCTGGAAATAGACCCCGCCTTCCGCGACGCCGTGCTGCAGCTTGCCGAACGCATGCATATGTTCGACCGTGCCGAAAAACCGGGTGGCCTGCCAGCCAATCATTGGGAACTGGTCACCCAGCGTATCGCCGAATTGCCGCAGATGCGCAGCGTTGGGCTGGGTGGCAATGATGCCAAGCCGCGCCCGATAATCCGAAGCCTGTCCCGGTCACCGTACGGTGTTGGCGTGCATTCGCTCGGCGGCCGGCGCGGATTTGTCGTCGCCATCGTGCTGATAGCAGTCTTTGCGCTCGGCTATCTGGTGGGCCGACTATAGCTGGAGTTCGCGCGCCATCAGCAGCATTGGGTGTCCGTCCTGCTTGAGCCGCTCGACGACCACCCAGCCGAGCCCAGCATAGAAATCACGCGCTTCCCACGTATAGAGGTACAGCCTCTCCACTCCGATCGACGCCGCATGCGCTTCGATGGCCGCGACCAGCGCGCGACCGATCCCGCGGCCTCTGTGCGCGTCATCGACGACCAGCCCGGCCAGCCACGGCGTCAGGTCATGCGCGGGCTCCAATTCGTGGCGAACCAGCAGGCATGTGCCGACCGATACATCGCCGATACGGGCCACAAGCGCCGTCTCGAAGCCGTCCCCGGCCAGCAGCAGGCGCAGCCCGGCGGCGTCCTCGTCCGCTGTCCTTGCGCTGCCCTCGAAAAAGGTGGCAACGCGCAGTCGTGCCACCGCCTCGACGTCGCGTTCGGTCATGGGTTCTATGATCGGCATCACCCTTGCCTCGGTGCCTCGCTTGCAGAGTCTTTCAAAAAACAAAACCGCCGGGACAGGGCCCGGCGGTTCGCAATTAGTGTTCGTCGATCAATAAGGGCAGGCGTTGTCGGCGGTGTAGTCGTGCACCTGGATCTTGCCGGAGATGATGTCGGCCTTGGCCTTTTCGACGGCCGCCTTCATCTCAGGGGTGACCAGCGCCTTGTTGTTGTCGTCCATGGCGTAGTCGACGCCGCCTTCCTTGAGGCCGAGGTTCTCGAGGCCGCCCTTGAAGGTGCCGTTCTTGCCGTCCATGAAGGTGGTGTAGACGGCAACGTCGACGCGCTTCATCATCGAGGTCAGAACCTTGCCGGGCTGCAGGCCGTTCTGGTTGGAATCGACGCCGATGCCGAGCTTGCCGGCATCAGCCGCCGCCTGCAGCACACCGACGCCGGTGCCGCCGGCCGCGGCGTAGACCACGTCTGAGCCCTGGTCGATCTGCGTCTTGGCGATTTCACCGCCCTTGGCCGGATCGTTCCAGGCAGCCGGCGTGTCGCCGGTCATGTTCTGGATGACGTCGGTCGCGCCGGCCGACTTGGCGCCGCCGACATAGCCGCATTCGAACTTGCGGATCAACGGGATGTCCATGCCGCCGATGAAGGAGACCTTCTTCGACTTCGATGCCATCGCGGCCATGATGCCGACGAGATAGGAGCCTTCGTTCTCCTTGAACACCAGCGAGCGGACATTGGGCAGGTCGACGGCATCGTCGATGATGGCGAAGTTGAGATCGGGATATTCGGCCGCGACCTTCTTCAGCGCATCCTCCCAGGCAAAGCCGGCCATGACGATCGGGTTGTGGCCGTCCTCGGCGAAGCGGCGCAGCGCCTGCTCGCGCTGCGAGGCGTTGGACACCTCGAACTCGACATAGGCGACGCCGGTCTCGGTCTTGAATTTCTCGGCGCCATGGAAGGCAGCCTCGTTGAAGGATTTGTCGAATTTGCCGCCCAGATCATAGAGGATGGCCGGCTGGACATCCGCGGCGAAAGCCGGAAGAACCATTGCGGTTGCGGCCAGGAGGCCGAGAACGATACGTTTCATGTGATCCACACCCTGTCGGTTATTTTTTCCGTTACGCACCGCCTGGCTGCCCGGTTCACCGGCAGCCACGCGACGTCAGCCAGGAGTGTATTCCCCTCCCGCTCCTGGGCAATCTGGCACGGCCCGAAACAAAATTCACGCGGAATTTTGACCTTTTGGAAAAGCGCGCCACGGGCAGACCGCGCCGCGGTCCGATCCTTGCGCGATAGCCACTAAGCGGTGGCGGCCGGCATGGCGCAGGCGATGCCGGTGCCCTTGAGGTTGCAATAGCCGTAGGGGTTCTTGGCCAGATATTGCTGGTGATCGGCTTCGGCGAAGTAGAAGGCGGGCGCCGGCGCGATCTCGGTGGTGATCCGGCCGTGGCCGGCACCGCGCAACTGGGCCTGATAGGCATCGCGCGAGGCGCTCGCCGCCTGGAATTGCGCATCGCCCGATGTGTAGATCGCGGAGCGGTATGCGGTGCCGACATCATTGCCCTGGCGCATGCCTTGCGTCGGGTCATGGCTTTCCCAGAACAGCCGCAGAAGCTCGGCATAGGAGATGACCTTGGGGTCGAAGACGACCAGCACCACTTCGGCATGCCCGGTCAACCCGGTGCAGGTTTCCTGATAGGTCGGGTTGGGCGTGATGCCGCCGGCATAGCCGACGGCGGTGACCCAGACGCCTTCGATCTGCCAGAACAGGCGCTCGGCGCCCCAGAAGCAGCCGAGCCCGAACATCGCCGTCTCCAGCCCCTCGGGGTAGGGGCCCTTGAGCGGCCGTTTCAGGACTTGGTGTCTGGATGGTGTCGGGATCGCCTTGGCCCGGCCCGGCAAAGCCTCGGACGGCTTTGGCAGATTGAGCTTCTTGTTCAGCATGTCGCTGAGAAAGAACATAAGCGGCCTTCCTTCCCGTCAGGATGCAAGAAAATCGATCAGTTGGCGGCGAATTGTCCTGTGCGCCGCTGGCGGCGGTAGCCGATGGCGTAGAGCAGGAAGGCCAGCACCGCGAACACGGCAAAGCCCGGCTGGTTGAGCACCCAGGCGATGGCGCCGTCCCACAGCAGCGGGCTGGCCTTGGCGCGGACGAAGGTTTCGAAGGCCGCCCGCGTGTCCGGCGAGACCGCCAGCCAGCTGGCGTTGAGCGGGGTCAGCACGAGCGCCGAAGCGGCCACCGTGCGCGTCGTGTCGAGCACCGCCATGATGACGGAGACTGACAGCGCGACCATGGCGGCAAGACGAAAAATGAAGCGAAACATCAAGCTCTCCCCCGGCCGATCCTGGACGGGATCTCCGGCACCAGCGAGAAATAGAGTGCGCATGGCTTGCCCGCAACCGCGATACGCGAATTTGAAGGGCTTCCTCTCTTTATGCCACCGGCTTGCGCCTGCGCCTGTGAACGAGCCAGACGGCAAGAATGCCACCGACAATGGCGCCGACCACCAGCCCGCCCAGGCCGAAGAAGGCAGCGAAATAGCCGCAACCGCCTTCAAAGCAGCTTACCTCGGCGACATCGGCGATGACTGAACCGGCGAAGAAACCGCCCACGGCGCCGATGGCGGCGCCAAGGACGATGCCGAGCAAGGCGGCGGCAATGGAAACCAGGACCGGCGGCGCCTCGGTTTCCGGTTTGGCGTAGACGGTCTCGGCGCCGGAACCGCCGCGCAGCAGATAGATGCAAAGCAGGCCGACGCCGATCTCGATGGCGGTGATGCCCAGGCTCCTGGCGGAGAAGACGAATTCAGGCACGGTGAGCACATAGGCCTGCCTTGCCAGCACCCAGACGATGAGGGCGATCTGCCAGATGGTGAACTGGCGGGGGAAGCGGCCTGAGCGGCCAAAGGCGAGGCCGAGCAGGTAAAGCCCCCACAGGATGATGACGACATTGGCGACGAGCCCGCCAAGCAGGAAATAGAGAACCTTGTCCGGCACGCCGGAATTGCCGACCAGCCACCAGACCGACGCCAAGCTGTAGACCGACCACGCCATGACGAAGATGAGCCAGCCCACCGGGACATAGGACAGGTCGTTGCCCGGGCGCCCGACTGGCGCCTGTCCACTGCTGGGTTGTTCGCTGCTGGATGTCATGTCTGGACAATGCCCCCGCAAAGCCTCTGCTGTCACTCGACAGCCGGCCGGCGGCGAAGTCAAGCACGGCGGGTCCTGCTGCCTTGCCTGTGCACATCATTCGGGGTGCGGGCACCCCGGAAACGGGCGCGGCGGCGGCTTCGCGAAACACCATGTGGCCAGCAAAGCGAATAGAGCACCGTTATGGCTTGGCATTCGGCGCCGGATCGACTAGATGAGCCCCGCGCCTGTTGCTTCGACGGCTCAGGTGCCGGGGAAGGATGTCCGCTGGTTGGGTGGCGTCCATGGTGCGGAAATTCCGCGCCGCAGCCCCAAAGGAGATGCATCTCCCCAACCCGCGCGGCGAAACCGGTCGGCGCGACATGCAAGGACGGAGAGGTGGCCGAGTGGTTGAAGGCGCACGCCTGGAAAGTGTGTTTACGGGAGACCGTAACGCGGGTTCGAATCCCGCTCTCTCCGCCAGCTATTCCGTTTATACGCAAGTTATTGCTTTTTAAGCACAAAATCTGCCGCAGTTTTGGGCCGGTGCCCCACGGTGGTGCCCCAAAAACCTCTACTAAGTCCTCTTCTGGACAAGCATTTCAACGTATTCCTGGCCTGAAACGAATTGCAAACCTTGGCCTTCCCATGCCTTCAGAACCTGTGCGTGGTAAGCTTCGTTCTTCTGCGGGTCACATACTTTGCAAAGTTGGACGCCCGCCCTCGTCAACAGTGCTCTGCCCAGAGAGAGCCTGTTATCAACAGATTGCGCACCACCTTCCGGAGGCGCCGGGAACTTTAAGAAAGTCGCCTGATTGAAGTAGGTAAGCACCACGACAGGTCCAAGTCCTTGCCTCGAATAGCCGCCCAGTGTCTCAAGGGAAATTAGTCCTGCACTCTCCATGTGAGCCAACTGAGAAAAATTGACCCCCGCAATCATCAAATCAGAAGGATCGAGACCGGGAATGATCAGGATAGGGTCATTGCTTCGGTTCCAGACGCATGAGCACAACGCCGTGAACATTTGTGCATCGTCGGTATCCATCGAAGCAAGGATATCAATGGTTCGCCTAGAGAAGCTTTTGGGGCTGTTGGCTTCGCCGGCAAGAATCTTGGCCCATATGGTGCGGGTATCTTCGTCACTGTAAGACCGAGAGCGTTCAAAAAAATGAGTCAGCCAATCCTCTTCAATCTTTTCGGGCTGTGCCTCCTGCGACAGGTATTCCAACGACTTCATAGTAATGGCTTCAATGTTTTCTTGCTTTCTGCCCTCCTCTCGAACCATTCGAAGGATCGCTCGTTGCTCAATGTCTGAGACTGCGACTTTCGATTGAGCTTGGATGATTTCAGCCTTGGCCTCCGCCTTTGCTACGCGTTCGATCTGCCAGGGTCTTGCAACACCGCCGACAGCATCAGAGACTCTATTGATTAAAGCCTCCGCTGCCTTGCCCAGGTCGCCAACATTTATGAGTCCGCCACCGCCCGACATATCGTTTCTCGTCAGCTATGCATGCAAGACTTGGTACAACATCTGAGCGTGAGTCGCGACGGAGGACTTCGGTGTCATTTATGAATCACCGGAATAGTCAGCCCGATTTGGTGTGCCGCGATCTTCATCGCTTCAGCAGCGGTTTCACCGTGATTGCATTGAACCATTATCCCGTCATGCATCGGGAGGGCCGCTATCCCCATCCGCGCCAGCCGCAGCAACACGGCAACCAAGATGGTGCTTTCGGTGAACATCAGGTCCATGGCGATGTCCTTGCCGAAGAGCGGCACCAACGCCGGATGCTTCTCAGCGATGGCTTCGCGGAACCTTGAAGCTGTCCATCCAGCCGGCAAGGCTTCCTTCACTTTAGTGGGCAATCGGGTCATCTCTGTCTCAGTCGAGAGAAGAGCGGAAAGCCCCGCCTTGACCCCTGACCGATGGTCCTCAAGGCCTGGGATGGCGTAGAGGTCCCCTGTTGGCGGCTCGGTGCCCACGCGGGCATAAGCTAGCCTCGGGAACATGCTGGCATAGTCGAGGTCCGCGATGGGCTCCCCATTAATCGTTAGACCACCTCGTTGGACCTTAGGCATCGATATCCAGAAGGCACCGTAGAGCCGCCCATGGAGGTTGTACGCCCTTGGGTCTGATGGCGACCGCAAGAGGAAGCGCCGGGTCAGCTTGTAGGCAGCCTGAGGCTCCCCACGGACCTCAATGCGTTGGATGGCGAGGAATGCATTGATCTCGTCCATCTCCCCCCTCAGCCTTAGGGTCTCCTCAGCGTCCTCATAGTCGACCAAGACGGAAGGTAGCCTGTTGCCGTAAGGGTCCCTGCCTGCCCTAGCTGAGAGCCTGATGACTTCCTCACCATCGGCACGCCCTATGTCCCCAACACGAACCTCAGGAGCCATCAGGGCAGCTTTCAGCCACCCAGTGGCCTCTATGCCAGTCCTCCGCACATGGGTCACAGGTGGATGCTGCATGATGAGCCCGGCTCTCTCCATACCCTCCACCACCTTGGGCATGATGCCGAAGCCAGGGCGATCATGGCGGGTCAAGGCGGTGTGCTTCATGGGCAAGGCGAGATACTGCCCCCACCGATGGTCGACATGAAGGAGCATTAGGTTGGCGACGATGGAGGAGACAATCATTGCAGTCCTCTCCACCACCTCGGCCTTGGGCTTCCTCACGCGGCTCCCGGCTTCCTTTGAGGTGGCATCAAGCACGGCCTGCGTCACCTCGGCAGCGATGGCGGAAAGCTTAGGGCCGCTTGAAGTCGCCCAAGGGTCGAACAAAATGTCTGGGGTGGTGAGGGGAGCTATCAATTCATCCCCAACTCCCTTGGCTCTGAGGCGTGCCTTTGCTCGGCTGCTAAGAGGAGGCACTAGGGAACCACAAGGCATATGGGGGGACTTAAGCTCACTCTGGGCAACCGTTGGCTTCCAACATGTGAGCACCCGGATGGCTCAACCACATCACTCGATTGTTTGCATTCGCCCACCATCCGCTACCGCGCTCGCGTGTCCCAAGGTGGCCGCCAACCGGGAAGATGAGAGGGGTGAACGCCAAACCGGTTTGCCTTAATGGCGATGATTTCTGGGACTGCTTCGCGAGCAAGTGGCTCCCCAGCCTTTTCCAGTGTTTCCCCAATCTTTCGGAGCACGATGCCGGATGATCGCGGGTAAGCATGAAGCTCCGTATGGACCGCAGGACCCAACGGGTTGAACATTTCCCACCGCCTATGCGTGCCGCTCGCTAACCGATGGACCGCCTTGGCCGCCTGGACGATTCTGAACTCGCGAGTGCGATGAGACCCAAAGT
This sequence comes from Mesorhizobium sp. P2_E9, assembly GCF_056403815.1. Classification (NCBI taxonomy): domain Bacteria; kingdom Pseudomonadati; phylum Pseudomonadota; class Alphaproteobacteria; order Hyphomicrobiales; family Phyllobacteriaceae; genus Mesorhizobium; species Mesorhizobium sp. P2_E9. The sequence goes on from NZ_JBFUET010000026.1 coordinate 50,178, forward strand.
CATCCTCAATAAGGGCACTCACGCCCAGATAGACGGCCAACAGGCGGCGGGGCTCAATGCCTGCCTCGCGCAGCCGCGCGAATGCGACATGCGCCCTGTAGGCGGCTGGCTGCCCACGCAAGTTCATAGCGGGGTCAACTCGACCCGAGAACGCTAATGCCCGGCTAAGCTCGGCCCATGCTGTTGCCGTTGCAAAAGCGTTTCGTGGGTCAAGAAGCCAGTCGGATGCGGCTATGGCATACGGTCTAAGGTCCCTCGCTAGGTAGGTCTTGCACCAATGGGACCCATGACGGGCCTTGTGCTGCACGTGGTAGCGACAATGAAACGGCGCACGTCCGGTCCCAGTTGCCAGCGCTGTTGGCCGCCGACATCCCGGAACCGAACAATGGGCGACGCCATCGCCAAAAGGTCCGCCCGCGATACTCAAGGCTATTCGGCGGCGTCCTGCCAAACTTGCTCACCAGCGTCCAGGGCTTCGAGTAGTTCGGCAAGATTTGCTAGGTATGCTTCGGCCTCGTGCGCCGAAAGGCGAGATTGCGCGAGGGCTTTGACATGCACCATGACTTCGTCACGAGCAGCCCGTTTGGCATGACCATCAGGCACAAAGTAGCCGTTGGTGGCGCTATAGTCGGTTTGGATTTCTAGAGCCTTTACGGCACTGCCCTCGTCCGCACCGGACAGATACCGCCTGACGGTTGGGTTGCGGTCCGCCGCATCCTTCAAGGACAACTTTGCGTATGTTCGGGCACCCGGACGGTTGCCGTTTGCATTGGTCACTACGCCGTGGCCAAGGCGTGTCGTCTCCGCGAGCACCGCCAGTTCTAGGGGCGGCAGAAGCATTGGGATTCGATGCTTGTTGCCCACGACAACGGCCACACGGTCGGGCAGAAAAACATGAAAGCTAGCCCATTCTGGAAGGATTGCCAGAGCCTGCGCCCAGCCAGCTTTGAGACGGTCGAGGGTAATTAATGGCGCGTCCCTGAAGGACGCGACCGGTACGGTAGATTCCATAATGAATTTCCTTTCTTATGGAGGGTGGACCCTCAAGAAAGCAATATATTAAGTCATAATTAAGGTCGTTTTCGAGAGAATTTCTGATCTATTCAGTAAAAGTCGGGATACCGCCCATCACTGTCCACCATATAGAGAAGGTGTGGGCTGCACCTCAAGGCAACACACCCCCTTAACCTCAGGTATGCACCTCCCTAAGGGCGCCAACTGGCACAGCATAGTCACTACCAAGGGGTACGCCATGGTCTATACTTAGTCTCACCCCAACAGCACCCCCTAAGAGCACCCATCAAGAGCACCCCCCAACAGCACCCCTAAGAGCACCCATCAAGAGCACCCCCCAAGAGCACTCCCGACCATCCCCCCAGAGACCACCTCTCGAAGACCCCCATGCCCACCCCCTATCCTCCGCTTGGCGCAGGGAGTCGTAGAACATCGCGCAGGGGCACGGCACCTGCATGGCAGCGGGCAGCATCACCGTCCGCCCCCGAGGGGTCAGCCAGTTCCCGGGCTAGCGCGAGGGTGTCGGCGCTCACGCTGGCCGGACGGTTCATCGCCAGCCTTCGACAAGCAGCAGGCCCAACCCAGCATCGACATGGGTGTGACCGGCATGTTTGACGATGGGAGAGCGAGGCCATCACGGAACACAGGACTCAGAGCACTTCCGGTTCACCATAGGGACAACCGCCGCACACACAGTTGGCAGCGACTCCAAACTTCGGTAAGCCTCCTCCTGAGCGCAGACGCGGCGTTCCGGGGCGTGGAAACCCTGAGCCTAGCGGTACGGCATCGACCGGAATGATGCCGACCTCGACTTTTGGGTCGGGGAGCCTGCGGCGTATGTCCAGGTTCTTCGGAACTAAAGGCCGTAGGGACCGGCCTAGGCTTGGTTTTCCAACTCCCCGATCTCGGGTCAAGGAAGTTTGCGGGGGCGAACCGCAGGCGGAGTTGGGAGGATGGTTGTGATATCCAGAGGTCAAATCATTTGGAAGGGAATAGCGGGTTGCGCAGTGATCGCCATAATGGGAGTGGCATTTCTCCCTCGCTATGCAGTGTCATCCGCCGGCAATGGGTTTGTTTGGCGGGTCAACACGTTGACGGGCAACGTATCGTTGTGCAGAGGCGGTGAACTTCTAGTTGGGCCCGTATGCGGACCTTGGGCCATCACAACAGTTCAATGGCAAGCCAACCAACCAGCGCCTAGCCAACCCCCTGCAAAGCCTCAGAAGAAAATCTCCGACGAGGAATTTCAAAGGTTATTGGACAACGTCAAGTAGGGCCAATGTTAGGCTCCTTCGTCCACTCGTCCATCACTCCATGTCCGGCACGTCGCCGCCCACAAAGAGCGTCGTGGGTTCCCCGTATTCGCCAAGCGAGGGATTGGCATCACGCGACCACGCAATGACGCCGGCATGCTTCGTCGCGAGGCCTTTTGCGGTCCTTACGGCCCGCTCCTCGGTCTGCTGCTCGGCTGGCCCAAAGACAGGCTGAAGGTCGCCGGTCTCGTCGCGATCGAAGGCGGTGACGACAATTAGCTTCGGTGCCTTCTGCTGGGGCATCAAGTTACCTGACATGAAGGCTCTCTTTCCGCTGGACTAGAAGCCCGTTTAAGTTGAGCGGTGGAGGAGGAAGAACCTCAGTCATCTCGAATAGAGGCACCGTAGAGGCGTCTGGCTCAGGCGCTTTCTGCCTAGCCTTGAGGTCTGTGATTTCCTCGTCGCGCCGCGCAATTCGGCTTTCTAGATTGGCAATGCGCTCCGTCAAGAAATAGCGCCCAACGGCAAAGCCGCCGCCGCCGAACAGCACGGCAAACGTGGCGAAGGCCGCCGGGTTGGCGATGACCAGCGCCGCGTTACTGCCAATGAAAGCGATAAGGTCGTGCATTGGGCTCGCTCCGATCACCCAACAACAGGCGGCGTGTCGTCGTAGCCGATGGAAACTATCCCTGGATGCCGGTGGGCGATGGCGAGTATCTGAGTCTCAAGCTCGCAGTTGTAGGCCATGAGCGCCTTCACGGTCTCAAGAGGGCTATCGTAGCGGGCGATGAGCTTCACGGCTTCTGAATGCAACTCGGCTTTGGCTTCGGCGTCAAAATGCATTGTGCCCATAGCGGTTCCTCCTTCCTCCTAGCGTGTGGCGCGGCGTGGTGCGGTAAGCGCGTCAAGCCGGTCCTGAAGATGCTCATTGAGCACGATCATTTCCTTGAGCGCCTTCACTGGGTCGCCCTTGTGCTGGGCAATGAACTTGTCGGCGATTGCCTTGAGGGCGGCCTCCTGGCGGCTGTCCAGTGTCACAATGTGGTCCATGGCGGTTGCTCCTAAAAGCTCCATCTCTGTAGTGAACAAAAAGGGAACGAAATTGTCAAGACCGAATTGACTCGGCGAGGAATGCGTTCCTATTTGGATAACGGGTGGGGCGGTTACCCAAAGGACGGAGAGCCGCAAATGGGCAGACGAAAAAGCCGCTATGACAGGCTATTTGCACGAGACGCGGAGGCGATCATTTTAGACGCGCTGAGTCTTCGCAAGACGCTACTCGCAGCACAGGTCCACCTCAATGCAAGCGGTCCGCTGTTCTGGCAGCTTTGCGGGCTTGTCGATAAGTTGCACGAGGTGCTCGCGGCTGTCGCGGAGAAGGAACCCGACTACCGGGCAGGGCATCTTGGGCTTCTTCCGCTGCCCGAGGATTACTCGACTCGGAAGTGAGCTATGGCCGGGCCGATGGACAGCGTTGGGCGGGCCGCAAAGGCCAACATGTTGCTAGTCGTGGAATGTGGCCATTGCTACCACGTGGGCCGCTTTAGGGCGAACGATGTGGTCAAGGTGGTGGGGTGGAACAAGCCGTTGGAGGGCATCAAGTTCAGATGCAAACGGTGCAGTCGAATGGACACATCGGTCAGGACTCAGTTCATTGACCAAGACCACCCGCCGAAAGGCTATATTTGGATCCTGCAAAAGGCGAGAGGCTAGAACAGCGAGCCTTGGGCTGGCGCTGGCGGTGCCGGTTGTGGGAACTTGATCTGTGTGGCCGGCTTCTCGACAATCACCAAGGCATCATCCGGGGCCGTGCGCTGTAGCCGCTTCGCTTCCGATCACGGAGCAGTTAGCCACGTCTCGGTCTCCTCCTGTGTGGTCAGGATCACCGGCATGGCCTTCTCGTGGATCGGCTTGATGAGCGCGTTAGGCGCTGTCGTCATGAATCCGTAAAGCTCAAAGTCGCCCGGGCCGTCCTTGACCTTGCGCACCCCCTGCCACGGCGTCCAGAGGCCGGCAAAGAAGAACAGCGGGCGGTCCTCATTGAGCGCGAACCAGTAGTTCCGCTGGATGCCCGTCTCAGGGTCCTTGTCGCCGGGCGTTGGGCTGGGTTCCGCGAAGCTTGTCACGGGCACCACGCAACGGTTCTCGACGCCAACATACTGCTGCCAATGGCCATACTGCGGGTTGCGAATGTTGGTGGTGCCGTAGTCCGCCTTGCCCTTCATCCGCTCGACAGGTGTCGGCATGCCCCACAGGAGGTTGGCCAGTTCCCGCTGCCCGTCCACCGCATTGCGCACCACCGGGCCGGGGCGGTTGGGATAGATGTCAATGGACGGCTCAAGGTTGCCCAAGATGTCGCGTAAGGTCCGGGTCCATTGGCGGACGGCTTCCTGCGACGTGGTGATATTGTAGAGGTTGCACATTGGCGAGATCGTTCTCTTTCACAGTGCCCCCTAGGCACCCGTCACAAGGCTCTTCAAATACTCCTCAAGCACCGAACGTGCCATTGGGACGCCTTGCTCCCTGCCGATGTCTACAATCCTTGTCAGCAGCCGCTTCACTCGCCCCTTGTTGGGTTCCTGCGCTTTCGCCTCATGCTCCAAGGCAACAACAGCATCTTCGATCGCATCCTTGTGCTCCATCTCCAATGGGGCCTCACGTGCTTCTGCTCGAACAAGTTCAAGGATGTCTAGGAGTGACCGCGTGTCTATGCCGCTCGCTGCCTGGAGATTCCCATGCACAGTCTGCAAATTGCCGCTACCGCCCACAGCAATTTGAGCCGAACCTCCTCGATTGTCGACATTCACACTTGGGTGTTTAGTCACGCTTTCTCCTCCCGCAACGCCAAGTCGCAAATCCTCAATTGCTCCAGCCTGTTCCTGAGCTAGCTGCTGCTCAAGGTTCGCGAAGACTTCGCGAGCGAATGTGTCGAATGCCGAGCTTTGGCGGCCAGCGCCGGGCAATGGGAACATTTCCAGCACATCACGCCGGAACCCATTCAGCATCTCATCAAGTGCGGTTGCATATCGTAGCGACCCCGCGCCTTCGATCTTTGCGATCTGACTGGAGGAGGCATTACAGAGCTGACGGAAACCTTCGCGAGAGCGCTCTGCCAAGACGTGGAAATACCTTGACCCGTGCAAACTACCCGCATGGAAAGCCTCAGCAGTCGCGTCGTCGAGCCGTTTGCGAACCCCCTCAAGCTCCCGCTCAGCCACGCGTCTTGAAGAGCCTAGAACTTCGTCGCGCATTCCACCCCTCAGAACTCTGGCACGCCACGTGGCATCTTGCCCTCACATGCATTTCCCCACCCCCATCCACCTAGCTCGTTGGCGCCGCCTCCGTGTGTTCTGCCATTATCCGAAAAACGCTGGCCCGGCTGATCCCCAAAGCCGTCACAATATCGGTAACAGATTTCCCCTCCGACCGCATCCTCAACACGTCCTTTGCCTTGGCGCGGGCAGTGGGTTGCCGCCCCGCATACTTCCCCTCTGCCTTGGCCTTCGCGATGCCCTCGCGTTGCCTCTCAAGCATTAGCTCGCGTTCGAACTGGGCAATGGCTGCAAAAACGTTGACCATAAGTTCGCCCTGCGCGGTGGCGGTGTCCAGGTTCATGCCGAGAATGCGCAACCCCACCCCCTTAGCTTTGAGCTGTTTGTTGATGTCCACGAGGTCAGCCACGGAACGGGCCAATCGGTCCAATTTGGTCACCACCAAAGAGTCGCCTTCACGCACCCATTCAAGCACGGCGGCAAGTTGTGGCCGCTTGGTCGCCACAGACGAAATCTCTTCGCGAAACACCTTGGTGCATCCGGCTTGCTCAAGGTCGCGAAGCTGGGCCTCAAGGCCTGCCTTTTGGTCAGTGGTGGAAGTGCGGGCGTAGCCGACTAGTGCGGATGTGGTCATAGCATTGGGTCTCCCATTGGCGATCAAGTGAGACCATTATGTGAGACATAAAGGGAAAATGTCAAGAGACCATTCATGTGAGACATCGCAGCGAGCCATTTGGCAGACTCACATGGGCTTGCCCTAGTGAGACAGCTTGCAAGTCGAAGCTGCTTCCTGTCAGGTTCGCTCCAGACACCGACAGCGTGGCCGCGCTATGGTCCAAGCGAGCCGCATTAGAGGCTGCCGCAGACCGCCTCACTGGAGCGCGTTGGGCTTGTTGCGGCGGTCTCGTGACGGTGCAGGGATTGGGGCCGATTGATCAGACATGGCGGATACGCTCCACGTCAGCGGTAGGCGGCATGGGCGGCAAAATGCGTCGCCGGTAGGAGGCACGGGGGGGAAAGCTCGCCGCCGCCCTCACGATATGGCGTCTCAAATTAGCGACCCAAAATTTTATTGGCCCAAGAGTCTCATTCAGCAGGCTGCCCTTATTCTTTTTCCATCTGATGGACTGTCGTCGATCTTTTGGTGACAATACCGCGTTAACCAGAGAGTCGTCGCGAATGATTGAGTTGGTCGTTACAGCCGCACTCCTCATCGGTGGAGTGGTCGGCTATTTTGGAAAGCGTTTCGTTGAGCGATCTGCGCTTGGGGAGCGAATAGGTCACGTAACGAAGCTGGTGGAGCTAAAAGCAAACATGGATCGATCGGGGATAGAGCTTGAGGACGTGAACGATTTTGAAAGCCGCCTTTTCTTCAGCAAGCCCCGCCTTCGCCAATTGGAAGATGCGGTCGAAAAACTAGTGGATCCCAAAACGCCATCCGAAGTTGCGCAGCGCCTCACCAAGAACTTCCACATCGAGGGGCTTACGCAGGCTGACATGACCCAAAGTGCATATTCTTCACTCATTGGAGCGGAAGCATTGCTCAAAGCTGTCTTCGAGGAGCTTGGTCAGGAGATGCCTGCCGACCAGTTCGCCACCCTTAAAGCCACGCAGGACACATGGGCAAAGTACGTGCACGGGCAGGCTTCTTTGGCGGCGTCCCTTGTTGAGGGCGGGAGCATGCAGCCGATGATATATGCGGCCGAACGCGAGCGGCTGACTTCGCAGCGTTACGCTGAATTGAGGGACTACCACGACAGCTTAAAGCTATGATCGGTGCGTCTGCCCGTGAAATGAAATCTACCGATATCCATTTTACTTTGGGCGGGACTTGAGGTGGTGAAACTGCTGGCGCCTATAGGTCAAGGATTGGCGACGGCGCTACTCCGATCCGACCACCGGTTTGTCACTAATGTTGTGCGTTCAGTGCATGCGTCCGTAACGGCTTATGATGCAGCGGCAGATAAATCCCTGTTCAACGCAGTTGTAGCGGTCGAAGATATAAGGTTTGAACGCCATTCCGGCCTCGATCTGCGAGCCACATGCCGGGCGTTGTGGTTCACATTTTTCAGAGGCCACCTTCAAGGCGCCAGCACGGTCGAACAGCAACTCGTCAGGGTCATCCGACATCGGTACGAATTGTCAATTGGTAGAAAGGTAAGCGAAGTAATTCTGGCGCTGGCACTAACGAGGCAGTTTGATAAATCGACCATAATGGAGGTTTATCTGGAACTAGCCTACTTTGGATGGCGCGGAAACGGCATCCGGCAAATATGCGATCGATTGGATTTGGAACCCAACCACTTGCGACTGGAGGATGCGGCTCTTCTGGCAGCGCTACTTAAGTTGCCGATGCCGAAGGTTAAATCCGAGACATACCAAGTTAGATTAGGCCGCCGAGTTCAACACATACTTAACCAGCTGGCATCGAAATAGGGAGGGCGTCTTGCTGTCAGAATGGCTAAAGTCTCTTTCGGGCTACTACCCAGAATCAATGAGGTTTTCACCTGGTCTGGAACTCAGCCGTGACGATTCACGGCGCTTCGCATCTCTCTGGCTCTCGGAAGGTGTGCCGTTTGCGTTTCTCAGCGCTCCCGCCATTTATCAGATCGCAAGGGAAAACCTTGCTAAGCGGCTGGCCATTTCGTTTAGAGATGTCAGCATGACCGGCAGCGGTAGACTAGGGTACTCCATGAGTCCGTTGAAGTTCGGAGCAGCCTACTCGTCTGACTCAGATGTCGATCTGTTCATAATAAGCGATAGGTGGTTTTCAGAAGTTTCGAAGCAAGCGGTTCAATTTTTAGACGACTACAAGACGGGAAGATTGAAGCCGAATAACGACACCGAGCGCGGATATTGGGATGACCACTTAGAGAACCTCCCAAGAAATATGGGCAATGGGTTTATAGACGCAAAGAAGGTGCCAACGGCACGGTCACCAGCAGCAAAATCACTGGAGTCGGCGGCTTGGCACTTTAAACGAGAGGTTAATCTTCTTTCTGACACCGAAACAGTGAGACGTTCGAGCATACGAGCGTACAAAGACTGGAATTCGGCCGTAAATCAATTGGCGTTTAGCCTCAGGAAAGCATTGGAGCATTGGAAGCCTGCCGAAATTCAGAACGAAGTCTCTTCGCAAGCGGGAAACTAGGGTTCGTCGCACTTAGCGGACCCTTTTTACTGAGGGCAATTTCACGGCCTCCACAAGCGCTCTCTTTGCCTTCTCTGGGTCCTGCCCCGCGTAGCCATGCTGGCTTAGGTCGAGGCTCTTAGCTCGCTCGCTGTCCGTATGTCCAACCACCCACGTGAAGGTCCACTCGTCAAACCCTGCACCTCCCGTCAGCATGGCATCACGCGCCTTGCGGATAAACCAGCGTCGAAACGAGTGGAAGTCCACATTGCTCTTCGCCTTGTCGTTCGGACGCTCATCCACCCCCACCTTGCGGCGATACCGTGTGAACTGCTTGGCGGCCGGATCGGAGCGCGTCTCGCGTGATTTTGGGATGGGCGGCAAGTCGTCAAACAGATAGTCGCTGTCCTTCTTGCCCGCCGTGCGCCGCTCTACGATCTCCTTAAGGCCACTGTGGATCGGGACGGTTCGGCGGGCACTATCGGTCTTCCCTGCCCACACGCTGAACATCTCATCTCGGCAATCGGAAACGCGGAGCTGGCAAATCTCCTCGATGCGCATTCCGCTTAGCGCTCCGACAGGCATCAGGTCATTGAGCAGTGATCCGCCGTCCCCATTGAGCAACTTGGCCATCTCCGCATCAGTGAACGGACGCTTGCCACTATCGGTCTCCGCTTCGCGCGATTGGCGGCGCTCTGCTGGAAGCCTCTGGCCCGCCCAGGGGTTCTCTCCGGCTGGCAGGTGCCCCTTGTCTAGCAGCCACGTCCAATATTGCCGTATGAACCCAAGATAGGCTGTGGCCTTCTGGCGACCCCTGCCGACCAGAAGAGACTCAGACAGGAACTTGCCAGCGTCCACCCGTCTAACGGCTTCAAGGGCGACAGGGAGCCGGCTATCGCGGAGCCAGTCCCCAAGCCAGCCTAGAACCCTTCGGAAATCGCCTTCAGACTTGAGACGGTAATTCTGGTGTTTGAGGAACTCGGTTGCGTGGTGCTCAAGCGGCGTGACCTGTCCGCTGGCAAGCGCGAAGAAGGCTTTAGCCGTGGCCAGACCCTTGGTGGCCTCAAGCTCATGAGCCCGCAAGTTGATGGCATACTGGGTGCCTTCTTCGTCCATAGTGAGCCTATGCCGCAAAGCCTCCGCCTCCACCGGATCATTGGTCGCTAAGACCTTCTCGGCTGCCGCGATGATACCCTTAAGGCGGGACACGATTGTCCATTTGCGGGCATCCGCATCCTTGAGATCGGCGGTGTGAAGAGGATGGGTGAGCTTGCCTCGACCAATCAAATCCCGCACCTTCGCGGGCACCTTAATGCGGACTCGCCACTGCTGTCCGTGCCATTCAAGGTATTGCTTAGGATTGGCCATTATGCATCCGGTGCCCCACGCGGGTGCCCCACAGATGAGTTCTCGATGCCCAGAAGTCAAGGGATGCAAGGGGTTCAGAGCCTTGGAGGAGAGTGTCCCGCTCTCTCCGCCAGTTCATAAACAAAATCAATAGCTTAGAGCGAATTTTAGAACTTACCCGCCAAAAAGCCCATCATGCAGGGTGCTATTGATTTAGACAGCATGCGACGGCATGAGGCATCCAGCCGGGGTGGAGGCTGTCCTTCGCGTCGTCCGTACATCGTTCGTTCCTAGAGACTTGTTCCATTGAAAAACCGAGCCGTGTGATGTCTAGCACGATAATTGGTTCTAGGTAGGTGCTAGTCAGCCCCACGGAGCGCGTTGTCGCAAAAGGGTATACTCTAACGTTTCGACCCGGCGCGAGACTTGATCCGACGCCTCGCGGGACCTGGCACTGATGGCCCCCTCGACCCTCGGGGGGGACATTCGGCCGAGGTTTCTTCGTATTGCCGTTGAGCGCTGCCCCTTCCATTCGCGCATTATTTTTCCTGTTGGCGCGATTTTTGGCCGAAACAGGCAAAATGGCGCAAAAACTCAGCGGGCTCTAACCCGTGCGCCACATGGCGTTGAGCCGTCTGCGACCGTTTCGCCATCTGGCATTGATGTCGCCGAGCAACGTCGTGCCGCTGGCGGATCCGAGGCCGGCCGATGGTCGGGTGATCCCGCGCGGGCACCTATCGCTCGAGCAGAAGCTCGCGGTCGGCCGCTGGCTACTTCACCAAAAGGCGACGTTGCCGCGTGGTCATTTCGGGCCATGGCTCGACAAGCAGGAAGGCCTGTCGCGGTCGATGGCTTCGCAGTGCATGGCGCTGGCCACAGGCGGGCGCCAGGACGCGCGGGACGCGCCGGCGGCATGAGATAGCGGCCGGCGGAAACGCGCGCTGGTGAGCCCTGCATAGCCACATGCTCGGCGAGTTATCCACAGGTAGTCCCCAACCGTCAACGACAGGCAATCGCACAACGACAAGCGCGCCTTGCCGATCTAATATTACCGTGGGCTTAATTGCCCTCCATAAGCACTCAGCCCGTTGCCGCGATGGGACAGGCAGCGGGCTTTTTTTGAAGCGGCAGGCGATCATGCCCTGGGGCTTTCTGATACCTGAGGGAACCGAATTGCCTCCGAGGTCGAGTCCGGGATGGAAGCATGCAGGACCAGCGTTTCGATGAGCCGGTGCGGGTTGCGCTCGGCAGATCAAAGAACACGACTTTCAAGGTTGAGCGCGTCGCCCAGGCCGCAGACATCCTGCTAAACCGCTGGCCCGTGAAGACGGGCCGCTGTCACGTTGCCGCCCGCAAGGCATGCTTGGGTGTGCTCGAGGGGCTGAAAGAAGCCGGCTATGCCCGTGCCGCTTTCGTCAATGCGGCGATCGAGGCGGATATCCTGAGGGATCCTGATTGAGCGGCTTGTCGGCGTCACCGATATCAAGTCGAGTTCATCCGGTGGAACACCACAGGGCCGGTTCGACCGTCACCGGCTGGATAGTCCCGTCTGGACTCCAGCAAGTAAGAGTCGCATTCTTCCCTTGGGGAGAAGGTTATGGGCCTCCAAGGGCAGAAGCCTATAAGGCGGCGTAGGCGTTCGCTGTTAGAGCAGCGGGCGCTGATCCCCGTTTTGCTTTGCGGTGTTGCTGGGGCAAGCTACCTCATACCGCAAGCCGAACAACACCCCCTTCCCACCGTGCATCGTATGGGCGGCTCTAGCACGCCAAATGGCTGCAACATCAAAGGCAATATCAGCGTGACAGGCGAACGCATCTATCACATGCCAGGTCAGCGCTACTACGACGAAACGGTCATTAATCCGGCCAAGGGCGAGCGCTGGTTTTGCTCTCAGTGGGATGCTTGGTGGGCAGGCTGGCGGAAAGCTAAGGTGTAGCCATTCCCCTACGGCTGGGTAGCGCCCGATCCTATGGGAGCGCCTGATGCTGGAATAATAACCCGGGTAGCGACTGCCACCCTCATTTCCAGCAAGATCGTCGCAAACATGATCAGGAAAAACAAGCGGATAACAAGTGACCGCTTGACTTTGTACCTTTGAGTTAAGAGCACGCAGACGATAGTAGCGATGCCCGCAGCAGCGGTGAAAATCAGATCAACCGTGACACCTCGCGAAAGCATAGTTCCCCCCGGAGCAGGAACTGCAATCCTAACGCGAACGGCCCGCCCTGTGGAAGGGCAAACCGTGTAGAGTTGGCTCTAGCCGTTTTCGCAGCCAATCCCGTCATGGTCGCGGTCGAGACCGTAGATATCCTCGCCAACGACAGTGACCGGCCCGTGTACGTATGCGGGGCCATTGCCATTCCCAGAGGAACAATCGACATCGCTGGCTATCGGAACACAGGCGCCGGTGTAGTTCGGGTCGCAGGCTTCCTGCGCATGAGCGCTGCCGATGAAGGACGCCACACCAATGGCGACCGCGCCTAGACGACGAAACCCCATCAAAATACCCCCTACGGCTTGGTAGCGCCATCGAGCTTGGCCGACTTCAAGAACAACGCCCCGGCGCTGGGTGAGACGCCGGGGCGTTTAGTCATGTACGAGCTACATTCCATGTCCGCATATGATGGTGCACTAATATGCTCAACAAACGGTAAAGTCAGCACGCAACCTGAGGCTGGTCGGCAGCGCAACTGCTTCCTGCCAGCCGCCTCGCAGGCGTAGCCAGCCCTAAGAGAGCCTCGGAACCGAATCGGGGGTTGGCGGCTTCACGATGCCGGCTTGGCGGACTGACCGAGGCCGCGATATATCGGCTGGATGGGCAAAGGCTGGACCTACCAATCGCTGATCGATGACAAAATGTCGGTGACGGCGTTCTGCCACAACTCGGCCTGCCATCATAAGCAAGTGCTCGACCTTGCGAAACTCCGCGACCGATTCGGCCCGGATGCGCCGGCCATGGAATGGGACATTCGTCCAAAGCTTCGCTGCAAGAAATGCAACGGGAACGACGTCGGCCTGATCTATACCTCCGATGCCACTCCGAACGCCTATGGCAAGGCAAAGAACAGCAGGTAGGCGCCCATGCCGGCCAGCAGCAGGCAAGCGGCCATGCCGGTCATGTCGCGCTGCCGATAGCGCCAGACGGCGCCAGCGAGCATAGTGGCGGTGATGGCGGCGAGGTAGAGCGGGATCACGCGCTACACCCTGTAGTTGACAGGCCCGCCTTGCCCGCCCAGATTGCAGGGGGGATAGGGTATGGGCAAATGGACAATCAATCTTGGAAAACGGCGGTTGAACTCGACGCAGCAGGCGGCAGCCCGTTCGTTCGTGTGATCGAAAACGGCGTCGTACACATCAAGGCATTCAGCGCGCAGTCTGAGGCCGCAGCCTTCGCGCAAAGCGAGAGGGCGCGACTAGGTGTTGCGCAAATTTCGACGCCCTGTCTTACAGATAGCTAGCGTTTCGTAGACCGGACCACCGCGCCCAAGCTTCGCCCTCGCAAGGGCGCGCTTGACGATTTCAGCGCGGTGCTGGCGAGGCTGCCAAATGGGGGGCGGGGGCATGTGGATTTGCCCGACTCTCGAATGGCGACCCGCTGGCCTCCTGCGTTCGCACTGAGATCAAAAATCCGAAGGGGGGATGATCGGGTTTATCTGCGGCGTGGGAACTCGAGGATCGTTCCTTCGGGCTCCGGCTCCAGCGGTTCGTGCCCCGGCTCCTCGTGATAGAACACCTGACGCAGGTCGCGCTGATCGACCTTCTGGCCGCAGTTCGGGCAGTTGTAGAAATGACCCTCTTCGCGAATGAGGTCGTCGCCATGCAGCTTGCCAGGGATCGGAGGGCCGAGATCGGATAGCTTCGTCATGGCTATCGAACTTTCAATTCGTCTAAAATGTTCCGGAACTATTTTAGCATATGCTGATTGAATCGCGTTTGTGAGTTCCCGTGCATGCGTTTGAAGTTCATCCCTCCTCAATTGCCGACCCTGCGCGCCAAGCCGCCAGAGGGCGATGGATGGTCGCATGAGGTCAAGTTTGATGGATATCGATCGCAGGTCGTCATCGATGAGGACGGCACGCGCATCTACACCCGGCGCGGTCTCGACTGGACTTCGAAGTATCGCGACTTAGCTTCAGCCGCGGGATCGCTTGGGGTGGAAAACGCCATTATCGACGGCGAGATCATCGTCCTGAACGAGGCCGGCCTGTCGGACTTTGGCGAGTTGCGCAAGGCGATCACGCGCCGACAGCACGACCTCTACTTTGTCGCCTTCGATTTGCTGCACCTCAATGGCCACGATCTGCGCGCTATGGCCTGCGAGGACCGCCGCGAGATCCTGGAGGGCATGATCCCTAAAGACATTCGGATACAGTTCAGCCAAGCTCTGCCAGGCACAGCGGATGCGATCTTCCATCTCGTAGACCAGGCCGGGCTCGAGGGGATGGTATCGAAGCGCAAGGACAGCAAGTACCGCAGCGGCGATTCCAGTGATTGGTGGAAAATCAAATGCTACGAGGTCGAGGAATTCGACCTGCTCGGCGTTGAGAGGGAGAACGGCAAGCCGGCCTTTGCCCTGATGGCAGAGCGCGGCACCGGGCGCTATGTCGGCAGCGCGTTCATCACCTTGAACAGGGAATTGCGCGAACGGCTCTGGCAGCGCGTCCAGGACCACGCAGGGACGGCGCCAAAGGGAATGAAGCGGCCGGCGACCCAATGGGTCAAGCCGGGTCTGATCGGCCGTGTAAAGCACCTGCGCGGCGAGGAAGACCTACGGCATGCAGCGCTGCAGGATTTCCGTGAAGAGACTTAACCCGGCGGCTCGTCACGGGGCTTTACAGGGCCTGTCCCATTCCATTGGATGAACGGAGCTCTCTCGCCGGTGATTTTCTCGATCGACTTCAGCAGCGGCTCATGGACATCACGGAGCGCGCGATAGTGATCGCTGTGGAACGCGAGGAGCGGCCGGACGATGCTCTTGTGCAGCGCCTCAGCGGCCACCAGAAAGCGGTCGATCTCATCTTGCGAAAGCTGTTTGGAAGGCTTGGTTCTGGCCATTGGCGATCTCCATTTTGAGGAGGCTTCGCCGCAACAGGACTATAATCCTATATGCCGAGCTGGCTCACAAGCTGGCACCCTGGCCTACCTCACAGGAAGTCGTAGGGCCACGGCGCCAAACTGATAAGGTGCGCCAATGGGAGGGATTCATGACCGACTTAACCGGAGCACGCGCCAAACTGAAGTGGGCGGATAACCAGATCACAATCCTCGGGGCGCAAGTCACGGCCTTCATGGCACAGAATGTCTATGAAGTCAGAACCCCGCCAAATAGTAAGATGCGACGGGCCACCCTCTATCGGAACAACGTCACAGTCCCTGATGATATCAAGACGGCGACAGGCATGATTGTTCAAGCCCAGCGCGACAGTCTTGACCACCTCGTCGTGGCGCTGGCACGTCGTAAGAATGCGGCGGTGAAAGACACGATACCTGCATTCCCAATCTGTGACAGTGGGAAACTCTTCGCCGCTAACCTGCGCAAAATCGCCGATCTTTCCGATGCCGATCGCGACGCAATCGTGGCGCTCAAACCGTACAAGGGAGGGGATAACCTCTTGTATGCACTCCATTGGCTCAGCAACAAAAGCAAGCACCGCGATCTGATCACGGCCGCTCAACATGGTGTCGGCGCGGCCATCACAACGGACGGCGCTAAGGGTTATGTCCGCAAGATCACTGTTCATCAGGCGCTAGGACCAGACGGCACACCTATGGCGGTCGTCAACATGGAAGCGGACCCGCAGATCAAAATCAAACTCTCCCATGCGGTGTCATTCCGTGAAATTCCCGAGGCGGGCAGCCGGCCGGTCATTGAATTGTTGCGCGAGTTCTCCAAACTTGCCGGTGAAATCATCGGTGGATTTGACGTCTGACCGGTTAGCGCAGTCAGTCATGACGCGCTTGACGATTTGGCGAACGGGCGCAGCCTAGGCGCACCGGTCGGCAGTTCGTCGCTACCGACCGGCACTTGTCAACAGGAAGCCTTGCAGGGCCTCGAGTGACACCCAGTATGGAAGCACTTGCTCAACGGCTTGGTTCAAGTGGCTCCCCATGTCGCATCCATGTCGCACGGACCTGCCGATAGTCGCAGGAAGCCCTTGGAAATCAACGGTAGTCAGTTGCAACATGGCGCGACATAGAAACAGCCGCCTAGATGCGCGCCATCGCACCTAAGTGGCTTATTTGATTAAGAGAAATTTGGTAGCGGGAGAGCGCTACCGCCTTTCCCCCCACTCAGAAGACTTGCGGTATTTTCTACGGTGTTGGGCCTGATGGACCTGTCTTGGTGCTGCAAAGACCGGCGGGGAACGGCAAGGTCTAGCCCGAAGCCGACGAACGTTTTCCACGACGCGAAGGACAGCTTCGCGCCTCAAGTCTGTCATTGAGATCGGTCTTCCATCCCCCAAAGCAGATGATGTGGATGGCTCCCGCTCCCGGCATCTGAGTGCCAAAGTGTGGATGCTGTCAAAGCGACCACGAGCCAAGGGAGCCACCCGTCATGGAGATTATCACGATCGGCCTGGATTTGGCCAAAAGCGTTTTTCAGGTTCACTGTGTTGATGCAGTGGGCGATGTTGTCGTCCGCAAGCCGCTGCGCCGCCGGCAGGTACTGCCCTTCTTCGCGAAGCTGTCGCCCTGTCTGATCGGCATGGA
>NZ_JBFUET010000027.1:0-66127 GCF_056403815.1 Mesorhizobium sp. P2_E9
AGAGCCTTGAACATCAAGGTCGGGTCGAGCGGCGGGCGGCCATTGTCGGGGCAATACAGCGGCGCGGTCAGATCGTGGATGAAGGAGAAATCGATCAAACGGTCGATCTTGCGCAACAGGTGATCAGCCGGAACCAACTGATCCAGCGTTACCATCTCGAGCGCGGTCTGTTCAGGGGCGGGTCGCTTCAACATGGCCCAGTGAATCAAAAACCCCCGGCAAATGCCAGGGGTTTGTCAGCAGTCTGAGCGGTTCACCTTTCGGTGAACCGCTCTTTTTCTTACTTTGACGCAATTCCGGACGGAAAACCGTTACACACTTTTCCTGAAATTGCTCCTAGCGACAAAACCCGACACCAGGATGACATTGATATGGAACTCGGTCTCTACACCTTTGCCGACGTCAGCCCGCAGCCCGGCCCCGGCGCCATCGGCCCGCATGAGCGCTTGCGCAACCTGATCGAGGAGGTCGAACTGGCCGACCAGGTCGGTCTCGACGTCTTCGGCCTCGGCGAACATCACCGGCCTGACTACGCCGCCTCCGCGCCGGTCGTGGCGCTTGCGGCGGCCTCCGAACGCTCGAAACGCATCAAGCTGACCAGCGCGGTCACCGTGCTCTCCTCGGACGATCCGGTCCGTGTCTTCCAGCAGTTTGCCACGCTCGATCTTCTATCGGGCGGCCGTGCCGAGATCATGGCCGGGCGCGGATCGTTCATCGAATCCTTCCCGCTGTTCGGCTACAATCTCGAGGACTATGACGAGCTCTTCGCCGAGAAGCTCGACCTGCTGCTCGCCATCCGCGATCAGGTGAAGGTCACCTGGTCCGGCAATCTGCGTGCACCGATCAACGATCGCGGCATCTATCCCCGGCCCTTCCAGGACAGGCTGCCGGTCTGGATCGCCATTGGCGGGACGCCACAATCTGCGGCGCGTGCGGGCGCGCTCGGCCTGCCGCTGGCGCTCGCCATCATCGGCGGCGAGCCGGCGCGCTTCGCGCCGCTGTTCGACCTCTACCGCGAAGCCGCCAAACGCGCCGGCAGTGACCCGGCCGGCCTCGCCACCAGCATTAACGTGCATGGCTTCATTGCTGAGACGACCGAGCAGGCGGCCGACGATTTCTACGGACCGCAGGCCGAAGTGATGAACCGCATCGGCCGCGAGCGCGGCTGGGGCCCGACATCGCGGGCGCATTTCGACCAGTCGCGTGGTCCGAGTGGCGCGCTGTTCGTCGGCGGTCCGGAGCAGGTAGCCGAGAAGATCGTCGCCCAGCACAGGATCTTCAACAATGACCGCTTCCTGCTGCAGATGGCGATCGGCACCATGCCGCACGCCAAGATCATGAAGGCGATCGAACTCTACGGGACCAAGGTGGCGCCGATCGTGCGCAAGGAAACGGCGAAATCCGCGCCGGTGGTAGCAGCGCCCGTAGCTTGAGTCTGAGCGACGGCAAGGCCTGCGGAAGCGGCCCGCCGGCTAACGGAACCTTGAGGCCACGCCAGCGTTTTCGGTCAACGGCTTGCACCAATTGCGGTGCGCCGCTGAGGGACCGTGATGAAAGCCGAACCCGCCGCTTTGGGCGCAGGCGTTGCCGAGGCTGAAGAGTCGCGCGTCGCGGCTCGCGCGGATACGCATCTGATGCGCTCGCTGCTGGTCGGCATTTTCATTTTCATGACCATTTACGCCCTCTACTTCGCCCGCGCCTTCTTCATGCCGGTCATGCTGGCTTTCCTGCTGGCGCTGACATTGACGCCGATCGTGCGGCTGCTGCGCAAACGCGGCATTCCCGAAGTGGTGTCGGCGACCTTGCTGGTGCTGCTGTCCATCTGCGTTTTCGCCAGCGCCGGCTATTTGCTCTCAGGCCCGGTCATCGATCTCCTCAACAACACCTCGTCGATCGGCCAGCAGCTCACCGAGCGGCTGGCGCAATTGCGGCGGCCGCTGGAAAGGATCATGCAGGTCTCGCATCAGATCGAGCAAATGACCGAGACGTCGCAGGAGCCGGGCATCCAGAAGGTGGCGGTCGCCCAGTCCGGCATCCTGTCTGCGGCGGCCAGCAACATCCTTTCGGCGGGGACGAGCCTCACCATCATTTTTGTGCTGTCGCTGTTCCTGCTCGCCTCGGGCACGATGTTCTACGAGAAGATCATCCAGTCCTTCGCCAGCCTCACCGAGAAGAAGCGGGCGTTGCGCGTCGTCTATGACGTCGAGCGCGAAATCTCGCACTATCTGCTCACCGTCACCATCATCAATGCCGGTCTCGGCACGGTCATCGGCCTTGGTCTATGGGCGCTCGGCATGCCCAACCCGCTGGTATGGGGCGTCGCCGCCGCCCTGTTCAACTTTCTGCCCTATGTCGGCGCGCTGCTGACCATCGTGCTGGTCGCGGTGATGGCGCTGATCAGCTTCGACACCATCTCCTACGCGCTGCTGGCGCCGGCCTTCGTGCTGTTGTGCGATATTGTCGAAGGCCAGTTCGTCACACCGATGGTGGTCGGCAGGCGCCTTGAGATCAACGCCGTGGCGATCTTCATCGCCATTGCCTTCTGGTCGTGGCTGTGGGGTTTCGTCGGCGCGCTGATGGCGGTGCCGCTGCTGGTCGTCATCAAGGTGTTCTGCGACCATTTCGAGGGGCTCGGCCATGTCGGCAATTTCCTCGCCGCGCAGCAAACCGCCGTGGTCGAGGACGAACCCGTTGAGGAGAACGGCAAGGCCGCCGCCTAACCGGCTCGCCGTGTTTGCGGCGCCCGGATCGAATGGCTATATCCGGCCGGACAATGGCCGGTGCCCCTTCCCGATGAACGACGTTCCCTTCGACCTCGACGCCTATCTCGCTCGCATCGGTTACGCCGGTTCGCGGGACCCGTCGCTGGATACGCTGAAGGCGCTGCATTTCCTGCATCCGCAGGCCATCCCCTTCGAAAACATCGATCCATTTCTAGGTTGCCCGGTCCGGCTCGACCTTGCCGCTCTGCAGGACAAGATCGTCCTTGGCGGGCGTGGCGGCTATTGCTTCGAGCACAACCTCCTCCTCATGCACGCGCTGAAGGCGCTTGGTTTCGAGGTCAGCGGCCTGGCCGCGCGCGTGCTTTGGGGCCAACCGGACGATGCCATCACCGCGCGCAGCCACATGCTGCTGCGCGTCGAGCTTGATGGCCGGACATATATCGCCGATGTCGGCTTCGGCGGCCTGACCCTGACGGCGCCGCTGCTGCTGGATCCCGGCGCGGAACAGAAAACCCCGCACGAGACATTCCGCATCGTCGAGGCCGACGATCATTTCCGCCTGCAGGCCGCCATCGGTGGCGACTGGCGCTCGCTCTACCGCTTCGACCTGCAGCCGCAATTCGAGGTCGACTATTCCGTCATCAACTACTTCCTGTCGACCAACCCGGCATCGCATTTCCTGTCCTCAGTCATAGCGGCACGCGCTACGCCCGACCGGCGCTACGCGTTGCGCGGCAACCGCCTGTCGATCCATCACCTTGGCGGCCGCACCGAGCAGACAGAGATAACCACCGCCGCTCAACTCGCCGACACGCTGGAAGGCCAGCTCGGCATCATCATTCCCGACCGCACGGCCTTCGAGGCCAAAGTGCGTGAGAAGAAGATCGTGGAGACCAACGCATGACCGAACTGTCCGTTCTCGACCTGTCGCCGATCGTCGAAGGCAGCAATGCCTCGCAGTCGCTGGCCAATTCGCTCGATCTCGCCCGCCATGCCGAGCGGCTGGGCTACAAGCGCTACTGGCTGGCCGAGCACCACAACATGCCGGGCATCGCCAGCGCAGCAACGGCCGTGGTCATCGCCCATGTCGCCGGCGGCACAAAAACCATTCGCGTCGGCGCCGGCGGCATCATGTTACCCAACCATGCGCCGCTGGTCATTGCCGAGCAATTCGGCACGCTGGCAGCCTTGTTTCCCGGCCGCATCGATCTCGGCCTCGGCCGGGCCCCCGGCACCGACATGAACACCGCGCGCGCCTTGCGCCGCAACCTCGAGGCCGGCGTCGACAATTTTCCGCAGGATGTCGTCGAGCTGATGGGCTATTTCCTGCCGGCCGAGGAAGGCCAGCGGCTCAGGGCCGTGCCGGGCGAAGGCCAGAATGTGCCGGTCTGGATCCTTGGCTCCAGCCTCTATGGTGCGCAGCTCGCAGCCATGCTCGGCCTGCCCTATGCCTTCGCCTCGCATTTCGCGCCGGCCGAGCTCGACCACGCGCTGGACATCTACCGCTCGCGCTTCCAGCCGTCGGAGCAGCTCGACAAACCGCATGTCATGCTCGGCCTCAATGTCTTTGCCGCACCGACCGATGCCGAGGCGCGGCTGCTGTTCACCTCGCTGCAGCAGGCCTTCGTCAATTTGCGCACCGGCCGGCCGGGACGATTGCCACCGCCGGTCGAGAATTATGACCGGGATCTCGATCCGATGGCGAAAACCATGCTCGGCCAGGCGCTGTCCTGCGCCGTTGTCGGCTCCCCCGAAACGGTCCGCCAGGGCATCGACGCCTTCGTGCGCCGCACCGGCGCCGACGAGCTGATGGTCACCGCGCAGATCTTCGACCATGCCGCTCGCGTGCGCTCCTTCGAGATCCTGGCCGATGCGCACAAATCGCTGTCGCGGGCGGCCTGACGTTTGTGTCTCGTCGGGTCCTTTTGCCGGTAGCGATGCTCTGCTAAGTGCGGAGCATCCAGAGGCAAGAGCGAGCTTTCCCCGTGACACGTGATCTTGACGCCCGCACGCAGTTTGCCATCGACCTGGCGCGACGGGCAGGCGAACTTGGCCTCAGATATTTCCGCGATCTGGAAAGCCTGACCATCGAGAGCAAGGGCCATCAGGACCTGGTCTCGCAAGCCGACCGCGAGGTCGAACTGTTCATCCGCGCGGCCATCGCCGCCGACTACCCGCAAGACGGCATTGTCGGCGAGGAACATGCCTCGGTCACTGGTTCGACCGGCTATGTCTGGGTCATCGATCCCATCGACGGCACCGCCAATTTCGTGCGCGGCATTCCGGCCTGGTGCGTGGTGATCGCTTGCGCGAAGGACGGGGAGACGGTCGTCGGCGTCATCCACGAGCCGTCGACCGGCGAAACCTTCCACGGCCGGCTCGGCGGCGGCGCCTTCGTCAACGACAGGCCGATCAAGGCGAGCGTAGCGACCAGCCTTGAAGAAGGGTCGGTGGGGACCGGATTTTCAAACCGGGCCGAGGCCGAAAATATCGCCGTGCTGATCAAGAAGATCCTCGCCGAAGGCGGCGTCTTCTTCCGCAACGCGTCCGGCGCCCTGATGTTGGCCTATGTGGCTTCGGGCCGGCTGCTTGGCTATGTCGAAGAACACATGAACGCTTGGGACTGCCTGGCCGGCATGCTGTTGATCGAGGAGGCCGGCGGCACCGTTCTGAAGGCGGATCCAAAGACGGTGCTGCAAAGCGGGACACAGGTCATCACCGGCGGCAAGGGCGTCTTTTCGAAACTGCAAGCGCTTTGTTCAGGGGTGTTCGCGGTCTAGGCACTCACGCTCTGCACAATTGCCGCAGCTGGCCCTACGCCAGCTTGGCCAGCAGCTTCGTGAAGGTGGCGATCTCCTTGGCCGAGAGCGGCGCCAGCGTTTCCCTTGTGATCTCGCGCGCCAGCGGGATCAGGCGCTCGATCGCATCGCGGCCTTCGGGGGTCAAATTGACCAGCAGCCGCCTTTTGTCGACCTCGTGCTTGGAAAGCTCGACCAGGCCGCGCGCCTTCAGCCGGTCGATGACGCCCTTCACCGTCGCCGCATCCATGGCGATCAGCGTGCCGAGCTGGTTCTGCGAGGTCTCGCCGACATCGCGCAGCTTGGCCAGTGCGGCAAATTGCGGCGGTGTCAGGTCGCCAATGTGGGCGGCGAAAATCGAGACATGGCGCTGGTGCGCCTTGCGCAGGATGAAGCCGACCTGCTCCTGCAGGAGGTAATCCTGATCGTCCGGCGCCTCGACCTCGACCAGCTTGAGCAGATTGTCCTCGCCGCTCACCGCAGCCCGTCCCAGGCTTTTATGCCGTCGGCGGCAAGGCCGCCCATGCGGTTGTGGATGCGCGGGCCGCAGGTCATGGCGAGGCAAAAAAGGATTTCGTCGGGGCGCGGACCGTCGCTGATACCGACTTCCATGGCGTCGAAATGGCTGCGCACATAGGCGGCGTTGATGTGGCCGAGCGGCACGTCGAGCTTTGAGCCGAAGGCGCCGACCTTCTTGGCCGACGGCACGATCGCCTTGGCATCGCCGAGCCGCTCGCGCATGGCATAGCCACCCGGCACATGCCACAGCGCACCATGCTCCAGTTCGCCCGCAATGCCGACAATGGCGCCCTTGCCGTAGCCGTCGATCTGTTTGACGTCACCGCCCAAGGCGGCGATGAGCTTGTCGGAAAGCAGCAGGCCAAGCGGCTTCAGATCGTCCATGGCGCTCTGCAAATCCTCGACATAGCGCCCGGCGAACGGGTTCCTGACCACGGCCATGGCCGCGGCCCGCCGGCGCGGCACGTCCGCGACCGGCCCGCCCTCGTGAAAGATCTCTTCGCTCAGGACCGCGACCTTGCGGATCGGGAACTCAGGCATGGGCAATTTCCTCCCTCGGATTTTTGTTGGGCGCGGCAAGCGCCACGGAACCACTGATGCGGGCCTCACCGCCCAGAAACAGCGCCGATGCGGCGATCAGGCCGCGCCGGCGAAAATCTTCGGCGACGGCAAGGCCGTTGTCCAGCGCCCGCGCCACTTCGCCAAGTGCAAGCGTGCCGACGCCTTGCGTCACCAACCGCGCGCCAAGATCGCTGTCGGGGGACAATTCACGTGCGGGAATGCGCTTGATGGCAGGATTGCCGGGCAGGTCTACCGCGTTGGCAATGAGCGTCGCCGCCGCATCGGCTTCGGCGCCAGTCCGCGCCAGCACCGTGACGGCGTCGGCAATGCCGAGTGAAAAGGAGCGGCCGCGCCAACCGCTGGTGGCGACGCCGCCAACGTCATCTTCGGCGCGGATCGTGATCCGGTCGGCCATGCCATTGCCGGTGCCGGCGACCGCCAGGCCCATCGACTGGCCCGTGCCGATATGGAGAGCGCTGTCGCCGCCATTGTTGACATAGGCGCGATCGAGCTTGCGGCCGGCAAGCAGCGCAGCGAGCATTTCGTCGGCTACCGACCCGGCAACGGCGGCCATCGGTGTTATGAAGCATTCCGCCAAGGGCATCACGGCTGCTTCCATGCGGCGCGCCGTCGGGCCGGCAAAGGTGCGTGGCGCCAGGAAAAACGCCGGGTGCCGCAATTCGGGAAGCTCCTCGACCAACTCGATCAGGATCGTCTGGAAGCGTGCAACCGCCTGCTCATAGGCCAGCTGGCATTCGCGCGCCTCGCCAAAAGCCTCGACGATCAGGTCGATCGGCCCGTGGTTGAGATGCAGCCGCTTGCCGTCCTGCAGCCAATGCGCTTGCGGGCCGTCCATCATCCGGTTCCGTTCGACGCGGCGCGCCGCAACTGTGCCAACGGCGGCCATGGATTGTTGTCAGCGGCACCGGTGCCGCGCCGGGGATTGAGATATTCGCCGCCCTTGGCGACGATATCCTCGACAGTGCGGATCTCGGCTTCGTAGCCGCCGAGCCTGATATAGTCGTCGCGGCGCAAAGTGAATTCGATCGGTGCCACCAGTGCCGGCGTCGGCACATAGCCGAAGGCGCCTTCCGGCACGCGCGTGACATCGACCATCAGCGTGATGCCGCCGCCGGGCCAGACATAGACCGGCGCGCCGCCGACCGTGACATAGGTTTTCAAGCCTTGCACCGAGCGAGTGAGGTTGACCGGGTTTTCGGTGACGCCGGCGCGCAGCGACCCACCGGCGCCGCCGATGAACAGCACGGTGCACAGCGCCGGCTCGCAATTGTCCTCGATCAGGTTCACGGATTTCTGCAGCCGCTCTGGAAACGGCTTTTCCACCGGCTTCAAGTCGTCGTCGAGTTCGTAATAGGCGAACTGTTCGCCGGTGGTCGAAACCATCAGCAGCGACAGGCCCGGCCGCGCACCCTTCTTGGCGTTCCACTCGCCAAGAATCGACAGCGGATCGGAAATGCTGGTGCCGCCCCAGCCGAGGCCGGGCTCGGAGACCTTGAAATAGCGGCCCGGCGTCGAACGTCGGCCGATGATTTTTATGCCCGTATCCTGCCAGCCCAGCACCTTGCCGGCTTGGTGTTCGGAAACCACGCCGGTGATGTGGTCATCCACCACCACGACCTCGTCGACCAGCCCGCGCCATTGCGTGGCGAACATGCCGATGGTGGCCGAGCCGCAGCCGACGCGCATGCGGTGTTCCTGCTTGCCGTCTATGACGGGTGGTTTGCCGGCTTCGACGATGATCGTGGCGCCGCCGTCGATGGCGAGTTCCACCGGCCTGCGGTTGCACAGATTGAGCAGCGCATCGCAGATGGCGCGGCCCTCCGACTTGGAGCCGCCGGTGAGGTGATGCACACCACCCAGCGACAGCATCTGCGAGCCGTATTCGCCCGTTGTGACATGGCCGATCGCCTCGCCTTGTGAGCGCACGATTGCCGTTTCGGGACCGAGATGACGGTCGGTGTCGATCTTCACCTTGACGCCGCAATACGAAAAAATGCCTTCGGTGACGACGGTGACGAGATCGACGCCCTCGACTTCCTGGCTGACGATGAACGGGGCAGGCTTGTAGTCCGGATAGGTGGTGCCGGCGCCGATTGCCGTGACGAAGCGGCGCCCGGTGTTGACCAGTTCGCCATCCCAGGCCTCGCCCTCGGCGATGAAGGGCACCATTGTCCCGCCGATCTCCGCCGCATGGTCGAGGATGGTCAGCGGGTCCATGCGCACGATCCGGCCGCCCGCATTGCCGTAGCGGTCGCAGGCGCCGGTCCGGCCCTCGGCGATGTAGCACATCACCGGGCAGGCATCGCAGCGGATCTTCTCCGCCACCAGCTTCTCGCCGGGATCATGCGTTTCGAAACGTTCGGCAAGCTCGCTCATTGGCGTGCCTCCTTTTCGCGGATGCCATCTTTTTCACGGATGCCAGCGCGGATACGCGTCGGCGTCGCCGGAACCTTGGTAACCAGGACGCCGGTGGCGTGGCGGATGGCGTTGAGGATCGCCGGCGCTGTCGGGATCAGCACATGCTCGCCCAGCCCCTTGGCGCCGAACGGCCCCTCGGGATCGGGAACCTCGACCAGAATGGTCTCGATCGGCGGCACGTCGCCGATGGTCGGGATGAGATAATCGTGCAGGTTTTCGGTTCGGCCGGGAATGTATTCTTCCATCAGCGCCATGCCGATGCCTTGCGCGATGCCGCCTTCGATCTGGCCCTCGACCAGCAGCGGGTTGATCGCCTTGCCGACATCATGCGCCGCGGTGATTTTCAGCAGCTTCACCGTGCCGAGCTTGAGATCGACCTCGAGCTCGGCGATCTGCGCGCCATAGCCGTAGAGGGCATAGGGCTTGCCTTGGCCCTTAGCATCGAGCGGCAGCGTCGGCGGGTCATAAGTCTCCTCGGCGCGGAAGACGAAGCCGTCGGCATCCGCGTCGAGCGAGGCGAGATCGATGCTGCGTGTGGCCTCGCCCTCGCGGATGACGATGGCCGAGCCATTCAGCTGCAGGGATGCTTTCTCGGAGACATTGGCAAAGCGCAGGATCTTTTCACGCAAGGCGCGGCCGGCCTTTTCGGCCGCCTTGCCGGTGACAAAAGTCTGGCGCGAGGCCGAGGTCTTGCCGGCGTCGGGGCTGATCGCCGTATCGGCGCTCTTCAGCCGGAATCTTTCCAGCGGCAGGCCAAGCGCATCGGCGCAGATCTGGGTGATGACGGTGTTGGAGCCCTGGCCGATATCGACGGCGCCCTGGTGCAGGATGACGTTACCGTCAGCCGCGATGCCAACCCGGATGGTCGACGGGTTGGGCAGCGAAGTGTTGCCGCAGCCATACCAGCAGGACGCGACGCCGACACCACGCTTTTTGTCCACATGGGCACTATTGAAAGCATCCGCGTCAGCCGTCGCACGCGCCCAATGCGGCAGCAAGGCCTCAAGGCATTCGGCAATGCCGACGCCGGACTCCAGCCTCTGTCCGGTGACCGTTTCGGAACCGTTCCGAAGGCAGTTTCTCAGGCGGAAGTCGAGCCGGTCGATGCCGAGCTTGTCGGCCAGCTCGTCATAGAGCGTCTCCTGCATGATGGTCGCCTGCGGCACGCCGAAACCCCGGAAGGCGCCGGAGATCGGCCCATGCGTGTGGATGGCGCGACCCTCGGCGCGGTAGTTGGGCGTCGCATAGGGACCGGATGCATGCACCGGCACGCGGTTGGCCACCGTCGGGCCCCAGCTGGCATAGGCGCCGGTGTTGAAATCGCCGGTGAAGATCATGCCGGTGACATGGCCTTCGGAATCGGCGCCGATGGTCGCCTTCATCTCCGAAGGATGGCGCTTGGTGGTCGACATCATCGATTCATTGCGGGTGTAGGCAAGTGCCGCCGGCCGGCCGGTCTTCAGCGCGACGAGGCCGATCAGCGGCTGCAGCGAAACGTCGAGTTTCGAGCCGAAGCCGCCGCCGGTCGCGGTCGGCACGATGCGCACCTTGTCGACGGGCAGACCAAGCACTTTCGCCGTGTCGTCGCGGTCCATGTAAGGCGCCTGCGTGCAGGCGACGACGACCAGCGTGTCGCCATCGAGGTAAGCATGGCCGGCTTCCGGCTCGATATAGGCATGCTCGACATAGGACGTGTCGATCGCGCCCGTCACGGCAACCGCCGCATTGGCAAGCGCCGTCTCGGGATCGCCGCGCTCGACGAAACCGGAGGTCAGCAGGTTCGAAGGGCGGTTCTGATGGATCAGAGCGGCACCCTCGGCCTGCGCTTCACAGGGCTGCAGGACATGCGGCAGTTCGGTCCAGCGGACCGGGAAATCCGACAGGTCGAGATCGAGGATCGCCTCGCGCTCGCCGGCGACCAGCGCCACCGCCTCGCCGCGAAGCCGCGCAAACCCTTCGGCGAGCGCCGGCTGGTCGGCGAAAGGGCCGATGACGCCAAAGCAGTTTTTGCCCGGAATGTCGGCCGCGGTGAAGACACCGGCGATGCCGGGATGCGCCTTGGCCCAGCCGTCGAGATCGCCAAAGGCAAAGCTGGCGTGATAATGCGGCGAACGGACCACCAGCACCGCCAGCGCATCGGCGGGGAAGGAATCGCCGCCGAACTTTTCGCCGCCGGTGACCTTCGGTACGCCGTCGAGCCTGACGGGTGACGCGCCGACGGCGTGGCCGGACTGGGGCAGGCAGAAATCGAGGCTTGCTGCCTGCTGAGAAGCCTCCATCACCGCCGCGATGATCTTCCGGTAGCCGGTGCAGCGGCACAAAATACCGCCCAGCGCATCCTGCACCTCGGTCTCGGTCGGCCTGGGTTTGGTGTCCAGCAGCGCTGTCGCCGCGACCAGCAGCGCCGGCGTGCAGATGCCGCATTGCGCCGCGCCATGGGCGAGAAAGGAGGCTTGCAGCACCGACAGCCGGCCATTGGCGAGCCCCTCGACGGTCGTCACCGCGGCGCCGGCGGCCGAGGCTATCGACATCAGGCAGGCGCAGACGGGGTCGCCATCGACCAGCACCGTGCAGGCGCCGCAGTCACCGGCGTCGCAGCCGACCTTGGTGCCGGTCAACTGCAATTCGTCACGCAGCACCTGGGACAGCCGGCGCAGCGGTGGCACATTGACCGAGACGGCGGCACCATTGACCGCAAAGGCGATATCTCTGCGTTCAAGGCCGAGGCTAGGCTGGTGACTGCCCGGATCGAGCAGAGTTTCACGGACTTCAGGCAGAACCTGGCTCATGCTGCCACCATATGGTCGTTCATCGGTCCGGCGGCCATCAACACGGCCCGGGCAACAATCTCGCGCACGGCGTCGAGCCGGTATTCGGCGCTGCCGCGCACATCGGCGATCGGCGACAGCTCCGTCATTGGCGCGGACTGGACCGCAGCGGCGAGCCCGCCATCTGCCGGCAACCCGCGTACCGCGGCCTCGACGCCGGCAAGCCGTTTGGCGACAGCCGAACACGATCCCACGGCAATCGCCGCTTCAATGACGGTGCCGTCCTCCACGACCAGACGCGCCGCCACCATGGCAATGGAGATCACGAGATAGCGCCGGGCGCCGAGCTTGACGAAGGCGGACGTGCCGCTGGCGGCAGGTTTTGGCACACGGATAGCCGTCACCATTTCGCCGGCCCGCAAGGCCGTGCGGCGGTTGCCGAGAATGAAATCCGGCAAAGGCAGATGGCGCGTTGTCGTTGCCGAACGCAGTTCGACCTCGGCATCGAGGATAAGCAGGCCCGGCACACCATCGGCGGCCGGCGAGGCGTTGCAGAGATTGCCGGCGACGGAAGCGACGTTCTGGATCTGCGGCGAACCGACCTCGCGCGCCGCCTGTTTCAGCGCGTCGAAGGCTGGCGGCAAGGGGTGGCGGATGATGTCGGTCCATGTCGTGCGCGCGCCGATGACGAAATGGTCATCCGTCTCGGCGATGCCGCGCAGCGCCGCGAGGCCATTGATGTCGAGGACATTGTCGCGGAACGGTTTCGCGCCCTGTGCCGGATAGAAATCCGTGCCGCCGGCAAGGATGCGCCAGGCGCCCTCGCCAAGCAGCGCGAGCGCCTCGTCAACCGTGGTGGGTTTCGCGTAACGGATCACGCTTTGCCTTCCCAGAGATGGGGCCTTCCCCGAATTTGGCCTCCCAAGGCGT
Organism: Mesorhizobium sp. P2_E9; assembly: GCF_056403815.1. Lineage (NCBI taxonomy): Bacteria > Pseudomonadati > Pseudomonadota > Alphaproteobacteria > Hyphomicrobiales > Phyllobacteriaceae > Mesorhizobium > Mesorhizobium sp. P2_E9. The sequence goes on from NZ_JBFUET010000027.1 coordinate 12,739, forward strand.
TTACCCGGGGATCGTCTTGCCGGTTTTCGAACCGGAAATTCATTCGTATGCAAATGATATCAAGCCCGTGCAAATTGTCAAAGCCAGAGTTTGGGCTGTCGTCCTTGCCGGGGTGTATGCAACGAGATTGTTACGCCTTCGGAGGTTGACGCGGCCGGCCATCTGGTCAAGTTTCTGCCTCCGGTCGCGTTCGCGGTATTTTCCACTGGAGCATGACGTACAGAAGAGGGAAGCCCAATGGCCGACGAAGCGCTTGTTGTCATCGACCTGCAGAACGACTTTTGCCCGGGCGGCGCGTTGGCCGTGACCGGCGGCGACGAGATCGTGCCGCTGGTCAACGATATGATCCGGCACGCCGAGCATGTCGTGCTGACGCAGGACTGGCACCCCGCCGGCCATTCGAGCTTTGCGTCAAGCCATCCGGGCGCACAGCCCTTCACCATGATCGAAATGCCCTATGGCCAGCAGACTTTATGGCCGGATCATTGCATCCAGGGTAGCCTCGGCTCGGATTTTCATTCCGGCCTTGCCTGGACCAAGGCCGAGCTCGTCATCCGCAAGGGGTTTCGCCCCGCCATCGACAGCTATTCGGCCTTCTTCGAGAACGACCACACGACGCCGACCGGCCTCGGGGGCTATCTCAGGGAGCGCGGCATCGACACCATCACCTTGGTCGGCCTGGCGACCGATTTCTGTGTCGGCTTTTCCGCGCTGGACGCCGTCAGCCAGGGGTTCAAGACCACCGTCCGGCTCGATGCCTGCCGTGGCATAGATCTCAACGGTTCGCTCGATGTGATGCTGCAACGCATGCGCGATGCCGGCGTGACGCTTGAAGACCATTTGTCGGACTGAATCGGCCTTTGGGAAAGAACCCCCTCACCCGGATTGCCAACCGAATCGCGAAGAGCAATTCGGGGCAATCCGACCTCTCCCCGAGGGGAGAGGAGCTTACCAGCGCTGGCGCTGTCCTCTTCTCTCCACCGGGGGTCCGAAGGACGGGCGAGGCCCGCGACTCGCCCCGGCAAAGGTGGCCGCGAAGCGGCCGGATGAGGGGGCTTTTCCTATACGCGAGCGCCTTGATCGCAATCGCTCTCGCCATTCTGTTTCCAGCACAGGCCTTCGCGGCAGAGGAACACGGGCTGCCCGGCGCCTCGATGTCGCTGTGGTGGGCGCTGCCTTTTGCCGGCCTGCTGCTGTCGATCGCCACTGGGCCGCTGCTGTTCCACCATGTCTGGGAGCATCATTACGGCAAGATCGCAGCCCTTTGGGCGGCGCTGGTGATCGTGCCGTTAGCGCTTGCCTTCGGTGTCCCCTCGGCGACCGAGGCGGTGCTGCATGCGCTGCTCACCGAATACATGTCCTTCATCATCCTGCTGTTCGCTCTCTACACGATTTCAGGTGGCATCCTGCTTGCCGGCAACATCCACGGCACGCCGCTGGTCAATGCCGGGCTGCTGCTCGCCGGCGCGATGCTGGCCTCGGTGATCGGCACCACCGGCGCCTCAATGATCCTGATCCGGCCGATCCTGCGCGCCAACGACAACAGGCCGTTCAACGCCCATGTCGTCATCTTCTTCATTTTCCTGGTTTCCAACATCGGTGGCTCGCTGACACCGCTCGGCGACCCGCCGCTGTTCGTCGGCTTCCTGCGCGGCGTCGATTTCTTCTGGACGACCGCCAACCTCTGGGGCGAGACGCTGTTTGTCGGCGGTGTCGTGCTGGCGGTGTTCCTGGCAATCGACATCATCCTGCACCGGCGTGAGGCGGGCGCGCCGAAGATCAAGGATCCGACGCCGGATTCGAAGGTGCGCCTGCGCGGCCTGGCCAATCTTCCGCTGCTGGCCGGCGTCATCGGCGCGATCCTGCTGTCGGCTGCCTGGAAGCCCGGCGTGAGCTTTTCCGTGTTCGGCGTCGGCCTCGAACTGCAGAACCTGGTGCGCGACGCCATCATCCTGGCGCTGGCCTTGCTGTCGCTCCCCCTTTCATACAAGAGCCACCGCGAAGCGAACGGCTTCAACTGGGGTCCGATAGCAGAGGTGGCGAAATTGTTTGCCGGCATCTTCATCTGCATCGTGCCGGTCATCGCCATCCTCCGGGCAAGCCATGAGGGGGCGCTGGCGCCGCTGGTGTCCCTTGTCAGTTCTCCCTCGGGCCAGCCCAACGATCTCGCCTATTTCTGGCTGACCGGGGCGTTGTCGTCCTTCCTCGACAATGCGCCGACCTATCTGGTGTTCTTCGAGCTTGCCGGCGGCGATGCCCACCATCTGATGAGCGAGTTCGCCTCGACGCTTGCTGCGATATCCGCAGGTGCGGTGTTCATGGGCGCCAACACCTATATCGGCAATGCGCCCAACTTCATGGTCTATGCCATCGCCCGGCATCGCGGCGTGAAGATGCCGGACTTCTTCGGCTACATGCTGTGGTCCGGCCTGGTGCTGATTCCGACATTCCTGATCGCCGGCTTTCTGTTCTTTGGCTGATCAACCGACACCGACATAGCGGCGCACCGCCGACGGATCGGCACGCAGCTCCTCGACATCCACAGTCTCGCGGTCGCGGCCGTTCTCGATGAACGAAACGCGGTCGGCTACCGACAGCACCGCGTCGACGCGTTGCTCCACCAGAATGGTCGAGACGCCCATGTCGCGCAGTTTCGCCACCGTCTCGCGGATTTTTGCGATCATCGACGGCATCAGCCCTTCCGTCGGCTCGTCGAGCAAAAGCACCTGCGGCTCGAGGCAGAGCGCGCGCGCCATGGCCAGCATCTGCTGCTCGCCGCCCGACAATGTACCCGAGCGCTGCCGCAGCCGCTGGCGCAGCAATGGGAAGAGGTCGAGGACGTTTTCCCGCACGGCCTTGCCCTTGCCGCGCGCCATAAGCCCGATCTCGATGTTTTCCGCCACCGTCATCTCGGCAAACAGCCGCCTGCCCTGCGGCACATAGGCGACGCCGGCCTTCGGCACTTCGTGTGCCGGCAGCCCGGTCAATTCCTGGCCGGCGAGCTTGATCGAGCCGGCACTTGAGGGAACCAGTCCCATGATCGCCTTCAGCGTCGTCGTCTTGCCCGCGCCGTTGCGGCCGAACAGGCACAGCACCTCGCCCTTGTTCAGCACGAGGTCGAGGCCGTACAGCACCTGGACCTCGCCATAGAAGCAGTCGAGCCCCGAGATGGTGAGCGCTTGAGCCTCGGTCGTCCTTGTTTCAATCATGGGGCGGTCCCCAAATAGGCTTCCTGCACCGCCGCGTTGTCGCGGATCGCCTCCGGCGTGCCTTCAGCCAGGATCCTGCCGGCATTGAAGACGGTGATGCGGTCGGCAAGTTGCATGACGACAGGCATGTTGTGTTCGATCAGGAGCACGGTGGCGTTCTTCGCGATCTCGCGCACCAGGGTGATGAAATTGTCGATCTCAGAGTCGGCCAGCCCTTGCGTCGGCTCGTCGAGGATCAGCAGGCGTGGCTTCAGCGCCAGCCCCATCGCCACTTCCAGCAGGCGCTGGTGGCCATAGGACAATTGCCCGGCCGGCATATGAGCGCGGTCGCCCAGGCCGGTGCGTTCGAGTGCCGCCATGACGCCGGCCCTGACCGCGCCTTTCGAGCGGCCATCGCTCAGCGTCCGCTGCACCGGCAGCGCGACATTGTCGTAGGCGCTGAGATTGGCGAAGACGCTGGTGATCTGGAAGGTGTAGGCGATGCCCTGGCGCACCCTGATATAGGCCGGCAGGCCGGTGATGTCGGCGCCGTCGAAGACGATCGCGCCCGAAGAGGGCTGGATGCGGCCGCTGACCAGGCTGACGAAGGTGGTCTTCCCCGCCCCGTTGGGGCCGATCACGGCGCGGATCTCTCCCGGCATCAAGGTGAAATCGACACCGTCGACGGCGCGCAGGCCGCCAAAATTGCGCGACAGGCCCTTGGTGGTCAAAAGCGGCGTCATGGCAGCCACCCGAGCCAGCGCTGGCGAATGCTGCCCAGAATGCCTTTGGGGAAAAACAGCACCAGCAGGATCAGGGCAACGCCGACGATCAGCAGGTAGGCCGAGGTGTAGCCGCTGGTGACGTCGATGACATAGTACATGAAGACGGTGCCGATGAGCGGTCCCAGCGTTGTGGCAGCACCGCCGAGCAAGACCCAGAGAAGCGGCAGGATCGAATATTGCACCGAGGCAAAGCTCGAGCCGACATAGCCGAACAGCAGCGCATAGGCCGCGCCCGAGGCCGCGCAGATCGTGCCGGAGACGACGACGGCGATGAGCTTGTTGGAGAAGGTGTCGTAGCCCAGCATCTTCGTCCGCTCCTCATTCTCACGAATGGCGACCAGCACGCGGCCATAACGGGAGCGAACGATGACCAGGGTGATCAGCAGCACGAGCGAGAACAGCGCCAACGCGCTCATGTAGCGCACGGTCGGATTGGTGAGGTCGAGTGAGGTCGCACCGAAAGTGAGAACGCGCGCCGGCTGCGGCACCACCTGCCCCTGATCGCCGCCGGTCCAGGTCGCGAAGTAGAGGATGAGGAGATAAAACACCTGCGCGAACATCATGGTGACGATCATGAAGGCGACACCCGTGGTGCGCAGCGCCAGGAGGCCGATCAGCAGCGCCAGCACTGCGCCGCAGGCAATTCCAGCGGCGAATGCCGCCGGCACGTTCCAGCCGAGCTGGATGATGGCAAGGCCGGCGCCATAGAGCCCGGCGCCGAAGAACATGGCATGGCCGAGGCTGAGCAGGCCGACATAGCCGAACAGCATGTTGTAGCCCATGGCGAACACCGCCAGCACCATGATGCGGGCAAGCAGGCCATGATAGTAGTCCGGCAGCAGGAAGCTCAGCACGAAGAGCAGCGCGATGACGCCGAGATGGAGCAGATAGGCCTTTGCCGGCGAAGCTTCGCTCATCGAGCCTGTGTCCCGAACAGGCCTTGCGGCCGGAACACCAGCACCATGGCGACCAACAGCGTGGCGATGATCTTGGCCAGCGTCGGCGAGAAGAACATCGAGATGATGCCGTCGGACATGCCGATGAGCACCGCGGCGACGACGGTGCCGCGTAGCGAGCCGAGGCCGCCAATGATGACGACGATGAAGGAGAGCAGCAGCGGATCCTGCCCCATCAGATAATGCGCCTGGCTGATCGGCACGATCAGCACCGCGGCTATAGCCGCCAGCATGGCGCCAAGCGCGAAGACGCCGCCATAGACGCGGCCGACAGGGATGCCGAAGGCCTGCGCGGTCTCGCTGTCATACTGTGTGGCGCGCATGACGAGGCCGATCCTGGTGCGCGTCAGCACCAGCCATGTCGCGATCAAGAGAAGCGCGGATGCGGCTATGATCGACAGCTTGTAGCCGGAATAGCCGAACCACGGCAAAAGGATGCGGTAGTTGAAGGGTGGCTCGACGGGCCGCGCCTCGGGACCATAGAACGTCAGCGCCAGCTGCTGGATGATGTAAAGCATGCCGATGGTGGCAACGATGGTGGCTTCCGGATTGTAGTTGAGCCGGCGCAACACCAGCCGCTCGGCGACCAGCGCAATGGCGCCGACGATCAAGGGTGCAATCACCAGCGCCGCCAGGAAGCCGAGCGCCGGATGGCCGCCGATTGCTGTGGTGATCGCCCAGGCGAGCACGGCACCCAGCATGAAGAACTCGCCGTGCGCGACATTGACCACCCGCATCACGCCGAACACCAGCGACAACCCAAGCGCCGTCAGCGCCAGCACGGCTGAGGTGACGAGGCCTTCGAGGGCGGCAAGGAGGAGATGCGGTCCGAAGTGCATTCAGGGGCGCCCTTACCCTCCCCCTCGTGGGGAGGGTGACCGCGAAGCGGTCGGGTGGGGGGTGGGGCATGGGCCGTCGCAGCCCCCACCCCGTCTCACAGGCTTCGCAAGATGCGAAGCCTGTTCGCCGACCCTCCCCACAAGGGGGAGGGTGAGGCCTCACAGCGCCTGCGTCGTATAATCCCCCTCGGCCTCGTAAAGCCCGTCCTCGATCTTGGTCTTGTGCACCACCTTCAGCTTGCCGCCTTCGACCTTGGATATGTTCTGGATGCCAAAGCACTGGTGGATCTTGCCGTTGAAGGTCTTCGCGCCTTGCGGATGCTCCGGGCCCTCGGCGAAGGCGGTCAGCGCTTCGGTCGCCTCGACCAGCTTGGCGCGGTCTTCCGGACCCTTGTAGCCGGCGTCCTCCATCGCCTTCTTGACGACGTAGAGCGTTTCCCAGCAGCCGAACATGTGCGCGGCGGTGGAGACGTCCTTGGGATCGCCGACAGCGGCACCATTGTCGTCGATGCCGACAGCAGCGCGATAGGCTTTCTGCGCCTCGCTGTCATCGGCCTGCGCGTAGCGCGGCGAGCCTTCCCAGAAATGGCTGCCGTCCAAAAATTCCAGCCCGGGGCTGTTGATGTCGGTGGCTTCGAGTGAATCGATGAAGCCGAACAGCTGCGGCCGGTTGGAGCCGTAGAACTCGCCGAGCTCCTTGACGAAGGTGAGCACCGCCGGACCGACCATGACATGGTAGATCACCTCGGTCTCGGGCGGGATCTGCGGGAAATACTTGGTGAAGGACGATTCCGTCGGCGGGATCGCGATCTGCGCGATGACCTCGGCGCCCTGCGCCTTCAGTGCCGGCGGCAGGTAGTCGCGGTGGTCGTAGCCGAAGGCGAAATCGGGGAAGATCTGCGTCACCTTCTTGCCGGCATTGGCCGCGATCCACGGCGCCATCGACTGGATCTGGCTCTTCACGTCGGTGATGCCGGGCTGGAAGACGTAGCGGTTGAGCTTGGTCGAGGCGACATGGTGGCCTTCGCTGACGACGAAATAAGGCATCTTGTTTTCGCCGGCGGCGGGCGCCGAGCCGATGACGACATGTGAGAACAGCGTGCCGAAGACGATGTCGGTCTTGTGCTGGGTGGCGAACTTGCCGACCACTTCGGCGCCGCGGCCGGGGTCGGTGCCGTCATCCTCAATGATGACCTCGACCTGCCGGCCATTGATGCCGCCGGCGGCGTTGATCGCCTTGACCGCGGCAGCGGTGGTCTTCTCGTACCAGCGGCCATAGGCGGCGCCGATGCCGGTCCGGTGCGACTGGAAGCCGATCTTGATCGGCGCCGAGCTCTGCGCCTGCGAGTAGCGGACGAAACCTGGGGCGACAGCAAGGCCGGCGCCGGCGGCCAGCCCTTTCAGCGCGGTGCGGCGGGTAAGGGCAGTCTTGGAGAGATCGAAAAATCCGTTCTTGTCAGCCATGTTCGTTCCCCTGTTTTTCAGTCTTGACCAACGATAAGGCGGCTTCGGCCTCCTCGCTCAGAGAAGGCAAAAAATTGCATGTGTACAAACTAAATCACCAAAGACTCGATGTGGCAAGCGAGCTTTCCCCAACGACATCGGGGCCGCCCTTTTCTCATCCGGCGGTCGGTGTGGCAAGCAACCAGAGGCCGAACACCGTATAGGCGATCATCAGCAGCGTGAGCGGAAACTGGCTGATCGCGGCACGGGCGGGCTGCGGATGCAGGCGCCAGGCAAAGCCGTGGGCGACGAGGACGGCGAGCACGTGGCCCAGGATGATGGCGCCGGCCTGGATATTCCACAGCCACCAGGCGGACTCCGCGCCGGCGACGATGCCAGCCTCAACCTGGATGTCGGCTGTACCGAACAGATTCCAGCCCAGCGCGAACGGGTCTGACAGGGAGGCTGCCGCATATTGGCCGTCGACCAGCAGCGCCGTCAGATAGTGCGCGACATGATAGGCGAGCGCGATCGGCACGATCGACCAGACCAGCAGACCGGCTGCCTGGCCGAGTGGCGGACCGCTACCGGCAAGACGCTGACCGAGGATGACGGCGAGAAGGAACACCGCCGCCAGCAGAACCAACGTCAGAACGAGCCCGAAAGTGCCGCTGCCGATCACAGCGGTGCGGCCGGGGAATTCAAGCGGATTGACGCCGAACAGGCCGAGCCAGAAGAAGGTTTTCGACAGGCCGTCAAAGGAGACCGAGGACAGGGCCAGCAGCAGGAAGGCCACGCCGCTGGGCGGCAACGGCTCTGCCGCCAGCAGCTTGGCGCTCGGCCAGCACAGCGCAAGTCGTCCTTCCTTATCGCGCTCGACCGGCGCGAAACGCGCCACCATCGCGAAGAAGATCGTCAGGAACTCGCTGCTGCGGCTCCACTGGGGATAACCGAACACCAGCATGGCGAGGAAAGAGAACAGCCAGTAGAGGCCGGCGGCCCATGCAAGGCGTGCAGGGTCGTCGGGCGCCGGATCGATCAGCTCGAACCAGGCGAAGGCGAAGAACAGGATGACTGCCGGCCAGCAGCCGAGCCAGCGGGGAAGGCGCCATGGTCCCGCATCGTTTGTGCCGAGCAGGCGTGAGAAGAGGCGCCACGGCCCATACCAAGGGTTGAGCCAGGACCACAGATCGCCGAAGACGCCTTGGAGCAGCGTGAGGCCGGCCCACAACAGGGTCCAGATCACCAGCGGCAGCGGGTTGGAGAGCGGGTCGCGGCTGCCGCATAGGCCGGCGGCAATGAGAATTACAAAGCCGGCAAAGGATATCAAGCTGATGGCCGTGCGGGCGCTGTCGCCGAAGGCGAAGAGCGGCAGGCGCCGGCGCCAGAATTTGTCGAGCGCCGCAGGCGGCAGCAGCGCTAGGACGAGGAAGCTGACGGCTACGGCGAACGCGCCACCGATGAGATAATAGCCGGTCGGGAGAAGGAGGACATGGCCACGGTCGGAGGCGTGGGCGAAGGCGGGGGTGGGCGAGACGATCCATAGGGCCGCAAGTAGCAAGGCCAACGACGTACGATGGCGCTCTACGGCGCCCCCCTCTGTCCTGCCGGACATCTCCCCCACGAGGGGGGAGATCGGCTGCTTGCTCGATCGGCGCCTTTCTTGCGACGTTGAAAATTGGCAAAGGTGTCGATGACGGCCAATCTCCCCCCTCGTGGGGGAGATGTCCGGCAGGACAGAGGGGGGCGCGAAGGAACTCGACCTATCCGAGAGCCCCATCACCTCACACCTTGACCAGTTGCTCCACGCGATCCTTTTGCCCAAAAATCCTGAGATACCGCTCGATCTCTTTCTCATCCCCCGTCGCCTTGGCCGGGTTGTCGGAGAGCTTGACCGCCGGCCTGCCATTGGCTTCCGTCACCTTGCAGACCAGCGATATGGCGTCGAGGCTGTTGGTTTCGATCGGCGCGCAGCCTTCGAAATCATTGGTGAGGTTGGTGCCCCAGCCGAAGGACATGCGCACCTTGCCCTTGAAGTGGCGGTAGGTCTCCTCGATGGTTTCCACCTCGAGCCCGTCGGAGAAGATCAGCAGCTTCTGCTTGGGGTCCTTGCCCTTTTCGCGCCACCAGGACAGGATTTTTTCGCCGCCCTCGATCGGCGGTGCGCTGTCGGGGCGGAAGCCAGTCCAGTCGGCGACCCAGTCCGGCGCGTCACGCAGGAAGGAGGCGGTGCCGAAAGCGTCGGGCAGCACGATCAGCAAATTGCCGCCATAATAGCGCTGCCAGTCCTGCAGCACCTTGTAGGGCGACTGCATCAGCTCCTTCTCCGAGTTGGCCAGTGCCGCAAACACCATCGGCAGTTCGTGCGCGTTGGTGCCGAGCGCTTCGAGGTCGTTGTCCATGGCCAAAAGCACGTTGGAGGTGCCGGTGAAAGCTTCGCCAATGCCTTCCTTCAGCGCTTCGACGCACCAGCGCTGCCACAGGAAGGAATGGCGCCGGCGTGTGCCGAAATCCGATATGCGGATGCCGGGCAATGCCTTCAGCCGCTCGGTCTTGGCCCACATCTTGGCCTTGGCGCGGGCATAGAGCACATCGAGCGCGAACGGTCCAAAGGCCCGCATGGCCGCGCGGGACCGGAGTTCGTTGATGATGGCGAGCGCCGGGATTTCCCACAGCGTGGTGTACATCCATGGCCCGCTGAAGGTCAGCTCATACTGGCCGTCGCGCTTGGACAGCTCGTAGTCGGGCAGCCGGAAGCCTTCCAGCCAGGCCAGGAATTCCGGCTCGAAGATCTGCTTGCGGCCATAGAAATTGTTACCGCCCAGCCAGATCATCTCCTTCTTGGAGAAGCGCAAGGTGCGGGCATGGTCGAGCTGTTCGCGCAGCTCGCCCTCGTCGATCTCGTCGGCCAGCCGCACCGAAGTGGTGCGGTTGATCAGCGAGAAGGTGGTGTCCACCTTGGGGTACATGCCCCAGATCATCTGCAGCATCAAAAGCTTGTAGAAATCCGTGTCGAGCAGGCTGCGCACGATCGGGTCGAGCTTCCAGGTGTGGTTGTAGACGCGCCGCGCAATATCGGTCTTTGCCATGTCTGGTTACCGCCTTCGCTGCCTGCCACCCACAATCGCGACAGGCCTCATAGCATCGAATTGGCCAAAACGCTGCCCGCTTTCAGGCTGGCCCGACAAAAAGAACGGCCTGCATATGACCATGAGCTTGCGGTCTCAGCCCGCGGTCTTGGCGCCGATGACCTTGAGTTGCGGACGCTTGCGGCGGCTGATGATGCGGCCGGCGACCGGAGCGTCGGCGCGGCCGTCATCGCCGGCCTTCTCGGCGAACAGCCAGTCGATGAACACCTGTACGATTGGCGTCGTGCGCATTTCGTTGCGGCAGACGATGTAGAACTCATCGACCGCCGGCACCGACAGGCTGAACGGCGCGACCAGCATGCCCCTGGCCAGCAGCGCGCTTGCCGTGACGGAATCGCCCAGCGCCACGCCATGGCCGTGCACCGCGGCCTCGGTCGCCATGCGTGCGTCGCCCAGATAATGGCGGCGGCCGCGCTCGAGATCCAGTGCATCGGCGGTCGCCAGCCAGGTGTGCCATTCGCGACCGTCATCGCCATGCAGGAAGACATGATCGGCGAGATCGCGAACGCTGCGGATCGGCCGGTTGTTGATCAAGGTCGGGCTGACCACGGGGAACAGTTCGAGACCCGACCATTTGCGCATCCAGCAATCGGTCCAGCTGCCATTGCCATAGTGCACGCAGACATCGATCTGCGGCGCGCGGATATCCCTGGGATCGTTGGAGGGGATGAGGGTCAGCTGGATGTCGGGATATTGCGCGGTGAAGCTGCCTAGCCTCGGCGTCATCCACAAAAGCAGCAATGCCGGCACGCAGGACACCGACAGCGCGCCGCTGCTGGCCGGCCGCGTCAGCCGCTGCGTGGCGGCGGCGATGCCGTCGAAGGCTGTCGAGACCGCAGGCAAGAGTTCGGCACCATGCGGTGTCAGTTTGACCCGTTGGCCGACACGCTCGAACAGCTTGACACCGAGCGACTGCTCCAGCGCCTTGATCTGGTGGCTGATGGCGCCATGCGTGACATTCAACTCACCAGCCGCCTTGGTCAGCGAGCCATGGCGCGCCGTTGCCTCGAAGGCGCGCAGCGGGTTCAGGGGTGGCAGGCGCTTGGCCATGATACTCCACTTCTTTGTGAGATTTTCTCACAGAAAACACCGTAACAATATCAATTGATTTTTCAATGCGGCTGCCGGACACTTCAGCTCGGAACAAGCATCAAGACGTGAAATCTGCAGGCAGCCAGCGGGACAGCGACCCGGCCGGATGACGGTCAGTTCGCTCGAGGTCGCCAACGGTCGCACTGCTTCAGCCAGGAGGACGGACATGGGTTACGATCGCGGCAAGCTCGACGCGTTGCGTCGCAAGTATGGCGAGAGCCATGGCGGCGAGATGTTTGACCCGAAATTCCGCAAGGTTGCCGACAAGATCTTTTCCAAGAGCGGCACCAGGCTGGCGCCCTATTCCGGCATCCCGACCTTCCTCGCCGCGCCCTACCGCGAAATCGCCGCCGAGAATCCGGATTTCGGTGATCTTCAGGTGGCCATCATCGGCGTGCCGATGGACCTCGGCGTCACCAACCGGCCGGGCTCGCGCTTCGGGCCGAGGGCGCTGCGCGCCATCGAGCGCATCGGCCCCTACAATCACGTGCTGGAATGCGCCCCGACGCATGAGCTTCGGGTGGCCGACATCGGTGACACGCCGTTCCGCAGCCGCTACCGGCTGGAGATCAGCCATGAGGATATCGAGCGCCGCACCAACCAGATCGTCGATGCCGGCGTCATTCCATTGTCGGTCGGCGGCGACCATTCGATCAGCCATCCGATCCTGAAGGCCGTCGGCAAGAAGGCCCCGGTTGGCCTGATCCACATCGACGCCCATTGCGACACCAGCGGCCTGTTCGACATGACCAAATTCCACCACGGCGGCCCGTTCCGCAACGCGGTGCTGGACGGTGTGCTCGACCCCACCCGCACCATCCAGATCGGCATTCGCGGCTCGGCCGAATATTTGTGGGAGTTCACCTACGAGTCAGGGATGACCGTGGTCCACGCCGAAGAGGTAACCGGGCTCGGCATCCCCGCCATCATCGAGAAGGCGCGCAAGATCGTCGGCGACGGCCCGACCTATGTGTCCTTCGACATCGACAGCGTCGATCCGGCTTTTGCGCCGGGCACCGGCACACCGGAAGTCGGCGGTCTGACGACGCGCGAAGTGCTTGAGCTGCTGCGCGGCCTTAAAGGCCTCAACATCGTCGGCGGCGACGTCGTCGAGGTGGCGCCGCAATACGACGCCACCACCAACACGGCGCACGCTGGCGCCCAGGTGCTGTTCGAGATCCTGAGCCTGATGGTGTTCAGTCCGGCCATCACCGGCAAGGGAGCCTGACATCTAACAGAAAAGGCGGCCGCCGCGCTGGAGCCGGCGGCCGACTCAAACAATCAAAGCTTCCAGAAGGGGAATAACGATGACAATCCAAAAAACACTCAAATCATGCATTGCCGCCGTCCTGGTGCTGGGCGCCGTCGGTTTCGGTATCGCCACGCAGGCTGCCAATGCCGACGCGCTGGCTGACATCACCAAGGCCGGCACCATCAATGTCGGCGTCTTCGCCGACTTCCCGCCCTTCTCCTCGGCCAGCGCCGATATGAGCCTCAAGGGCTATGACATGGATGTCGCGCAGTACATCGCCGACACGCTCAAGGTGAAGCTCAATCCGGTCGCCGTCACCGGCCAGAACCGCATCCCCTATCTCAACGACCATCGCGTCGACATTCTGATGAGCGTCGGCTACTCGAAGGAGCGCGAGCAGGTCATCGACTTCGCCGCCGCCTACGCGCCCTACTACATCGCGGTGATCGGGCCGGCCGCAATGACGGTCAAAGGCAAGGAAGACCTTGCCGACAAGTCGATCGCCGTCAATCGCGGCACGCTCGAGGACACCTCGCTCACCGAGGCCGCACCCGCATCGGCCGACATCAAGCGCTTCGACAACTACAATTCGGTCATCCAGGCCTTCATCTCCGGCCAGACCCAGCTGATGGTCGTCGGCAACGATGTCGGCGCCCAGGTGCTGGCCAAGCAGGACGCGCTGAAGCCGGAGCAGAAATTCCAGCTGCTGACCTCGCCGTCGCATATCGGCCTCAACAAGAATGAGGACGGGTTGAAGAAGGCGGTCAATGACGCCATCGCCAAGATGCTGGCCGACGGCAAGCTGGACGAAAGCTCGAAGGCCTGGCTGAAGACGCCGCTCAACCCCGACAACCTCAAGGATTGAGTTTCCGTGGCCTTTGCCTGGCTCCCGGGTGCTCTGGGCGACATCGCGCACGGCGCGGTGACGACGATCCTGCTGATCGCCGTCACCACGCTGGCGGGGACGCTGCTCAGCATCCTCGGCGCTGCCGGGCGGCGAAACGGCCCCCTGCTGCTCAAGCGGGCCATCGCCTGGTATGTCGAGGTGATGCGCAACACGCCGTTCCTGGTGCAGTTGTTCTTCATCTTCTTCGGCCTGCCGAGCCTCGGCATCAGGCTCGACCCGATCCTGGCCGCCATGCTGGCGATGACGCTCAACATGGCGGCCTATACGATCGAGATCGTCGGCGCCGGCCTTGACGCCGTGCCGGGCGGGCAGACGGAAGCCGCCCTGGCGCTCGGCTTGAGGCCCCGCCAGGTGTTCATCAAGATCGTGCTGCCGCAGGCGCTCAAGATCATCTATCCGGCGCTCACCAGCCAGATCGTCATCATGATGCTGGAGTCGGCCGTGGTCTCGCAGATCGCTGTGCGCGAGCTGACCTATGAGGCCGACATGCTGCAGGCACGCACCTTCCGCTCCTTCGAGACCTATTTCGTCGTGACGCTGGTCTACCTCGCTCTGTCCATGGCCTTGCGCCGGGTTCTGGTCACCGGCGGACGCCGCGCCTTGGGAGCTGGCGTGTCATGATCGAATTCACCTTATGGGACATCGTGCGCAACCTTCTGCTCGCCGCCCGCTGGACGGTGCTGCTGTCGCTGGCCGCCTTCGTCGGCGGCGCGGCAGTCGGAATGGCGGTGCTATTCCTGAGGATATCCAAGAATAAATGGAGCCGGCGCATCGCCTCCGGCTATATCGCCCTGTTTCAGGGAACGCCGCTGCTGATGCAGCTCTTCCTGATGTTCTTCGGCCTGCCGATGCTCGGCCTGCGCATCGAACCCTGGACCGCGGCGGTGCTCGGCCTGACCTTCTTCGCCAGCGCCTATCTCGCCGAGATCTGGCGCTCGGGCGTCGACGCGCTGCCATTGGGCCAGTGGGACGCCGGCGCCAGTCTCGGCCTGCACTATCTCCAGGAACTCAGGCTGATCATCCTGCCGCAAGCCTTCTCGATCACCCGCGCGCCGACGGTCGGCTTCCTGGTGCAGCTGATCAAGTCGACGGCGCTGACCTCGATCATCGGCTTCGAGGAACTGGTGCGGACCTCCAACGCCATCAACAACGCCACCTTCGAACCGTTCAAGGTCTACGGGCTGGTGGCGCTGATCTTCTTCGTGATGTGCTTTCCCCTGACGCAATATGCCCGTTCGCTCGAGAAGCGCGCCTCGGCGCACTGAGCCACGACATGTTGTGTTGACCGGCATCGGCGGCGACGACACTGAGTGATTTCGGTATTGGCTTGGCCGGCCGAAGGCACATATGGGAAAACCAGTAGGCAGCTCCAGCGCTTTACATCTGCGGTCGGGTACCTAGTTTTAAGGTTTCGCGCCGCGCATCTCTGTGTGTGGATGATCGAGAACAGGACCGTGAACTCTGGGCCGGTCCGCCAAAAAACTCCCGAAAGGATGGCTGTTATGACACAGGCCAAGAATGGCGACATCGTTCGCATCAACTATACCGGACGTCTGGCCGACGGCACTCAATTCGATTCTTCCGGCAGTGAACCGCTGCAAATCACACTGGGTGAGGGACAGGTGATCCCCGGCCTTGAAACCTATGTCGAGGGCATGGAGGTCGGCGCGAGAAGCACCGTCACCGTTCCCGCCGACGACGCCTACGGCCCCCATCGCCCCGAAGCGGTTGTGACCATCGACCGCGCCGCCGTGCCAAGTAACATCAACGTTGATGTCGGCACTCGATTGCAGGCCAAAACCCGCGACGGGCGCCCGATGCCGGTAACAGTCGTCGGCGTGGACGACGCCAGCGTCAAGCTCGACGGCAATCATCCCTTGGCCGGAAAGGATCTGGTGTTCGACGTTGAACTGGTCGAGATCGTTCAGGCGGCGTAGTTCCAGCGTCAACGCTGAATTATGGCTGAGCTGAGTCACGGCTGAAAGTTCGGGTCACCGGCTGGCCAGGCACAAAATAGCGGGTTGGGACAGACGGCCGTCGGACAACTGGCGGCCGTCTGGTTCAATGCCCGAAGGCGAGCGGCGGTGCGATGCGATCCCGCCGCAGCCAGCGCCCCAGAAGCAGGGCCGCTACCACGGCCAGCCCTGTCGACAGGCCCATCCAGATGCCGACGCCGTGGAAGCCGAAATGGAAGGCGAGCAGCACGCCGAGCGGCAGGCCGACGCCCCAATAGCCGATCGCGGCATAGATCATCGGCACCTTGGTGTCGTGCAGGCCGCGCAGCATGCCGGCGGCAACCGCCTGCGCGCCGTCGAAGACCTGGAAAAGTGCTGCAAACACCAGGAACGACACGGCAAGCGCGATCACCCTGGCATTGGCCGGATTGTCGAGGTCGATGAAGGCGCTGATCAGCGGATGCGGCCACAGGATCATCACCAGCCCCATCAGCGCCATGAATGACACGCCGATGACGAAAGCCGTCCAGCCGGCACGCGACACGCCTTCCGGATTGCCGGCGCCATGCGCAAGACCGACGCGCACCGTCACCGCCTGGTTGAGGCCGAGCGGCACCATGAAGGAGATCGAGGCGATCTGGATGGCGATGGCGTGCGCGGCGAGCGAATCCGCATCGATCAGGCCCATCAGCAAGGCCGCCGCGTTGAAGATCGTCACCTCGAAAGCCAGAATGCCGGCGATCGGCAAGCCAAGCCGCAGCAGCCCCTTGAAGCGCGGCCAGTCGGACCGCCAGAAGCGGCCGAACAGATGATAGCGCCGGAACTTCTTTTCCAGCATCACTACGACGGCCATGCCGACGAACATCAGCGTGCTGGACAGCGAGGTGGCCAGGCCCGAGCCGGAGATGCCCATGGCGGGGACACCGAGATTGCCGAACATGAACACCCAGTTGAAGAAGACGTTGCAGGCGACGGCGACGAAGACGATGACCAGCGCCCAGCCCGGCCGTTCCAGCGCCGAAATGAACGAGCGCAGCACGATATAGCCGTAGAAGGGCAGCACCGCCCATTCGAGCCAGCGCAGATAGACGCCGGCCTGATGCGCCAGCGCCGGCTCCTGGCCCATGGCCAGCAGGATCGCCTCGCCATGCCAGAGCACGAGCCAGATCGGGATCGAGATCAGGATCGCCAGCCACAGGCCTTGGCGCACGGTGCGGCGCAAATCGCGCACGGAATAGCGGCGGCGGCCAAGCTCGGTCGCGATCATCGGCGAGGTCGCCAGCATCAGGCCAAGGCCGAAGATCAGCGGCATGAAATAGAGGTTGGCGCCAAGCGCGCCGCTGGCCAGTGTATCCGCTCCGAGCCGACCCATCATCATGACGTCGGTGGCCGTCATCGCGGTCTGGCCGAGATTGGTCAGCACCATCGGCCAAGCCAGCGCCAGCGTCGCCCTGATTTCCTGACGCCAAAGATTTTCCGGCGCGCGAGCGCCGGCTTCGATCGCAGACATTGTTCCGCTCTTTCCAGATACGGCACGTCGGCAAAGCGCCGGAAGCCGCATGTCAAACGGCAAAACCTTCGGTTTCGCAGCGTTTGCGTCAGCTTTTGGACGAAACGCGACATGAAGGCAAGGGAGGAGGAGCAGGCACCGATTGAGCCAGCGCCATTCCAGGGGTGCCTTTGTCTCGTTCCCTTGCCGGCCGTGGGCTGTTACGGATTACCTTGGAGATCGGCAGCCGGCGAACCCGCCGGGAGGAGTGGATGGCGTTCAGACAGCGAAAAAACCCGGCCGCGATCCCGCGCACGGCGCCGGCCTTCGAACATATCGTCACCGAGGCGAGCGACAGTTTTCTGTGGCGGCTCGACGACTATCCCTGGGAACGCAATGTCTGGAACTTCCATCCGGAGTACGAAATCCATCTGCTGCGGAAATCCTCCGGCGTGGCCCTGGTCGGCGACCATATCGGCGAATTCGGCCCGGGCTATCTCTCCATCGTCGGCGGTGGGCTGCCGCACGACTGGGTGACGGCGGTGCAGCCGGGCGAACTGATCGAGGGCCGCGACATCGTCCTGCAATTCGATGCGCAGCGGCTGCGCGGCTCGGCGGGCCTGCTGCCGGAATTGCGCGAATTGGAGCCGTTCCTCGAGCGGTCGCTGCGCGGCATCGTCTTTCATGGCAGCACGGCGCTGGAAGGCGCCGAACTGATGGAGCGGATGGGAACGGTGCATGGGCTCGCTCGGCTCTGCCTGTTCCTCGAACTGGTCGACCTCCTGGCCAGGACCGACGAATACGAGCTCTTGTCGTCGCCGGATTTCTCGCCGGCTCTCGACGCCGCCTCGCTCGACATCATCCAGCGCACGCTGACCTATCTGTTCCAGCATTTCGCCGAGGATCTGAAGCTGCCTGACGTGGCCGAACTTGCCGGAATGACCGAGAGCACATTCTCGCGTTTCTTCCAGAAGAACACCGGCAACTCCTTCAGCGACCACCTCGCCAAGCTTCGGCTCTGGCAGGCCTGCAAGCTGCTGGCCGACACCGATGTTGCGATCACCGACATCTGTTTCCAGGTCGGCTACATGAACATTTCCAACTTCAACCGCGCTTTCCTGCGCAAGCACAAGATGACGCCGTCCTCCTATCGCAAACTGTCGCGCCAGCGGCTGACGCTGCGCACTTAAGCGCGGCCTAAAATCAACGGCTTAGGTAGGATCGATACTCGTGTGAAAGACATCGTCACGAGGTGCCGCATTTTGCGCTGCACAATGCATAAAAGTACAGGTTTGCTGCAACGGGGCTTCTAGCTTGGCTCATCGCAACTCCGCATTTTGGCGATGGGTGGCATGTCACTCGGGCGATGGTGAGGATCGCATAACCCGAGGACGCGCGCTTCCTGCGAAATATTCCTGGAGGAGAAAAGATCATGAAACCAGTTAGGCTCGCTGCCAGCCTTGGCGCAGCTTTCGTGCTTTCCGCTACCGTTTCAACCATCGCGCTGGCGCAGGCGCCGGTCTGCTCGGCGCCAGTCAAGGTGCTGGCGCAGCCACGTGACGGCCTGACGCTTCTGGAGGACTCCAAGGCCGAGTTCCAGAAGCTCTCCGGCGCCAGCTTCCAGATCGACTATCTCAACGAAAACGACCGCCGGGCCAAATCGCGCGCCGATGCGTCCACCGTCGGCAATTACAACGTCTACTATGTCGACGAAGCCAATGTCGCTTTGTTCGCCTCGTCGAAATGGATCGTGCCGCTGACCGATTATTATCCGGCTGACTATGATTATGCCGACTTCGATCCCGGCCGCCAGAAGGTCGCGACCTATGACGGCAAGGTCTGGTTCGCGCCGCTGACCGGCGGCGGCGACCTGATGGTCTATCGCAAGGATGTGCTCGAGGCCGCCGGCATCCAGCCGCCCAAGACGCTGGACGAGCTGATCGCCGACGTGCCGAAGCTGACCAATGCGGACAAGGGCATGTACGGCATCGCGCTGCGTGGCGCACGCGGTTCGGGCGCCAATGTCTGGCGCTGGATGCCCTTCTTCAAGGCCTATGGTGGCAAGTGGTTCGACGGCGACAAGCCAGCCTTCAATTCGGAAGCGGCCGTCAAGGCGACCGAGACCTATCTGAAGCTGTTCAAGGATTCTGCTCCCGGCACGCAGACCGGCAGCTGGGATGAATCGACCGGCGCCTTCCTGTCGGGCCAGGTCGCGATCCTCGTCGAATCGACGCCGCTGTCGGGCATGGCGGTCGACCCGAAGACCTCGCAGGTGGTCGGCAAGATCGGCTTCCTGCCGCCGCCGGCGCCGCTCACCGGCGGCGGCTACGGCCACGGCCTCGCCATCGCGGCGAAAGCCAATGCCGACGATGCTTCGAAGAAATGCGCCGGCCTGTTCATCGCCTGGGCAACATCGAAGGAAAACGAGAAGCGCCGGCTCGACGCCCATCAGTTCGGCGAGCTGAACCGCACCAGCATCCTCTCCAGCAAGGAATTCGCCGACATCTACGGCGCCGATCTCGGCCAGGCGCTGGCCGAAACCGGCAAGGTCACGGCGGTGAACTTCTGGCAGGATCCGCGCTGGCCGGATCTCGGCGACCGCTGGGGCATCATCCTCGAGGAACTGGTCACCGGCACCCGCACCGATATAAAGGGCGGTCTCAACGAGCTCGAGGCCTACGCCACCGAGCTGGCGAAGAAGAAATAGAGCCATCCTCCCGCCCGTGGCGCGCGGTTCGCGGCATTGCCTGCAATGCCGGGACCTGCGCGCCGCGGGGACTTTGCCCGACGAGGAAATCATGACGACACGATCGACACGCAAGCGAGGATAGATGCCAATGGCCCGACGCACGTCGCTCCCTGTCACCTTCGTCGTTCCGACCATCGCCATCCTTCTGGTGCTGTCGATGGTGCCGACGCTCTACGCCATTGTCATCGCCTTGCAGAATCGCGAGTTGAGCACGCCCGATTATTCCTGGGTCTGGCTGTCGAACTTCGTCGATCTGTTTCTCGACCGCCGTTTTCTCAATGCCGTCTGGGTGTCGGTGAAGTGGGAGTTCGTCACCGTCATCGCGACCATGGTGGTGGCGATCGGGCTCGGCGTGCTGATGTTTGAGGTCGCGTCGCCACGGCTGCGCAATGTCTACTGCCTGCTGTTCATCATCCCGGTGCTGTTGCCGCGCGTCTCGGCGGCTTTCGTCTGGAAATTCGCCTACCACCCGCTCTACGGCATCGCCACCTACCCGTACCGATTACTGACCGGCGGGCTGATCTTCGATCCGCTGTCGAAGCCGGCGACGGCATTGCTTGCCGTCGCTTCGGTCGATGTCTGGCAATGGGGGCTGTTCTTCGCCGTCATCGTGCTGAAGCTCTTGGAAACCCTGCCGCCGCAGCCGATCGAGGCGGCGCGGCTCGACCATGCCAAACGCTGGCAGATCCACGCCTACGTGACCTTGCCGATGCTGAAGGCGCCGCTGATCAGCCTGATGTTCGTCAAGATGATTGAATCGCTGCGTTCCTTTGACCTGATCTATGTCATGACCCGCGGCGGACCGGGCGTGGCCACCGAGACGCTCGACATGTACGCCTTCTCGCAAGGCTTCATCGAGTCCGGCAAGGTGTCCTACGCCTCGGCCATGGCCGTGCTGATGATGATCGCCACCGTCATCACCTTCACCATGCTGTGGAAGCGGGTGCAGGCATGAGGCCGGGGCGCCTGATCGGCAGGATCGTGCTGGCATTTGCCGGCTTCATGGCGGTGTTTCCGCTGCTCTGGACGGCGCTCAATGCGCTGAAGAACAATGTCGACATCATCACCCGCGTTCCCCGCCTGGTGTTCACGCCGACATTGGCCAACATCAGCTATATTATCGGCCGCGACAGCGTGCTCACCGGGCTCTACAACTCGGTCGTCGCTTGTGGCTCGGCAGTGTTGATCGGTGTCGTGCTCGGCTTGCCCGCAGCATACGCCGTGGCGCGCTATCCCAACCGCTGGGCCGGTGACATCCAGTTCTTCGTCCTGTCGCTGCGCTTCCTGCCGCCGGTGGCGGTGGCCATCCCGCTGATGGTGATCTGGCTGCAGGTCGGCCTCTACGACACTTTGCCGGCGCTGATCATCACCTATTCTCTGCTCACCATCTCGGTGATCATGTGGCTCGCCATTCCCGCCTTCCAGGCCGTGCCCAAGGAGGTCGAGGAGGCCGCCCTCGTCGATGGCTACGGCGCCTATTCGGTGTTCTGGAGGATCGCGCTGCCGGTCGCGGCGCGCTCTTTGATCGGCGCGGTCGCCTTCAGCTTCGTGCTGGTCTGGAACGAGTTCCTGATCGCGCTGATGCTGTCCAGCTCCAACGCCAAGACCTTGCCGATCGTCGCCTCGGAACTGTCCCAGCAAGGCATGAACGTGCCCTGGGGCATCCTCAATGCCTCGGTCGTGCTGTTGTCGCTGCCGCCGCTTTTGTTTCTCGGCGTGCTCAGCGGCTTCCTGAATTCCGTTTTCCGGCAGAAAAAGACTTGAAGCGAGGACGATACGATGCGGGCACTGGTGCTTGAGAAAAAAGGCGAACTGTCGCTGCGAGAGATCGCGTTGCCGCTCGATGTCGGACCGGACGATGTCAAGATCGCCATCCACACGGTCGGCGTCTGCGGCAGCGACGTGCATTATTACACGCATGGCGCCATCGGCAGCTATGTCGTGCGCGCGCCGATGGTGCTCGGGCACGAGGCCGCGGGAATCGTTGTAGAGACCGGCGCCAATGTCGAGACGTTCAAGGTCGGTGACCGAGTCTGCATGGAGCCGGGCGTGCCGAACCTGTCGTCGCGCGCGACAAAGCTCGGCATTTACAATGTCGACCCTGACGTCAGCTTCTGGGCGACACCGCCGGTGCATGGTGTGCTCGCGCCTTACGCCGTGCACCCGGCCGCCTTCACCTACAAACTGCCGGACAATGTCTCTTTCGCCGAAGGCGCCATGGTCGAGCCCTTCGCCATCGGCATGCAGGCGGCAAGCCGCGCCCGCATCGTGCCTGGCGATGTCGCCGTCGTCGTCGGCTGCGGGCCGATCGGCATCATGATCGCGCTTGCCGCCCTTGCCGGCGGCTGTTCGAAAGTGCTGATCTCCGATTTTTCCGCGCCCAAGCTGAAGATCGCCGCGCAATATGCCGGCATCGTGCCGGTCAATATCGGCGAGCAGTCGCTGGCCGATGCCGTTGCGACCGCGACTGACAATTGGGGTGCCGACATTGTCTTCGAGGCCAGCGGCAGCCCCAGGGCCTTCGCCAATCTGTTCGATGTCGTGCGGCCGGGCGGCGCGGTGGTCCTGGTCGGGCTGCCGGTGGAGCCGGTGGTCCTCAACGTGCCGGCGGCGATCTCGAAGGAGGTGCGCATCGAGACGGTGTTCCGCTACGCCAACATCTTCGACCGCGCCTTGCAGCTGATCGCTTCCGGCAAGGTCGACCTCAAGCCGCTGATCACCGGGACCTATGATTTCGCCGACAGCATCAAGGCATTCGAGCGGGCTGCTCAAGGCAAGCCGGAAGACGTCAAGCTGCAGATTCTGCTGACCGGCGAGAAGGGATAATCATGTCCGCGATCGTTTGCTCCCATGTCGACAAGGCCTATGGCGCCACGTCAGTCATCCGCGATCTCAACCTCAGCATAGAGGAACACGAATTCGTCGTGTTCCTCGGCCCGTCCGGCTGTGGCAAGTCAACCTTGCTGCGCATGCTGGCGGGGCTGGAGGACATCAGCGGCGGCGAGGTCTCGATCGGCGGCAAGGTGGTCAACGATCTCGATCCGGGCGACCGCGGCATCGCCATGGTGTTCCAGAACTACGCGCTCTATCCGCACATGACGATCTTCGACAACATCGCTTTCGGGCTGCGGCGCCAGAAGGTGCCGGCGGCCGAGATCCGCAAGCGGGTCGAAGCGGTGTCGGGGACGCTCGGACTGGAGCCCTATCTCGGCCGCAAGCCGGCCGAGCTTTCCGGTGGCCAGCAGCAGCGCGTGGCGATCGCGCGGGCGATGATCAAGACGCCCAAAGTGTTCCTGTTCGACGAGCCGCTGTCCAATCTCGACGCCAAGCTGCGCAACCATATGCGCGTCGAGATCGCGCGTTTGCACCAGTCGCTGAAGACCACCACCGTCTACGTCACCCATGACCAGCTGGAGGCGATGACGCTTGCCGACCGCATCGTGCTGCTCAAGGAGGGCGTCATCGAGCAGATCGGCTCGCCGGCGGAAATCTACCGTCGGCCCGGCAACATGTTCGTGGCCGGCTTCATCGGCACGCCGAACATGAATTTTGTCGAGGTCACGGTCAGTCGGGCTGGCAACGGCTGGACATTGACCGGCGCCGGAACTGTGCTTTCGATAGACGGCTCGGGCTTTCATCTCGAGGCAGGCCATCGCGCCGTGCTGGGCATCAGGCCACCGGACCTGAAGACAGCCGTCGCCGGTGCCGCGAGCATCCTGCAAGGCACCGCCGATCTCATCGAATTCCACGGCAATGATGCGCTGGTGACATTCGGCTCCGGTGGCAAGGAGGTCAGTGCGCTGGTTCCGGCACGCGAATGCCCGATGCTAAACGCCCCCGTCCGCTATACGTTCGAGGAGGAAAGCATCCATTTGTTCGATGCGACGTCAGGCGCGTCGCTGCGCAAGCAATAACGCAAAAAACTACCGGATCGCGTCGAGTGCCTGCCGCTGGCGGTGCATCTCCAGGAATATCCGGTAGTCGCGATCGAAGCGCGCGCCGGCGGCCGGGTTGGCGGCGCGCCTCTTGCCGCCCTGCTGCATGGCAAGGCAGGCGGCGTTGAGATCGGGGAAGAGCCCGGCGGCGGTGGCCGCCACCATGCCGGTGCCGAGCAGTACCGCCTCATCGGCCAGCGGCTCGACCACTGTGCAGCCGGTGGCGTCGGCGTAGAGCTCCATCAGCAGCGGGTTCTTGGTGTGGCCGCCGGTGACGTGCAGCGTGTCGATCAGATAGCCGTTCTCGTTCAGCGCCTCCAGCACATGGCGCACGCCGAGCGCGATGCCGACGGCGGTGCGCCAATAGAGCTTGCACAGGCTGTCGAAGGAGGAATCCAGCGTCAGCCCGCTGACGACGCCAACGGCATGCGGGTCGGCAAGCGGCGAGCGGTTGCCGTGAAAGTCAGGCAGCACATGCAGGCGAGCGGCGAGGTTCTCACCCTCGGTGGCGCGCAGTTCGGCGACACGCCCGGCGATTTTGGCATGCATGGCGGCGTCCGGCTCGCCGCCGGCGCCGTGCCAGCGGATGATGTGGTCGAGCAGGGCGCCGGTAGCCGACTGGCCGCCTTCCGACAGCCACAGCTTCGGCAGCGCCGCGCCGTAGTAGGGTCCCCAGACGCCGGCGAAGGGCTGCGGATCCGGCGACATCGCCATGACGCAGCTCGAGGTTCCGGCGATCAACGCCAGATGCCGGCCGATGTCCTGCTCGTCGCCGGCAAAGCCGCCGAGCACGCCGAGCGCGCCGGCATAGGCATCGATGACCCCGGCGCCGACCCGGCAGTTTTCCGTCAAGCCGAGTTCCGCAGCCGCTTGCGCCGTCAGCGGACCAATGTCGGCGCCGACCGGACTGGCCCGCTCCGGCAAATTGCCGTGCTCGAAAAGGTCGTCGAGACCGACGATTTCGAAGAAATCGCGCTGCCAGGCGGCGTCTTCATGCGCGAGATAAGTCCATTTGGCGGTCAACGTGCATTGCGAGCGGGCCAGCGAGCCGGTCGCCTGCCAGGTCAGGAAATCGGTCAGGTCGAATAGGTAGCCGGCTTCATTCCATGTCTGCGGCAGATTGCGCTTCAGCCACATCAGCTTCGGCGTCGCCATCTCCGGTGACATGACCCCGCCAATGTAGTTGAGCACCTCATGGCTGCTCGCCGTGCATTCGTCGGCTTCGGCTATGGCGCGGTGGTCGAGCCAGACGATGGTGTCCCAGCGCTTGTCGCCCGAGGTCGAGACGCTGAGCTGATCGCCCTGCCGGTCGCGCACCACCAGCGAACAGGTGGCATCAAACGAGATGCCGACAATATCTTGCGCCGCCACGCCAGCTTTTTCACGGGCGGCACGTACTGCGATGCAGACCGCCGACCATATATCGCGCGAATCATGCTCCGCGTGATCGGGCCTTGGCTGATTCATGGCGATCGGCCGATCGGCACGGCCGAGCAAGCTACCACTGGCGTCGAGAATGCCCGCGCGAGCGCTCCCGGTGCCGACATCGACCGCGCAAACAAACTGTTTCGTCAAGATGCTCTAACTCTCGCTCCCAGGCCTGCAATCAGATCGGGCAATTGCAGCATGTCAGCGAATATAAAGTCCGGTTCGGTCGACGCAAGCCGCGCTTTCAGTGCGGGGTTGCCGGCATGCGAGCCGCCGGTGAAGGCAAAGACGCGCATGCCTGCCGCGCGGGCGGCCGCGACGCCGGCCGGACTGTCCTCGATGACGAGGCATTTGCGCGGATGCGCCCGCATGGTGGCGGCCGCGTGCAGAAAAAGGTCCGGCGCCGGCTTTCCCTTGGCCACCATGGCGGCGCTGAACAGATGCGGCTCCATCAGTCCGAGCAGGCCGGTGACGTCGAGCGCATAGCGGATGCGTTCCAGCGTACCGGACGAGGCGACACAGAACGGCAGGCCGAGCTTCGGCAACATCTCCTTGACGCCGGCGATCGGCTTCAGCTCCTCACGGAACTTTCGCATCAGATCGACACGCATAGCGGCCAGATGCTGATCGGTGATCTCCAGGCCGAAGTCGCGGCCGAGGATCTCGCGCACGCTTTTCATGCTCTTGCCGAGGAAATGCTCGTAGGCGGCGTCCTCGCCGACGCTGCCGCCCGCAAGTTCGATCATGCCGAGCAGCGCCGAGACGGAGAGCGCTTCGCTGTCGACCAGCACGCCATCGCAGTCGAAGATGACCAGTTCAGGCGTCATGATGGCTGATAGCTCTCAGAGCTTGCCGGCAATGTAGCGCGTCAGCGTGGCGCGCGCGCCGTTCGCCCACAACACGTTGAGCGCATGGCCGAAGGCCTCGACGAACGCCGTGGCCCGGCCGACATCGCCATAGATGTCCTCCATGGCGAGCCAGGCGGCCGGAGCGTCCTTTGCCGCCTTTGCCGTCGCCTGCAGCCGGGCCCAGCTAGGGTCGTTGGGTTCGATGACGGCGCCGCTGTCTGACGTGCCGAAGCAGTAGCGGCACCAAAGCGCTGATTCCAGCGCCAGGCCGGCGACACTCTTCCCTGCCTTCAAGCGGTCGGCGATGGTCGGGATGATGAATTTCGGCTGGCGGTTGGAGCCATCGAGACAGAGCCGGCGGATGGTGTCGCCGATCTTGGGATTGGAGAAGCGCTTCTCGATGAGCTGATAATAATCCTCCAGCACTGTGTCTGGCACCGGCGGCACCGTCGGAATGATCTCGTCATGCTCGAGTTTGTCGAGAAAGCCGCGCACCAGCGGCTCCTGCATCGCCTCATGGACGAAATGGATGTCCATCAGCCCGGCCGGATAGGCGATGGTGGCGTGGCCGCCATTGAGGATGCGGATCTTCATCAACTCGTAGGGCGCGACATCCCTGACGAACTGCACGCCGACCTTTTCCAGCGGCGGACGGCCATCGGTGAAATGGTCTTCCAGCACCCATTGCCGGAACGGCTCGCAGAACACTGGCCAATTGTCCTCGACGCCAAAATCCTTGGCCAGGATGCCGCGCTCGCGGTCGGTGGTGGCAGGCGTAATGCGATCCACCATGCCGTTGGGAAAGGCGACATGGTCGCTGACCCAGTTCGCCAGATCCTCGTCGATCAGCCGCGCCAGACCAATGACGCCATCCGACGTGACATGGCCGTTGTGAGGGATGTTGTCGCAGGACATCACGGTGAACGGCACGATGCCGTCGTCACGGCGACGCATCAGGCCGGCCAGGATGATGCCGAACACCGTTTTCGGCGTGGCGCCCGCCTGCGCGTCGGCGACAATGTCGGGATGTGCCGGATTGAAGACGCCCGACGCCGGGTCGATGAAGTAGCCGCCTTCGGTGATGGTCAATGAGACGATCTTGATCGCCGGGTCGGCCAGGCGTTCGATGATGCCGGCCGCATCGCCCGGCATCAGGAAGTCGATCATGGCGCCGGTGACACGGGCGCTCATATGGCCGTCATCCTGCTCGACAACCGTGGTCAGCCAGTCCTGCTCCTCCAGCTTGCCGCGGCCGATCTTCTCGCCGTCGAACACGCCGGCGCCGACCAGCGCCCAGTCATGGCCGATGCCTGAATTGAAGAGGTCGTCGAGATAGACCGCCTGGTGCGAGCGATGGAAATTGCCGACGCCGAAATGCACGATGCCAGCCCTGAGCTTGGCACGGTCATATTTCGGACCGGCGACCTTGGCGGGGAGGTTGGCGAGAGTGGCGGAAGAGAGTTTGACGGTCATCTGTTTACCCTTTGGCCGGGCTTCGGCCTCGTTACTCCGCCTCTCCCCGTCCTCGTGGGAGAGGGTAAGGGACGGCATATGCCTTGCGAGGCCGATGCGGCCTCTGATGTTGGCCTCTGCTTCTCGCGGAGGAACGAGAAGCAGAGGCCGGCCCCCCTCAACTCATCCACTGGCCGCCATCGACATTGTAGGTCTGGGCGACGATGTATTCGGACTCATCGCTGGCCAGGAAGACAG
Organism: Mesorhizobium sp. P2_E9; assembly: GCF_056403815.1. NCBI lineage: Bacteria > Pseudomonadati > Pseudomonadota > Alphaproteobacteria > Hyphomicrobiales > Phyllobacteriaceae > Mesorhizobium > Mesorhizobium sp. P2_E9. The sequence continues at coordinate 40,464 of NZ_JBFUET010000027.1, forward strand.
CCATGCCGGCGAGATCTTCCGGCTTGCCCATGCGACCGTAAGGGACGCCCTCGCCAACCAGTCTCTTCTTCTCGCCCTTCGGCCGGTTCTCGTATTTGGCGAACAGGGCATCGACCTCATCCCACATATCGCTGTCGACGACACCGGGTGCGATACCGTTGACGTTGATGTGGTGCTTGATCAGGTCGAGTCCCGCCGACTGGGTCAGCGAAATGACCGCGGCCTTGGTGGCGCAGTACACAGCCACCAGCGGCTCACCACGCCGTCCGGCCTGGCTTGCAATATTGATGATCCTGCCGCCCTTGCCCCGCGCGATCATCGATCGGGCGGCGGCCTGCAGCATGAACAGCGTGCCGGCGACATTGACGGAGAACAGTTTCTCGTAACTTGCCCTGGATATCTCGACGATCGGCGCCAGGTCGAACAAGGCGGCGTTGTTGATCAAGATGTCGAGGCCGCCGGCCTTGCTCTCCACCGCCTCCACCGCGGCGTCGATCGATGCCTGGTCGGTGACATCGAGTTTCACGGCATAGGCTTTGCCGCCGATCTCCGCCGCCGTCTTTTCGGCAGCCTCGAGATTGATGTCGGCAATGGCAACGGTCGCACCCTCGCGCGCATAAGCCTCGGCAAACGCTTTGCCGATGCCACGGGCCGAACCCGTGATCAGCGCCGATTTGCCGGCCAGGCGCATGCTCACATTGCCTTTCCGTCGGCACCGAAGCGATGCAGCTTGGCCTTGTCGGGCGTCAGGTAGATGGTGTCGCCGTGATGGACGGCGAGCTCGCCATCGGCGCGCACCGTCAGCGGCCCGACGCCGTCAGCTTGAACGTGCAGGAACGTGTCGGATCCGAGATGCTCGGCAACGCCGACAGTGGCCTTCCATTCGCCCGCCGTGGTCGAGATTTCCATGTGTTCCGGACGGATGCCGATGGTCTTGGCGCCATATTTGGCGGCCGGCGCGCCCTCGATGAGGTTCATTTTCGGCGAGCCGATGAAGCCGGCGACGAACAGGTTCTTCGGCGTCTTGTAGAGTTCCATCGGCGAGCCGACCTGCTCGATATTGCCGGCATTCAGCACCACGATCTTGTCGGCCATGGTCATCGCTTCGACCTGGTCGTGGGTGACGTAGATCATGGTGGTCTTGAGCTGATGATGCAGTTCGCTGATCTCCAGCCGCATGGTGCCGCGCAGTGCGGCGTCGAGGTTGGACAGCGGTTCGTCGAACAGGAAGGCGGTCGGCTGACGCACGATGGCACGACCGATGGCGACGCGCTGGCGCTGGCCGCCGGAAAGCTGGCCGGGCCGGCGTTCCAGGTAGTTCGTAAGGTTGAGCACGCGCGCCGCGTCTCCCACCTTCTTTTCGATGGTGGCCTTGTCTTCGCCGGCCATCTTCAGCGGGAAGCCGATGTTCTTCGCCACCGTCATGTGCGGATAGAGCGCGTAGGACTGGAACACCATGGCTAGCTTGCGCTTGGCCGGTGCTTCGCCGGTGACGTCACGGCCGTCGATGTTGATGCTGCCGCCGCTGGTGTCCTCCAGCCCGGCGATCAGGCGCAGCAGCGTCGACTTGCCGCAACCCGACGGGCCGACGAAGACGACGAACTCGCCATTCTCGATCACCAGGTCCAGGCCGGGGATGATGGACGTCGCTCCGAAGGATTTGGAGACGTTCTTGAGCGTGATGTTTCCCATGGTTTCCTCCCCGAGGGGTTATGTCCTGCTGATTGCTTCAGGCAACGTCCGTTACTTCACCGCACCGAATGTCAGGCCGCGCACCAGCTGCTTCTGGCTGAACCAGCCCATGATCAGGATCGGCGCGATCGCCAAAGTCGAGGCAGCCGAAAGCTTGGCCCAGAACAGGCCTTGCGGGCTGGAGAAGGAACTGATGAAGGCGGTCAGCGGTGCAGCTTCCGTGGTCGTCAGGCGGATCGTCCAGAACGCTTCGTTCCAGGCCAGGATGATGTTGAGCAGCATGGTCGAGGCGATGCCCGGCACCGCCATGGGTGTGAGCACATAGATGATCTCGTTCCACAGCGAGGCGCCGTCCATACGGGCCGCTTCCAGGATCTCGCCGGGGATTTCGCGGAAGTAGGTGTAGAGCATCCAAACCACGATCGGCAGGTTGATCAGCATCAGCATGACCATCAGGCCGATACGGCTGTCGAGCAGTCCGAGATTGCGGAAGATCAGGTAGATCGGGAACAGCACGGCGACCGCGGGCATCATCTTGGTGGATAGCATCCACATCAATATGTCCTTGGTCCGCTTGGTCGGCGAGAAGGCCATCGACCATGCCGCCGGAATGGCGACGAGCAGGGCCAGAATGGTCGAGCCGACCGAGAGCAGCACCGAATTGAAGAAGAACTTGAAGTAGCCGCTCTGCGCCTGAACCTCGGTATAGCTCTCGAATGTTCCCGACGGGATCAGGTTGAAGCCCTGGATCGCCTCCTGTTCCGACTTGAACGAGGTGATGATCGTATAGAGGATCGGGAAGAAGATCAGCAAAGCGACGATCCAGGCCGCAACCGTTGCGATCGTCTTGTGCTGGGTGGTGACTGAGCGTGCCATCGTATCCTCCCTTACTTGTCCAGGTTCTTGCCGACTGCGCGCATGGCGAAGAAGGCGACGATGTTGGCGAGAATGACGGCGATCACACCGCCCGCGGATGCCTGGCCGATTTTGAACTCCAGCAGCGCCTTCTGGTAGACGAGGAAGGGCAGGTTGGTGGAGGCGTAGCCGGGGCCGCCATTGGTGGTGACCAGGATCTCGGCATAGACCGAGAGCAGGAAGATGGTCTGGATCAGGATGACCACGGTGATGGCGCGCGACATGTGCGGCAGCGTCAGATGGATGAAGCGGCTGACGAAGCCGGCGCCGTCCATCTCCGCGGCCTCCTTCTGCTCGCCGTCGAGCGATTGCAGTGCGGTCAACAGGATCAGTGTCGCGAAAGGCAGCCATTGCCAGGCGACGATGATGATGATCGCCGTCATCGGATGCTGCCCGAACCAGTCGATCGGCTGTGCCCCGAAGAAGCGCGCTATGTCGGCGAACACCCCATATTGCGGGTGCATGATCATGTTCTTCCAGACCAATGCGGCCACTGGCGGCATGACGAAGAACGGCGAGATGACGAGGATGCGCACGATCCCCTGTCCCCACATCGGCTGGTCGATCAGAAGCGCCAGCAGGATCCCCCCGATCACCGTGATCAACAGCACGCTGACCACCAGCGTGAGCGTGTTGAGGATCGATTGCAGGAAGGCGGGGTTGGAATAGAACAGCGCGTAGTTGGATAACCCGACGAAGCCATCGCGGATCGGATTGAGCGGATTGTACTGCTGGAAGGAGAACCAGATGGTGATGACCAGCGGCACGATCATCCAGACGAACAGCAGCACAACGGATGGCGCCATCATGAAACGGGCAAGCGAACGGGTCTGCTGAGTAGCCATGACGGTCACCCTCCAAGTTCAGCTAGATTTTTAGAGTTGTGCCAGGTTTTCCAGGATTGTGTAGATGGCCGCCCGAACTGGGACTCGGGCGGCCATTGCCGGTCATGGTGTGCGACCGGCATTCGGCACCGGGAGGAGCCTTACTTGATATAGCCGCCTTCGGTCATTGCCGCGGTGGCGGCATCCTGGGCCTGCTTCAGCGCGTCGTCGACGCTCGACTGGCCGGCAAGAGCCGCCGAGAAGAGCTGGCCGACAGTGGTGCCAAGGCCCTGGAACTCAGGGATGGCGACGAACTGGACGCCGACGTAAGGCACCGGCTTGACGGTCGGATGCGTCGGGTCGGCGGCATTGATCGAGTCGAGCGTCATCTTGGCGAACGGAGCTGCCTTCTGGTACTCGGCATTGGCGTAGAGCGAGGAGCGCGTGCCCGGAGGAACGTTGGCCCAGCCTTCCTTCGAAGCGACGAGCTCGGCATAGTGCTTGCTGGTCGCCCACGAAACGAACTTCTCGGCGGCGTCAGCCTTCTGCGTGCCGGCCGGAATGGCCAGCGACCACGCCCACAGCCAGTTGCCGCGCTTGCCGAGCCCATTGTCGGGAGCGAGCGCATAGCCAACCTTGTCGGCGACGGTCGAGTTCTTCGGATCCGAAACGAAGGACGCCGCGACGGTGGCGTCGATCCACATGCCGCACTTGCCCTGCTGGAACAGCGCCAGGTTTTCGTTGAAGCCGTTGGAGGACGCGCCCTCGGGGCCGTCGGCCTTCATCAGGTCGACATAGAACTGCAGCGTCTTCTTCCATTCCGGCTGGTCGAACTGCGGCTTCCAGTTCTCGTCGAACCAGCGGGCGCCGAAGGAGTTCGACATGGCGGTCAGGAAGGCCATGTTCTCGCCCCAGCCGGCCTTGCCGCGCAGGCACACGCCGTTCACGCCATTGGCGCGGTCGGTCATCTTGTCGGCTGCCTGGCGGATGAAGTCCCAGGTCGGTGCGTCGGGCATCTTCAGCCCAGCCTTGTCCATCAAATCCTTGCGGTACATGACGAAGGAGCTTTCGCCGTAGAAGGGCGCGGCATAGAGCTTGCCGTCGACCGAAAGGCCGCCGGCGATGGCCGGGATGATGTCCTTGGCGTCATAGTCGTCGCCGAGCTTGTCGAGCGGCAACAGCCAACTCTGCTTGGCCCAGATCGGAACCTCGTAGGTGCCGATGGTCATCACGTCATACTGGCCACCTTTGGTTGCAATGTCGGTGGTGACGCGCTCGCGCAGCACGTTCTCTTCAAGTGTGACCCAGTTGAGCTGGATGTCGGGGTTAGCCTTGGTGAAGTCTTCGGTCAGCTTCTGCATGCGGACCATATCGCCATTGTTGACGGTGGCGATGGTGATGGATTCGGCGTGTGCGGCAAAAGCGAGAGCGCTGGCCGACAACAAGCCCAGGGTGAGCGTGCGCAGTTTCATCAAATTCCTCCCATGAACCAAGATGAGCATTTGCCTTGGCTTTGAGCAATTACTCACTTGGTGTGAATTATGTCAAGCCGGATTCGATGCTGCAGCGCAGCACTAGGCCTGGCCGGCGCGCGACGGACGCATGGAAATTTACGGCGACAGGCCGCGCCCGTGCCGGACATCAGGGATGAGGACAAGAAGGCCTGGATGCCTGGATCGGGTGGAAAGCGCCTGTCAGCAGGCGATCTCGGCCAGCAGCCAGTCGCGGAAGGCGCGGATCTTCGGCACGTTGCGGCGCGCTTCGGGATAGACCAGCCAGTAGGCATGGCCGTCGTCGCCGACCAGGTCGAAAGGCTGGACCAGGCGGCCATCGGCGAGTTCAGCCTTGAACAGTGCCCGGGTCAGGATCGCCACGCCATGACCGGCAATGGCCGCATTGGCCTCGTAGGCCTGCGCGCCCATGCTGCTGCCGGGACGCTTAGCAAGGTCGTGCGCGTGCACGCCGGCGGCCGAAAACCACTCCGTCCACCAGATGTCGCCAGGATCCAGGATCGGCAGGCGCAACAGATCGGCCGGCTCGTTGACGCCGCCAATGCTCGCCGCGAGCGTGGGACTTAGCATCGGCGTGAAATCGGCATCGAGCAGCTTATGCGCCTCCAGGCCCGGCCATTTGCCACCGCCCGAGCGGATGGCGATATCGGTATCCTCACGCGCGAAATCCGTCAGCCGGCTCGATGTCTCCAGCCGCACGGCAAGCGCGGGATGCGCGAGCTGGAACGAGCCCAGCCGGTGGGCCAGCCAGTTCGAGGCAAAGGTCAGCACCGTGGTGACGCACAACAGCCCGTCCGCGCCGCCGCGCGCCGCGGCATAGGCCTGGCCAAGAATGGCAAAGGCCTCGCTGACCGCCGGCGCCAGCCGTTGGCCGGCTTCGGTCAACTCGATCTGCCGCGGCCGGCGCAGGAACAGCGGTGAACCGACGCGCTCTTCTAGCACCTTGATCTGATAGCTGACGGCAGCCTGTGTCATGCCGAGTTCCACGGCGGCCTTGGTGAAGGAAAGATGCCGCGCCACCGCTTCGAACACCCGGATCGCTTGCAGCGGCGGGAGTTGCGAAAGCTGTGGCGAGCTCAGATCGGGCATAAGGCCTCCTTATGGGTCCTTATCGACGTTCGATTGGCAAAGCTGGCCGGCAAGACCGACATTCAGTGTCAACCCGTCTTTCGGGTTCAGGATAGCGAAGGTTCACGATCATGACCATGGCGCAGCAAAAATGCACTCCCGCTCCGGATCACCGTTGGATTTCGTGGCTAACGGACGGATTCGGCTGGTTCGCGATCAGAAAAAGGGCGCACCTCGACATCAGGGACCTGTCGCCGCATCTGCAGCGCGACGTCGGTTTCCTTGATGGCAACGACCCCTTTGGCAGGCACAGATAGACTTGTTGGCTTTATCGCAAAGCAGCGGCCGCACTCGACGAGCGGCTGCGATTTCGGATCAGACGCTGGCCAGCAAAGCGGTCGCCGTCCGCTCATCGGTGATGAGCCCATTGACCAGCCGGCGATTCACGGCCGCCAGGATTCCTGGCAGCTTGCGCTCGCCCATGGCGAGCGCAATGACCAGCGATTTTTCGCGCGACGGCAGGGACGCCGACGACACCCGGTCATTGGTGATGCCCTCGATCATGCGGCCTTCCCTGTCGAACACCCAGCCGACGATCTCGGCGATGCCGCCTGCCTTCTGCAGTGCCTTCAACTCGCTTTCGGAAATGAAGCCGTCCTCATAGAGCGGCGCCTTCGGGCCGAGATCACCGATGCCGATGAAGGTGACGTCGGCCTCGGCGGCAAGCGCCAGCGTCGGCTGGATCATCGGCTGGTTGAGCAGCATCTCACGCTCTTGCGGCGAGGAGGCGATGACCGGCAGCGGCATCGGGAAGGAGCGCGCCTTGACCCTGTCGGCCATGGTGAAGATGACGTTGTAGAAGGCGGCCGAGCCGTCTGGCGAGATGTTGCCGGTCAACGACACCACCTTGTGCTGCGGGCATTCCATCGGCGGCAATTGTTCGATCGCCGCCTTCAGCGTGCGCCCGGTGCCAATGCCCATGACGATCGGCGTTGGCGAGCGCAGCCGCCGCTCGATCTCGGCGGCCGCCGCCTCGGCGATGCCGATGGTTGTCGAGGATGAATTCGGGTCGCTCGGCACCACCTCGACCAGATCGAGCGCGAAGCGCGATCTCAGCCGGGCCGCCAGGTCAAGGCAGTTGGCGATCGGATGGTCGACACGAACCTTGATCAGGCCCTCCGACACCGCCAGCGACACCAGCCGCTGCGCCGTCTGCCGCGAAATGCCGAGCGTGGCGGCAATCTGGTCCTGTGTGTTGCCGGCAACATAATAAAGCCAGCCGGCGCGCGCCGCGTCGTCCAGCCTGTTGCTGCCGCCATCCTGCCGGGTATTCACGTCCTGCCTCCCAAAGCCGCCGGTCATCAAGGCGGTCCGCTCTTAGTTTCGCAGGGAACGGCAGTCTGCGCAATTGTCAATATCAAGGGCAATTGTTCGCAACTGCGAGATTGAGATTGCCCCGCCGATAATCTCTGATCGCTGAAAGCAAAGCGGCTTTGGTTCCGGTAGCAGCCACGTTCTGTGATCCCGACGGTTTATCTCCCGGCGCAAACCCTTTAAGGGGATGGCAAAAGGAGCGCTGCATGACACCGAAGGCGGTTTTCTGGGACATGGACGGCACGCTGGTCGACAGCGAGCCGCTGCACGAGGCGGCCCTGGTGGCGGCGATGCGCAATGTCGGTCTCAAGCCGCCTGCCGACCTGCATGAGCGTGTGCTCGGCGTCGCCGCCTGGCCGGTCTACGAGATGATGCGCGACGAATTCGGCCTCGATCTTCCCTTCGACGATTGGATCATGCGCAAATACGAGCATTATCTGCCGCTGGTCGAAGGCCTGAAGCCGCGCCCCGGCGCGATCGAGGTCTTCAACGAATTACGAGCGCTTGGCGTGCAGCAGGCGGTGGTCTCCAATTCGGACCGGATGATCGTCGACGCCAATCTGCGCATGGTCGGCCTCTTCTATCCCGGCATGAAGACGATCAGCCGCAACGACGTGCGGGAGGGCAAACCGCACGCCGAACCCTTCCTGCGCGCCGCCTATCTGGCTGACGTCGATCCCGCGCACGCGGTCGCTGTCGATGACAGCTGGCCGGGCGCCATGGCGGGGCTGGCCGCGGGCATGAAGACGATCTTCTGGCCGGAAAAGCCTATGGAAGGACCGCCAGGCGCTATCGTCATCAACAGCGCCGAGGAATTGCGGGCTGAACTCGGTCTTTAATTCCGGTAGACGGGTTCCTGCTCGTCGAGGATCGCCTTCAGCTCGGCGAGATGACGCTCGGCCTGGCCGGGATAATCATCCATTTCGCTCGCCGCTTTCTCGGCGATCGAGTCGGACAGCGTGCGCAGCGGCCGGCCGGTCCACAGCGCCTTGATGTAGGTCTCGGCGGCACGCTCGAAATAGAACATGCGGTTGAAGGCATCGGCGACGGTGTCGCCGATCACCATCACGCCGTGATTGCCCATCACCATCACCTTGACCTTGGGATCGGTGAGAAGCTGCGAGCAGCGCTCGCCCTCTTCCTCGAAGGCCAACCCGCCATAATGGGCGTCGACGACATGGCGGTTGAAGAACATCGCCGAATTCTGGTCGATCGGCGGCAGAGTTGAATCCGCAAGCGAGGCCAGCACCGTGGCGTGGATGGAATGCACATGCATGGCGCAGCGCGCATGCGGCACGTTGCGGTGGATGGCGCTGTGCAGGCCCCAGGCGGTCGGATCGGGCGCGTTGGGGCCGGTCAGCGTTTCGGGATCGTTGGCGTCAATCAGCAGCAGGTCACTCGCCTTGATGCGCGAGAAATGCACCTGGTTGGGATTCATCAGGAACTGCGTGCCGTCCTCGTTGACCGACAGCGAGAAATGATTGGCCACCGCCTCATGCATGTTGAGCCGTGCCGTCCAGCGGAAGGCCGCGGCGAGATCGACGCGCTCCTCATAGAAGGGCAGGTTGGTCAGCGTTTCCTTCTGCAGGCGGGCGATGCTCATCGAAAATCCTCCGGTTTTGGCAAGAATGCCGTGACCGACGGCTGCCCGCAACGGGTTTCGGTTGGTGCAGGGAGAAACTGCCGGCTGTCAGGCGGCCGTGCTGGCGGCAGTGACGGTCCTCAGCCCGCCATGCTCGACGATGAAATCGATGACCTCCTGCAGCCCCTTGCCGCGCGACAGATCGGTGAAGCCGAACGGCCGCTTGCCGCGCATGCGGCCAGCGTCGCTCTCCATCACGTCTAGGTTGACGTTCACATAAGGCGCGAGGTCGCTCTTGTTGATGACCAGGAAATCGGAGCGGGTGATCGCCGGCCCGCCCTTGCGCGGGATTTCCTCGCCCTGGCAGACCGAGATGACATAGAGCGTCAGGTCCGCAAGGTCCGGCGAGAAGGTGGCGGCCAGGTTGTCACCGCCGGATTCGATGAAGATGATGTCGAGATCGGGGAATTTCCGGTTGAGTTCGGCGATCGCCTGCAGATTGATCGAAGCGTCCTCGCGGATGGCCGTATGCGGGCAGCCGCCGGTCTCGACGCCGACGATCCGGTCTTCCGGCAGCGCCTGCAGCCGAGCCAGCATCATGGCGTCTTCCCTGGTGTAGATATCGTTGGTGACGACCGCGATCGAGAATTCGTCGCGCAGCGCCTTGCAGAGTTTTTCGGTGAGCGTCGTCTTGCCGGAACCGACAGGGCCGCCAATGCCGATGCGAAGAGGGCCGTTAGCTTGGGTCATGTCGGGAACTCCATGATGGCGAGGGTGGCGAAGCCTAGCCCGATCAGCAGGCAGAGCGGCGAATAATAACTGACATCGAGCCGCGCGAAAGGCTGCTCGGGCGCCAGCCGCCGCCACCACGGCGTGAAGCCGACGATACCGCGCCCGAGGAACACCAAGCCGATGAGCAGCGCAGTGGCGGCAAGGCCTTCCCTTGGGAAGGGCGAGGCAAAGAAGCCGATGAGCGCCAGCGGCCACAGCGTCGCCAGGCCGAGACAGGCGGCAACGGCGAAACTGGCGAAGGGCGTCGGCATTTCATCGACGCCGCGAAAACCGACAACCGCGCGGGCGCAGGAGGCTGCATCCCTCCCCGGCCAGATGCCGCCAATGCCCCAATAGACATGCAGCGCCGTGATCAGCAGCAGGACAATGGACAGTGCAAAGGCGAGGAGGATCATGAGCGGAACAGCCGCGAGTACTGGGTTTCGTGCTTCATCGCCACGACGTCGGAGACGAAGGCACAGCCGCCGAGATCGTCCAACGTCGATCGGGACGCGCGGGCTGCGGTCGAGAGCGCCAACGGTTCGAAGCCGGCCAGCAGTGTGGTGGCCTCGCTCTGGCCGACGACACCGAGCCTGATCGCCGCCTGGACGAGGTTGGAGAAGAAGGCTTGCAGGAAGGCGGATAGCGCGTCCTGCAGCGCAATGCCATTGCCGCCGGCAATGGCGCCGACAGCGACGCAATAGGCGCATTCGGCCGGCAAGCGCTCCTGCACCGGATTGGGCCAGGCGGCGGCAGCCTTCAGGAAGGCTGAACCTTGCAGCATGGTCTCGGTGTGGCGCTCGCGTGAGCCGGCGAGCGCTTCGGCCAGTGCGGCGACGTCGTCGAGATCGCCGGCGTGGCGTGCACAGCGCCAGCTCTCGGCAAACAGCACCGCATCGTTCCAGCCTGAACCCATTTCAACCAGCGTTTCCAACCAGCCGGCAAGGCTGGCGGCATCGCTCACCAACCCGTCATGCACCGCGCGCTCCAGGCCGTGGCTGTAGGCAAAGCCGCCGACCGGAAAAGCCGGCGACAGCCACGCCATCAGCCGCAGCAGGGCGATGTTCGAAGGCTGGTCAGTCATGATCGTGGTGGTGGCCGGCGTGCGAATGAGAATGCGATTCGCTGTGCGCGTGGGAATGTGCCTCACCGTGACTATGCGCATGCGCCTCGGCATGGCTGTGATCGTGGCCGTGCCCGGAATAGGCGCCACGCACCGGCTTGAATGGTTCGGAGACCTCGCGCACCGTGGCGCCAAGCCCCTCCAGCATCGCCTTGATGACGTGATCGCGCAGGATGACGATGCGATCCGCCTCGATGCCTGCCGCGAGGTGACGGTTGCCGATATGCCAGGCGAGTTCGGTCAGATGCACGCCGTCGCGGGCGCGGATGTCATAGACCTCTTCCGGCGCGGCAAGGATCTCGACATGACGGCCATCCTCCAGCACCAGACGGTCGCCATCGTTCAGGGCAACGGGCTCGGGCAGGTCGACCAGAACCTTGCTGCCGTCGGACAATTCGATGGCGCGGCGGCGCAGATGCCGCTCGTCGTGAGGGAGAACCGCTTGGCCGGAGGGCGCTGTGGATCCCACACTGCCAGCCGGGAGCACGGAGACGGCGCGCGGGAATTTGGTGAAGTCGGTGTTGAGGTTGAGCTTCATTTCAGGGAGCCTCCGTTGGCCTGCGCCCGCGCACGGGCGGGCCGCGCCAGAACGCGGTCGAAATAGGCGTTGACGCGCTCGGACTCGATCGGAAATTTTCCGGCACGGGCCCAACTGCCCATGTCGCCTAGCAGCACGTCGACGGCGGAAAACCGCTCGCCGAGCGCAAACGTTTTGTCGCCAAGCCGACTGTCCAGCGCCTTGGCCTCCGAAGCGAAATCATAGGCCGCCGCGGGGCCGACATCGACCCGCATTTCCCTGGGCAGCAGGAAGCGGTGGCGCAGCTTGTTCCACAGCGGCGCCTCGAACTCGCTCTGGGCAAAATGCATCCAGGAATCCATCTCGGCACGGCCGGCGACACCCGGATTGGCGCCCATGCCTTTGTCGGCGTGCTTGTCCGCGAGATAGACGCAGATCGCCGCCGAATCCGTCACCGTCAGCTCGCCGTCGATGAGGATCGGCACCTTGCCCGACGGGTTGAGCGCATAGGCTTCCGGCGAGCGCAGTTTCACTTCGACGAATTCATAGGGCTGCCCGAGTTCCTCGAGCATCCAGAGAACGCGGCTGACCCGGGATCCACGTGATCCGATGGCCTTGTACATGCTAAAATCCTGCCTTTCCCTGGACTCTAGACCATCCGCTATGGTCATACGATCGTGTCGAACAGCCGCAGGATGAACGATATCTGGTAGATCAGCGCCGCCGCGACGAAGGCGATGTGGAAGCGGCGGTCGCGCACCACGATCGCGGCAATGCACAGTGCCACGAAGACCGGTGTGCGGAACAGGTATTCGTTGCCGAAGCGAGCGAAATGCTCCGGCCCTTTCAGCAGCGTATCGATGACGTCGAGCAGATAGGTCGCGGCCAGCAGGCCGAAGAACCAGCCCCGGCGCGAATAGAAGAAATCCTCATAGCTGGTGTAGTCCAGCATCGAATCCGGAAACAGCAGCGCGCAGAGCAGGAACAGCGTGATCGCGTAGAAGATGATGAACAGGTATTTGCCGAAGGTCCAGGTCTCGATGGCGTAGAGCCCGAACTCCCACCACCAGAAATGCACCAGCATCAACAGCACCGAGGCGACCCAGGCCAGGTGCACGGGATAGAGCCGGTATTGGCCGGGATGCTGGACGATGCGCGCCACCCCCGACAGCAGGCGGGCGACACCAAGCCCGATCACCATGCCCATGACGATGCGGATATGCGGGAAGATGTCGTGGGGAGAGGCGAGTTCAGTGGCCATTCGTCTGTTCTACGAGCTGCTTGATAGAAGCGGCATCAATCATACCAGAGCCATAGCTTTCGGTAACCGGCCGGAACCTCAATCTGCTCGGCGGGTAGGTGGTCTACATCTCCCTCCCAGGTTTCGTCCGGCTCAAAGCCTGATGGCAGCAAGCCAATCACATGTTCTTCGCTGGCGCGCGTTGTGATGACGACCTTGTCGGAGAACGGCCATTCTCCATTATCGCACTGCACGATTGCTATCCGGACGTCGTGAACTTCGGGTCTTTCACGTATCGATCGAAATGCGGCTAGAACCGTGTCATTGTCGGGCGCCTCCGGGCTATTGCACAGCAGTCCGGCTTCGCCTCCCGCCCCATCGAAATATTCTTCCAATGTAACAAGGGGCATAGCGAGCGGAGCAACGCCGCCATTGTATTTCTGCAGCGCGCCCATCCTTGAAATTAAGGCCAGTTTCTTTTGCTCGTCCATGATGCGTCCGATGTTTCGTGGCGCACCAACCCTAAAACAGAAAATACCGCTGCGCCATCGGCAGCACTGTCGCCGGCTCGCAGGTCAGCAATTCACCGTCGGCACGGACTTCGTATGTCTCGGGATCGACCTCGACATGCGGCGTCGCGTCATTGAGCACCATCGAGTGCTTGCCAATGCCGCCGCGGGTGTTTTCGACGGCGACGAACTGCTTGTCGACGCCAAGCCGGCCATGCAGGCCCGACTCGAGTGCCGCCTTCGAAACGAAGGTCACCGACGAATTGGTTCTGGCCTTGCCATAGGCGCCGAACATCGGCCGGTAATGCATCGGCTGCGGGGTTGGGATCGAGGCGTTGGGGTCGCCCATCGGGGCGGCGGCGATCATGCCGCCGATCAGCACCATGTCCGGCTTGACGCCGAAGAAGGCCGGGTTCCACAGCACCAGGTCGGCGCGTTTGCCGACGGCGATCGAGCCGATGTCTTTCGACAGCCCATGCGCGATGGCCGGATTGATGGTGTATTTAGCGATGTAGCGGCGGACGCGGAAATTGTCGTTGTTGCCGGTTTCCTGCGGCAGCGAGCCGCGCTGGCGCTTCATCTTGTCGGCGGTCTGCCAGGTGCGGATCGCCACTTCACCGACACGGCCCATGGCCTGGCTGTCCGACGAGATGATCGAGAAGGCGCCGATGTCGTGCAAAATATCCTCCGCCGCGATCGTCTCCTTGCGGATGCGGCTCTCGGCAAAGGCGATGTCTTCGGGGATCGACGGCGACAGATGGTGGCAGACCATCAGCATGTCGAGATGTTCGGCCAGCGTGTTGACGGTGTAGGGTCGTGTCGGGTTGGTCGACGACGGGATGACGTTGGGCAGGCCGCAGACCTTGATGATATCAGGTGCATGGCCGCCGCCCGCGCCCTCGGTATGGAAGGCGTGGATGGTTCGGCCCTTGATCGCCGCCACCGTGTTTTCGACGAAGCCGGATTCGTTCAGCGTATCGGTGTGGATCATCACCTGCACGTCGTAGTCATCGGCCACCGACAGGCAGCAGTCGATGGCAGCCGGCGTCGTGCCCCAATCCTCATGCAGCTTCAGCGAGCAGGCGCCGCCCAGCACCATTTCCTCCAGTGCCGCCGGCAACGACGCGTTGCCCTTGCCCGACAGGCCAATATTCATCGGAAAGGCATCGAAGGACTGGATCATACGCGCCATGTGCCAGGGGCCTGGCGTGCAGGTGGTGGCCAGCGTGCCATGCGCCGGGCCGGTGCCGCCGCCAAGCATGGTGGTGATGCCGCTCATCAGCGCTTCCTCGATCTGCTGCGGGCAGATGAAGTGGATATGCGCGTCGAAGCCGCCGGCGGTCAGGATCTTGCCTTCGCCGGCGATGATTTCGGTGCCGGGACCGATGATGATGGTGACGCCATCTTGCATGTCCGGATTGCCGGCCTTGCCGATGGCCGCTATGCGGCCATCCCTGAGGCCGATATCGGCCTTGAAGATACCGGCGCTGGCGTCGACTACCAGGGCGTTGGTGATGACGGTATCGACCGCGCCCTGGGCGCGGGACACCTGGCTTTGGCCCATGCCGTCGCGGATCACCTTGCCGCCGCCGAATTTCACTTCTTCACCGTGAATGGTGAGGTCCTTTTCAACCTCGATGAAGAGTTCGGTGTCGGCCAGCCTGACCTTGTCGCCGACGGTCGGGCCGTACATCTGGGCGTAGGCGGCACGCGAGATTCTGGCCATCAGCGATTGCTCCCGAAATGCGATGTGGTTGAACTGCACATTGCCGCCATCCAATGGTCACGCAATGACCCGCTCGGCGACACCTTCTGATCCCATTTGGCGGTTGAGGTTGGCAGGCCACCCCAAAACGACCGTTTGCCAAATCGATGGAAGGAAAATCCATGCGCAAAACGATAATTCTTGCAGCCGTTGCCAGCCTGATGCTGGCCGGTGCCGCCAGTGCCCAGCAGCAGCCTGCTCCGGCCACGCCTGCCCCCGCTCCGACCACGCCCGCCCCTGGCGGTCAGCAGGCCGCGCCGGCGATCCAGAGCGTCAACATTGTCGACATCACCGAGTTGCCAAAGGACACCCAGACGCAGGTCAATCAGGTCATCGCCCAGCGTGGCGATGAAGGCCTGCAGAAGCTGCGCAGCTCGATCGACGCCACCCCCAAGGTGAAGTCCGCCCTCGAGGCCAAGGGAATGACCTCGGCGCAGGTGGTCGCGGCCAGCATGGAGCCCAACGGCGCGCTGACCCTGATCACCAAGAAGGCCAGCTGACGAAGCGGCGTGGCGGGCCGGTATCCGGCCCGCTGGCCGTATCGCGAAGGGAACCGTGGCAGGGTTGGAGTCGTTTCGCTTCCTGATTGTTGAAACAAACTGCGAAAGCGAATGATGACCTCCACCACTGTGCCCGACGTCCGATGGTTGCATGCCGTCGCGGCGGCTGCGTTCCTGGCAGCGAGCTTGCCTCAGGCCGCGTTGAACGCGCAGGGCCTTGAAAGCCCGGAGACTGTCGACCGCATCGTCGGCTCGCAAATCAACGAGGAACAGGCCAAGACAACAGCCGAAATCGGAAAAGTCAGTTCGGCGATCGACCGCACGCGTGACAACATCAGCACGGTGCGCAAGACCTCCAAGCTCGACAAGGTCGATATCGTGTTCCTGACCGACTCCGCGCGCAGCGAAGGCGGTCCGCCCCCAATCATCCAGAACAAGGTCCGGCAGCATCGGGACGATGTCGCGGAATTGCGCAAGGAGATCGAGGCCAACGCCCTGCTCTTCAACGCCATCGATTCGCGGCGCGTGGCTGCGCAGGACATTCTCGCCGTCGAGTTCGACGACCCCGGAAAGATCGTCATCTATGCGGCCGCCAAGCCGTCCGACTGAACCGATAGCACCGCCTGCTTTCAGGCTTGCCTCGAAGCCGACCGCCATCCTTGCACGCCATGCATGAGACACCACCGGTCTCACAGCTTGCCCATCACCTTCTGCTGGAATCCATAGACCTCGCGCTTGCCGCCGAGCGGCACCAGCGTGACGTCGCGTTCCTGTCCCGGTTCGAAGCGCATGGCGGTGCCGGCGGCGATGTCGAGGCGCATGCCGCGCGCCTGTTCGCGGTCGAATTTCAGCCCCTCATTGGTCTCGAAGAAATGGTAGTGGCTGCCGACCTGGATCGGCCGGTCGCCACTGTTGGCGACTTTCAGGGTGACGGTCGGCAAACCCTTGTTGAGCTCGATGTCGCCTTGAAGGGGGATGATTTCACCGGGGATCATCTGAGATCACACGACGCCGAAGGCGAGGCCGACGCCGATCGCCGCGCAGGCCGCACCCGCGACACGCGCCAGACCACGGAACCTGAGACCGAGGCTCAGGCCGGCGGCGATGCCGGTGGCATGAAGCAGCGCTGTGGCGACGGCAAAGCCGGCCATGTATTCAAGGCCGCCGGCATTTTCAGGCACTTCGGTGCCATGGGCGTGACCGTGGAACAGCGCGAACAGGCCGATAATGGCGACACCGGCCGAGACGGGCAGATCGATGGCCAGCGCCACCAGCAGGCCAAGCGCCACGACGGAGGCCAGTATGCCAGGCTCGACGAAGGGCACCGGCACATGCGCCATGCCAAGGGCAGCGCCGCCAAGCATGACGCAGACAAAGGCGGCCGGCCACGCCCAGATCGCCCTGCCGCCCTTGAGGGCCGCCCAAAACCCGACCGCGATCATCACAGTCATATGATCGAGGCCGGACAGCGGATGCGTGAAGCCGGCGGTGAAGGACGACGTCGTACCGATGCCGACATGGGCGTAGGCGGGCATGGCCGCGGCCAGAAACAGGATCGCCGAGAGGGACAGTCGTTTGGCAGGGATCATTTCTCTTTGCCTTCCGTTTCCAGTGTCACGGTATTCAAGCGGCTTTGCGCGGGCCGCAGCCCTCTGCCTTGAGGACGCGCTTGGTCGAAGCCGGATATTTCTTCAGCATCGCGGCGGGACGGATCGGCCGGGCCGAAAAATTGCCACCGCAATTGGGGCAGACGCCGTCCAGCACGTGTTCCACGCAATCGGCGCAGAAAGTGCACTCGAAGGTGCAGATCAGCGCATCCGCCGCCTCGGGCGGCAGGTCCTTGTCGCAGCATTCGCAGTTGGGGCGCAGCTCAAGCATCCCGGTCTCCTCACCTGATGGGCTCGTGCACGGTCACCAGTTTGGTGCCGTCGGGGAAGGTCGCTTCCACCTGCACGTCATGGATCATTTCGGCGATGCCCTCCATCACCTGCGCGCGGGTGACGACATGCGCGCCGGCCTCCATCAGTTCGGCCACCGGGCGGCCGTCGCGGGCGCCTTCGACGACGAAATCGGTGATCAGCGCGATGGCTTCCGGATGGTTGAGCTTGACGCCGCGCTCCAGCCGCTTGCGTGCCACGATCGCCGCCATGGCGATCAGCAGCTTGTCTTTTTCCCTCGGCGTCAGGTTCATGCGGTTTCCAAAGATGAGGCAGACAGAATCACAGTGACCATAATTTGGGCAGTCCCGCCCTTCCGTTGAGCAATCCGACGAGCGGAACCAGCCTTTGGCGCAGCTGGTAGCCGTCCCCGGCATAAAGCCTCGCAAGAAGCTTGCCAGATGCCTTCACGCTCCAGGCGCTGGCGCCGCCCTGGTCGCCGACGATCTGCCGGACCGGGTCGAGCAGAGCCTCGGCCCGCGGCGACACCAGCAGCAGAGTTGCCACCGCGATTGCGCCGCCGGCGGTGGCCGCGCGTGCCAGGGCGCCAGTGATGTCGGGTCCGATGCGGAAATCCTCCGCATGGATGAGGACACCATCCTGGCGAACACGCCAGCGGTCGTGAAAACTGCCTTGCACGGCGCGTTCGCCCATGGCCAGGCGGCCGAAGACGGTCGCCTCCAGCACCAGCGCCTCTGCCCCCGCGGCAAGCTCGACATCCAATGTGCGGGCAAAGGCCGCCCGGTCGAAGACGATGGTTTCCTGCGGCAGCCAGGCGATGCGGCCATTTTCGCCGACGCTCAGCCTGACCCGCACCTGGGCATGGTCGGATGCGGCGCGGTAGATCTTCTCGCAGGCCTGGGTCGTTATCGACGCCGAGGCTTCGGCGCCGACATCCACATCCCAACCGATACGGTCGCCGCCGGTCAGCCCGCCGGCGGTGTTGATCAACACCGCCTCCAGCGGATCGGCCGAAACCGCCGGCAGCCTTATCTTGGCGGAGCCGTCCTGGTAGAGGCGCCGCAGCCGCGTGCGGCCGTCGACGCTGGCGCAGCCCAGCTGGGCCAGACCCACGGCGCGCTGGGCCAAAGGGGCCGAAAACTTTGTATATTCGATCGTATCCACCCCGTCAGGTTAAGCACTGTGGCGGTTTTGTCGATATGAAGCTTGTTGCTTGATGGCGTTTCCGTTTCTATAGAGGGAGCCACCTCGGTACGGTCAGGCGATGCTTGGCGGGGGTAGAAGGCGATGATCGCGGCCTGATATCGAGGACAAGAAGGCGCTATTCAGTTGGCGTCGGAAAACGACAAAGTGGGGAAGAGACCGAATGGCCGACCAACTGGCAACGGATATCATCGAGAAGATCAAGGCCCATGCCGAGCCGGGCGGTGAGGAAATCACCACCACCACCGAATTGACGTCGCTCGGCATCCATTCGCTCGAGTTGACGGAGATCATCTTCGACCTCGAGGAGCAATATGGCATCGAGATCGAGATGAACACCGTCGATGCCTGGAGCAATCTGAAGAATGTCGGCGACATGGTCGAGGCCGTTCGCGCGCTGATCGCGAAAAAAGCCTGACCAAATGCTGAAACGCGTCGTCATCACCGGCCTTGGCGGGATATGCGGGCTCGGCACCAATGCGCCGGCAATCTGGGGTGAGATGCGCGCTGGCCGTTCGGCCATAGGCCCGATCGAAAATCATTCCTTGCACGATCTGAAGGTCAGGACTGGCTGCGAGGTCAAGGCGCTGCCCGATCATGGCATCGAGCGCAAGCAGCTGGTGTCGATGGACCGCTTCAGCCTGCTGGCGGTGATTGCCGCCCGCGAAGCCATGCAACAGTCCGGATTGGCGGCCCATGCCGACAACACCTATCGCATGGGAACCATTGTCGGCGTTGGCGTCTGCGGCTTTGAGACGGTCGAGGAGAACTATCGCGCCATCCTGGTAGAGGGCAAGAATCGCGCCGGCATCTTCACCGTGCCCCGGGTCATGCCGGGCGCCGCCTCCGGCCAGGTCAGCATGCACCTTGGTCTGCGTGGGCCGGTGTTCGGCGTCACTTCAGCCTGCTCGTCGGCCAACCACGCCATCGCCTCGGCTGTCGACCAGATCAGGCTCGGCCGCGCCGATGTCATGGTGGCCGGCGGCACCGATGCGCCGCTGGTCTGGGGTGTGCTCAAGGGCTGGGAGGCATTGCGCGTGCTGTCGCCCGACACCTGCCGGCCATTCTCGGCCGACCGCCAGGGCCTGGTGCTCGGCGAAGGCGCCGGCATGGCGGTTCTGGAAAGCTACGATCACGCCATGGCGCGTGGCGCTACCATCCTCGCCGAAATCGCCGGCGCCGGCCTTTCGGCCGATGCCTCCGACATCGTCGCCCCGACCATCGAGGGACCGGAAGCCGCCATGCGCTTCTGCCTCGCCGATGCTGGCCTCAATCCTGAAGACATCGATTATCTCAACGCCCATGGCACCGGCACCAAGGCCAACGACCAGATCGAGACCACTGCGATCAAGCGCGTCTTTGGCGAGCATGCGCGCGCGCTGTCGATCTCCTCGACCAAGTCGATGCATGCCCATTGCCTGGGTGCGTCGGGCGGACTGGAGATGATCGCCTGCGTCATGGCCATCCGCGAAGGCCTCGTGCCGCCGACCGCGAATTACCGCGAACCCGATCCCGATTGCGATCTCGATGTGACGCCCAATGTCGCGCGCGAGCGCAAGGTGCGCGCCGCGATCAGCAACGGTTTCGCCTTCGGCGGCACCAATGCGGTGCTGGCGTTCAAGGCAATTTGATCCCGGGCGGTCACCACCGCCCCGGGGCGGTTGCTACCTGCCCGGGCGCTTAATAGCTGCCCGGCGCACGGTCGCATCTCCCCCCGCGTTCCATTCGATTGACTGTCCGTGCATGGCGAAACTGTCGCCGCCATATTGATCACGTCGTGTCGTGCGCCTAATTCTTGGCCGACCCGCCAACACCGCCCCCCCGGTGCAAATCCCCCGCTCAGGAGTTTCTCGATGGCCGACCTGTCCGCCTTTCCGATCACCACCCGTTGGCCGGCCAAACATCCCGACCTGATCCAGCTCTATTCGGCAACGACGCCGAACGGCGTGAAGGTATCGATCGCCCTGGAAGAGATCGGCCTGCCCTATGAGCCGCATCTGGTCAACATCGGCAAGGACGAAAGCTGGACGCCGGAGTTCCTGTCGCTCAATCCCAATGGCAAGATTCCGGCGATCATCGATCCGAACGGCCCGGACGGCAAGCCGATCGGCCTGTTCGAATCCGGCGCCATCCTGCTCTACCTCGCCGAAAAGACTGGCCTGCTCATGCCCGTCGACGCGGCGCGGCGCTACGAGACGATCCAGTGGGTGTTCTTCCAGATGGCCTCGGTCGGGCCGATGTTCGGCCAGGTCGGCTTCTTCCACAAATTCGCCGGCCGCGAGATTGCAGACAAACGGCCGCTGGAGCGCTATCGCGACGAATCGCGGCGTCTGCTCGGCGTGCTTGACCGCAGGCTCAAGGGCCGCAAATGGATCATGGACAACGACTACACCATCGCCGACATCTCGCTGCTCGGCTGGGTGCGCAATTTGATCGGCTTCTACGAAGCGCGCGACCTCGTTGGTTTCGATGATTTCGCCAATGTCGCTGCATGGCTGGAGCGCGGCCTGGCCCGGCCGGCGGTGCAGAAGGGCCTGACCATTCCGGCAAGGGGCTGAAACGAGCCCGTCTCTATAGGGCGATTGCCTAGCTGGCCTGCTACTTCGCTTTGGCCTTCGAACCGCCTCTGCCCATCACGGAGGCTGCGAGCGACGCAGCGCCCCGAGCGGTGGCGACCACCGCGCCGGCTGCAATATTCGCCGCCGTCCGGACTGCACCGGGCTTGGCCGCTGCCTGTTTACGCGGACTGGCGGTCTTCGCGGCCGGTACGACCTTTCTGGGTGCGGCCTTGCCGAAAGCGCCCTTGGCGTCTTTTGAGCGTTCGGCAATCGCTGGGCCAGCACCGGCTTTCGCCTGAGTTGCCTTCGCAGGCCTCGTTTTTGCGGGTTTTTTTGCCTTGGTTGCCATCGGAAAATCCCTTACGCCGGACAAACGGGTTATCAGGCATAACGGCGCGAAACTCTTAAGGTTCCCGTCAAAAAATACCGAAAATTAAGCGTGTTAACCAATGACCAGGTCGGCGGCCCGGCGCCGGGCCAGCACGCGTTCGATGTTGGGCATGTCGTTGGAGGCGATCCAGGCGCGCGCATCCTCATCCGAACGCCCATGGCCGTGCCAGCGCTCCATCAGCCGGCGCTCGAGCTCATTGCGCGGCACGTCGACGAAGATCGAGAAATCGAACAGCGGCGCCAGCCGCGACCACGGCTCCTCGTCGAGCAGCAGGTAATTGCCTTCGACCAGGATGAACTTGGTCTCGGTGCCGACGATTGCCGCGGCGGCGCGCGACAGTTCCATGCTGCGGTCGAAGACGGGAATGGCGATATCGGGTTCGCCGGCCCGGATGCGCTTCATCAGGGTTTCGAAACCAGCGAAGTCGAAGGTCTCCGGTGCGCCCTTGCGCGCCCGCAGGCCGCGCGCGTTGAGCACGATGTCGTCATAGTGGAAGCCGTCCATCGGCACGACTTCCACCGCCCCTTCCGGCAAAAGGTCATGCAGGCTTGCCGACAGCGTCGACTTCCCCGACCCCGGCGGCCCGGCAATGGCGACGATGAAGCGCTTTGCCTTGCCGGCGCGTTTGAAGATGGCGGCGGCGAGGTGGGCGATTTCGGACATGGGAACCTCACTTGCCCTGATGATCGGCACGATGTTGCGCCGCATCTTGGCGGCAGTCGACGGGAATTTCAAACCCCGCTGGCGCAATCCCTGCTCAGGCGGCAACCGGTTTACCGATGCGCAGGAACGCGCTGTCGAACGGCACGTCCCTGGTGGAGCCGCCGGCCGAGAGCCGCATCTGGCCGTCGGCGGTGATGATTTCTTGCGGCGGGATGCCGCCGGACAAAGGCACGGCGCCGATGACGTGGCGGAACGAAAAGCTATGGCCTTCGCCAAGCGCAAAGGCGGTTGCCACGCCTTCGCGCTTCAGCCAGTTGTCGCCGATCGAGGCGGCATGGCCGACGCCGGCGCGGCCGTCCTCGATACCGAGCACGCCGAGATGCCGGCCGCTCCAAGGCGCGTAGTCGCGCCCGCCATTGCTCAACCACAGCATGGTGATCGGCAGCTCGGTCGGGTTTTTCAGCACCAGCACCAGATCGTCCTCGGCCTGGCGCGCCAGCGCCGTCCAGCCCGGTCCGCCATGGTCGGCCTCGATCAGGGTGATGAAATCCTCGCGCCGGTCGTCCATGCGATAGTTCGTCAGGTCGGCCGTGCCGCCGGCGGCGGTGGGAAAGTGGTTGAGGTCGGTGGACCGCGCCGGATAGGCCAGCATGAAGCGGCCGCGCGCGGGGTCCGGCTCCAGCGGATCGGCCAGTGTCGCGGCAAAGCGCTTGCGCGAAAAGGCCAGCCGGCCGCCGCCCTTCATCACCGTCATAGGGTGGTGGGCGACGGAAATCGCGCCGGACCCGCCGGAAAACACATGCTCCTGATAGAGGAAGGGATGGTCGTCGATCAGCGTGAAGATCTTGTCGACGCTGGCGCCCATGACCTTGTGCCGCAGCCGGAAGACCGCGCGCCATCCGCCATCCGTCGCGCCGCTCTCGGTGACATCCCAGGCGCTGTTGGCGGTCCAGCCATGCAGCGGCGCCTCCTCGACATCGCTGCGCGAAAACGGCGCGCACAGGAAATCGCCGGACAGCCGGACCGTGCCTTGCGGCAGGTCCCGCGGCAGTGCCTCGCCGGCATCAACCCAGGGCGCACGGTGCAGCGGCCTCAGCTGGCGTCCGCCGCTCTCGACGACCATGTCGGCGATATGGCCGACGGTGAGGTCGAGCGAAACCGAAATTCCCCGGGCCTTGATCGTGCTGATGGTCATTGCGCTCTCACCGAATCTGAAGGCGCAAACAGAACTCTTTCGGCGTCCGTTGCGCAAGCACCGCAGCCGGCATTTCGCATCAGCTACTGGCGCTTGTATTCCCGCACCGGCGATTTCGTCCCGTCGGTGTAGGTGACCTGCACCGACATCGACTTCACGCTGTCGGCAACCTTGAAATAGCCCTTGGCGTCGTAGGGGATGGCGTAGGGGTCCTTCTTGTCGCAAGGCGGTATCTCGAGCGACTTGTCGAGCGCGGCACCGTTCAGGCTGTAGCGCACCTCCTTGATGGCGCAGCGGTAGGACAGCATCTGGGTGAAATAGACCAGGCCGTGATTGCCGCCGGAATCGAAGGCGATCCACGACGTCCAAAACTGGTCGAGGATCTGCTTGTCACCTTGCTGCAGCGCGGCATCCGGGTCGAAGCTTATGTCGAACGGACCGGTCTCGCGGCCCCTGATGTCGAGATATTTTATGCCGATCGTGGTCGCCGCCGCGCTGTCGGGCAATTCGAAGCTCGGATTGGCCATCGGCTTGCCGGTGGTCGGGTCCTTCATCGCCAGGAAACCGGTGTCGGTGAAGGGACCGCTGCTGCCAAGACGCCAGGAAATCGCGGTCGCCGGCTCGGGCAGCGAGATGGTCATCGACCAGCCCTGGTTGGAGCGCATCGGCGTCAGCGAAGGTGCGAAGCGGGCAGGGTCGAGCACGTCGCCAAGCGCTGCCAGCCGGCTGCGGCTGCGGTCCAGCCAGTCGGCCAGCTGCGTCTGGTCGACGAAATATTTGAGCAGCCCGCCATCCTTTTCGTAGGAGACGAATTTGGTCAGCGCCTGGGCCTCGTTGCGCTTGTCGGCCAGCGTCTGGCTGCCGAGGCGGTCTTCCGAAAACTCCTGCGCCTTGAGGTAATAGGCCGGCGCGTAGTCGGGATTGGCCGCGATGAAGGCGTTGAGCTTGCCGAGCCGCTGGGCGTCGTCGAACTGCAGCAGGTGGACGAGCTTGATCGACGGCGCCTTGGCCTTCTCCGCCAGCTGGCCGAACACTTCACGGGCGCCGGCCTTGCCGTCCTGGACCCTGAGCAGCGTGGCAAAGCGCGTATAGGGATCGATGGCATCAACATCGAAGCCGGCAAAGGCAAGATAGGAGCGCCTTGCATTGAGCATGTCGCCCGACAATTCGTAGACGCGGGCATTGTGGTAGAACTCATCCGGCCGCTTTGGCTCGGCGATCGCCCCGCCCTGCGCCGCGAGCTGGGCAAACCCTTTGGCGATGGTGTCGATCGAGGCGGCGATCTGCTCGGTCGTCGCCTGCAGCTTTTCCGTCTGGGCCTGCTGCTGTTGCTGACCGGCGGCGAGCGTCTCGGTCGTCTGCTTGACCGCCTCGACGGTTTTTTGCGTCTCGGCTCCCTGCTGCGTCTGTTGCTGCTGGGCGGATGCGATCTGCTTGGTCTTCTGTGCCACCGTGTCGGTCGATTTCTTGACCTCTTCGACGGTCTTCTGCGTCTGCGTGACCGTCTGCTCGATCTTCGCCACCTTTTCGGAGACGATGCCGATCGACTGCTGCAGCTGCGCGATCGCCGGCACCAGGCCGGCGATCACCCCGTTCTGCGAATTGGTCTCCTGCTGCACGGCATAGACACCGCCGGCGACCGCCGCCGCACTGGTGGCGAACACCAGCGCCGGCAGCGCCTTGGCCGCCAGCACCAGCCGCAGCACGATGGCAATGGCGATGATGGCCGCCGCTACCGCCGCGACCAGCGCGATATAGGCGGCGAACGGCGCCAGCGGATTGAGCACGTCGCCAACGGCGCCGCTGATGAAAGCGACGCTGCCGGCCCATTTGCCGGTGCGGCTGAGCGATGCCTTGATAAGCGAGGGCGCTGCGCCCCCGGCCCCGATGTCAGTCATGCCACCCCCCAAGCCAGCCGATGCCACGCCCCTTCCCACAGGAAACGCGGTTTTGGCAAGGAAAGATAGGAAACGGGCGATTTCGGGGCGGATACAGGCTCAAGTCCCTCGCCCCCACGGGAGTGGCTACGGCGTGCATACATTTCCAAGCAGCTGGTCTTTGGCGATAGCGTGCATGGGCAGCTTGGCGCATGCATTGTCTTATGCTGCACGGTCGACCCCCACTCCGTCTCGGCTTCGCCGAGCCACCTTGTATCTACACGAGAGAGATTTCGTGGGATTGAAGCGATTGAGCCAAGGTCCGGCCGGCCAGCCGGACCTTGGCTTGGCGAAGTCGCCCGTACCACCTGAGGTTACAACCGCGGGAGAGCTTGGGATCTTCGCCTTCGTCACGCACGACCGAAAAGTCGCTTGGTTCCAACCGTACGTACAAGGCAGGTTACCGTGAACAGGATCATTTGTGGAGT
>NZ_JBFUET010000028.1:0-65464 GCF_056403815.1 Mesorhizobium sp. P2_E9
CTGTGTCGCCTGTGTCGCCGATACGGTCGCCCACTTCGGCGGCTTTGTCGCCAAGTATATGGGCGACGGAGTTTTGGTGTATTTCGGCTACCCGCAGGCGCACGAGAACGCCGCCGAGCAGGCGGTGCGCGCTGGCCTTGCTCTCGTCAATGCCGTTAGGCGACTTCCAGAGCCCGAGCCATTGCGGGTTCGTATAGGTATCGGCACCGGACAGGTCGTCGTTGGCGATCTGATCACCGCCGGCGAAGGGCAAGAGCGCGGCGTCGTGGGAGAGACGCCGAACCTCGCCGCCCGCCTGCAAGCTCTTGCCGAGCCCGATTCGGTCGTGATCGGGCCGCAAACGCGGCAGCTGGTCGGCGATCTTTTCGAATATCGCGATCTTGGCGCCGTCGAGGTGAAAGGCTTTCCGGAGCCGATCCATCCCTATCAAGTGTTTCGTGAGAGCGCTGTCGAAAGCAGGTTCGAGGCGCTGCATGGGACGACGCCCACGCCGCTGGTCGGGCGTGAGGAGGAGGTCGACCTGCTCCAGCGCCACTGGCATCGCGCGAAAAGTGGTGAAGGTCGTGTGGTGCTGCTCTCAGGCGAGCCCGGCATCGGAAAGTCGCGCCTCACCGTCACCTTGCAGGAGCGGATCCAGAATGAGCCACACACCCGCTTGCGCTATTTCTGTTCGCCGCACTATCAAGACAGCGCGCTCCACCCGACCATTGCGCAGCTAGAACGTGCCGCCGGGTTGGAGCGCGACGACCCACCTGAGAGGAAGCTGGATAAGCTTGCGGCCCTGCTTGGCCCGGCCTCGCCGGAGGACATGGCGCTGCTGGCCGAGCTGCTGTCGTTGCCGACCGAAGGTCGCTTCCCGCCTCTCCAACTGACGCCCCAGCGTAAGAAAGAGAAGACATTCAATGCGTTGCTCCGGCAGCTCGAAGACCTGGCGCGACAAGGTCCGGTGGTGATGCTCTTCGAGGATGTGCACTGGATCGACCCCAGCTCGCGCGAGCTGCTCGACCTAGTCATCGAGCGGGTGCCGCGCCTGCCAGTTCTGCTTCTCCTCACGTTCCGCCCCGAGTTTCAACCGCCGTGGACCGGGCAGGCGCACGTCACGGTTCTTGTCCTCAATCGGCTTGACCGTCGTGAAGGCGCCGCGCTGGTCCAGCGGGTCGTCGGCACCGGAGAGCTGCCGAGCGACGTTGTCGCGGAGATTATCGAACGCACGGATGGGGTGCCACTGTTCGTCGAGGAGCTGACCAAGGCGGTGTTGGAGGGCGGCAACGCCAGGACAGTGCTCTCAAGAGTTGCTGCGACGGCGTTGAACGTGCCCGCCACGCTGCATGCCTCGTTGATGGCGCGGCTTGATCGCCTCGGCTCAACCGTTAAGGAGGTCGCACAGGTCGGCGCGGTTCTCGGTCGGGAGTTCTCCTACGAATTGCTGGCAGCGGTCGCACAGCGAAATGCCGCTGATCTAAATGGCGCACTGGATCAACTCGGAGGCGCCGGTCTGGTGTTCTGCCGCGGGACGCGGCCACTGGCCACTTACCTCTTCAAGCATGCGCTCGTTCAGGATGCAGCGTATGGCACGCTGCTGCGCGCTAAGCGCCAGGAGCTACATAAGCGTGCCGCAGATGTGTTGGAGGAAACGTGGACCGAAATCACTGAAGCGCAACCTGAGCTCCTCGCCCAACACCTTCAAAAGGCCGGAGATTTGGCGGGCGCGGTCGATCACTGGCAAAAGGCGGGAGGGGCCGCCCTGGCCAGAGCTGCCACCCGGGAAGCCGTGTCGCACTTTTCCAGTGCTATTGACTGCAGCAGGAGACTTGGCGACGTCTCCGGCGGCGCCGAACGGATGACACGTCTTCACCTTGCGATGGCCAATGCCTTGATGCAGGCCGAAGGGTATCGCTCTGAGCGCCTTGGGAAGACGCTTGAAGATGCACGTCTTGCTGCCGCGAACACTGCATCGGTCGAATTGCAATGTGACGTTGCGCTTTCATCCGCTCCATTTTTTTTAGCCACTGGGCGCAATCACGATTACCTGACCCTAGCCGAAAAGCAGCTCGCAGACGGTGCCGATCTCCTTCCACCGGCCTATCTGGGCGGTCTTTGGGCAACCAAGGGGATGGCTCATTATAGCCGGGGAGAACAACCACAGGCAGCTGAAGCTTTGCGGAAAGGCTTAGATTTGATCGATCATGTTGACCCAAATAGGGGTATCTTGTTCGATCAACTCCGTGTCGCTGCCGAGGAATATTTTAGTGAATCGCTGATTATATTGGGTTTCCTTGATGATGCCGTCGAAGAGAAAGAGCGCCTAATTCGAAATTTTGACCAGGTCGATAAGCCCTTCGAATTCGCGTGGCGTCTTCTCGGGCATTGCGAATTGTGCGCGCTACTCGGTCAATACGAGGAACTCCTTGAGAACGCTACGAAGATCGTCGAGATTTGCGATCGGCATGGCTACACGGCGCGTCGAAGCAGCGGCATTAGGTGGCGTGGCCATGCCCGCTCGCATTTAGGCGAACTGGATGCCGGCATCGATGACGTCCGGGAGAGTTTGGTTCTTTGGCGTGGGCACGGCGTCGTATTTCATACCCCTGAGAAAGCATGCGAGCTTTGTGATCTTCTCCTGCGGGCCGGTCGCACCGAAGACGCATCGCAAGTGCTTGATAATGTCGATACCCTCGTTTTCGATACGGACGAGGCGAGCCACCTAGCAGAATGTATTCGCATTCGTGGCCAAATCGCCGCTGGCCGAGGTGACCTGACGAGTGCCGCGCACCTATTCGAAACAGCAATTGCCACTGCCCGTCGGCAGCAAGCGAGACTCTTCGAGCTTCGCGCCTCGACGCAACTAGCACCAGTTCTGGCACGTCAAGGTCGTGTCCATGAGGCCGCGACGCGTCTGCAAGCGGTGGTCCACACATTTAAGACTAGGTATCCAATCGTCGACCTCATCGCGGCACAAAGGGCGCTGGACGCCCTGGGCCAATGACTTTCGCAGCCCTGCGTTGGGGCTCCGATGACGTAGTAGCGTGGATTCGATGAAAACTGTGGCGCCCGCCCGATCTCGTCGGGGTCTGCGATATTTGCCACGTCGACGATGCGTGAGGGAACGGACTGCAGCGTGTGCCGGTTGAGTGGTCAGCGCGGGACCCGAAGCCCACGCCATCGGTTGCTCTGCACCGGTGGCAGTGTTTCACTGTTTCCCTCACGGGCGCAAAGGTCCAGCGACAACTCAAATCCACCAGACGGGCATGTGAGGGTCTCTATCGGATGGCGAAGAAACTCAAAGTTTATCAAACCTCCATCGGCTTCTTTGACCTTGCCGTCGCCGCACCGTCGATGAAGGCTGCCGCGGAGGCATGGGGGTCGGACCCCGACATCTTCAAACGCGGGTTCGCGAAAGAGACTGAAGACCCCAAAGTGGTGAAAGCAACGATAGCCGCGCCAGGTGTCGTGTTGCGGAGGCCGGTCGGGTCGCATGAGGAATTCACTGAAAAGGCTGTGCTTCCGAAAGCACCCGAGGAGACTCGGCGGGCCCCGCAGGATCGTGCGGAAAGCGCGGACGGCAGCAAGCAGGCCGACACGAAATCCGACGATAAAGCAAAACGGAACGCGGCGGCCGCTGTCGAAAGGGAAAGAAAACGTGAGGCCCTCGACCGCGCAAAAGCGGAGGCCGAGCGCGAGCGTGCGAAGAAGCAACGCGAGCGGATGATCGCCAAGGCCAATGCCGCTTTGGAACGGGCTCGTAGCCGGCATGAGGATGCCATGAATTCCATCAGACAGCGACGAGAGGAGCTGGACAAGGACGAAGCCCGCGAGGAAGAAAGATGGCAGCGTGAGCAGCAGGCGCACGACGACGCGTTGAAGGAGGCAAAGGCGTAGGCTGCGAGGAAAGGTGTCGCCCATCGACCGGTCGGATCGCGTCGGACGGTCCGGAATAGGCGCAATAGGACCGGCGGTCATTGTCCACCTCTAGAGCTGTTGTCGGATCAAGGAACGCGCCAATCGCCGGCGTCAAGACCGCTGCCGAAACCAACGAAGCCCAATGAACAAGTGTGAGACGATCCGCAGGGTCGAAAATCGGATGGCTGCCGCCAGTGGCTCGGATGCGTGGATCGTTGCCCTTCGTATCGTCGATGGGGACGAGCAAGTAGTGTCAATAGCGGATGCAATGAAGCGAGATATAGACCGGACTCGCTCCACAAAGGCTGCGAGACCTGCAAAATAGAGACTGATATCGTGCTGGTTGAACGCGAATTTTATATCGCCCTCAAGCAAGAATGCGGACCGCGAGCATGGAGTGCGTGTTCGGTCAGTCCCGCTAATCCAGCGAAGGTCGACGAAGTAGGCGCACGCCAGGGAGTGCATCGCCAAGGCAATCGGGCGGCGGTTCTGGATGCCGTGGTAGGAAGCTGACAAACCTCAACTCGATTTCGGGGAACCAATCAGCTTTATTTGCGAAACCGGATGAACCCCACAGATGGAAGTCCTAGGTTTTCCATAGTGAGATCTAGGGGATGCCTTTTGTCGCCGGAGCAAAAATATCATCAATGCACCGCTTTGTGTGGGGTGCGGGCTGGACGTCTGAAAGGGAACAGGTTTGATCAACGCCCAAGTTGACAAACGTCAACTTATCCTCGCGATCGCCCACGATCCGGAACCAATTCTGTCAACCAGGAAGCATGCGTTCTCTTAAGCGGTAAGAGAGCGCTTTACGCTAAGTTTACATCAAGTTGACAGAAACAGCCGAAATCCACTTTTTGGGAAGCCGTCAACTTCGGCTGGAATCCGGGAGCTGCGCCGTGCTGAGGAGGCTACCGCAGTGGAGGCTGGCGGCTGGGCGCATCGGGCATACAAGCCCCGATACCCCAAGGAACCTATTTCGTGTCATTCCGAATTCGGAACCCGCTGATCCGCTAAGGCTCTGACAGGTCACACATAAATAGATGCATTTACAGGGCCGAATGCAGGTGCTCGGGAGACATGCGAGACCTGGGCGAACCGACTTCACCCCCTGTTTCCCCGGTAGAGAGTCCCGGGATGCTGCGATCTCAGCGCGATGGCTTTCTCAGTCGATGTCGTTCTCTATGATCGTTCATGCACCGCGCGTCGTCTTTGAGGATCTGAAGAAGTCCAGGAACTAACCGATGCCATGGAGGTCAGCGAGGTGTCGAAAGACTGCATCGGTCGCAGGGCGCCGAATTCGCTCGCCACGCTTGCAGGGGCGGCCGCCAGAGAGTGCGGTCGGGCGCCGTGTCACATTTGCAGCAGTTCGGTGGTCGAGCTCGCCAGTGAGCTCGCCTGGAACGCTCATCCCTGTAAATAGCCAGTTGAAGAAATCACTATCTAGAGACACTGGCGGGGCGATGCTCGTCGCCGTTTGACTCAAAGGTGGCGCAAGTTCAGTATATTAGCTAGATAGAATATTTCCCGTGGGCGTGGGCCATGGCGGACAGGAAAAACGGCGAAACCTCGTTGTCCGGCCGCGGTGGGGCTGACTACGACCTGATCATCGTTGGCGGTGGTCTTGCAGGTTCTTCGCTGGCCATCGCCCTTGCAGGTCGCGGGGCGAGGATACTCATTGTCGAACAGCAGGACCGGTTCAGGGATCGCATCCGTGGCGAAGTTCTCATGCCATGGGGAAGTCTTGAGGCGCAGCGGCTGGGCATCTATGATTTGCTTGTCAAAAGCTGCGCCATCGAGGCGGGCTATTATACCAGGTTCAGGACTGGCTCACCGCCCGCAGTGCGAGATCTGCTCGCCACAACGCCAAGTAACACCTGCTGCGTGACATTCCCCCATCCCGAGATGCAAACGGTTCTCTTGAATCACGCGGAGACCCTGGGAAGCGAGGTCAGGCGCGGAAGCGCTGCCACTGCGGTGACATTTGGAAATATGCCACGCGTTCATATCGGGAGCGATACCAAAGGTGTCTCAGCCCGCTTGGTTGTCCTGGCAGACGGTCGGGATTCACGGCTGCGTTCGCTCCTTGGCTTCGAGGTCAAGCACGACCCGGAGCAACTCATTACGGCCGGTATGATACTGGAGGGCGACGTCGATTGCTCGGAGCTACTCGAAGGCAATGCTCAGCAACCGGCAAATACGATCAACCTCTTCTATGATCCCAGGGCGGCACGGATGGTCATCGCCATGCGGATTGCGCCCGAGCGTAACCGTATCTACCTGATCTACCACAAGGACGTCCTGCCGAAGCGCCTATCCGGTCCCCATTCTGTGGCCGAAATGGTGCGCCAGCTTCAAGCGGTAGGCGCGCCAGGTCACTGGTTCGACCGGGGACGGCAGGCAGGTCCTTTCGCCAGCTTCGATGGATCGCACCGGTGGGTCGACAGGCCCTATCGTGATGGTGTTGTGTTGATCGGCGATGCGGCCGCTGCCACCGATCCCGCTTGGGGTAGGGGGCTATCGAGGACATTACGCGACGTCCGGCTACTCAGGGACCGATTGCTGGAGAACTTCGACTGGCGATCGGCAGCGGAGGCCTTTGCACACGATCATGATGATTTCTACGGTCGGATGCGACGGCTGGAAGCGATGGAAACTACCCTGCTGTTCGAACGCGGAGAGGCGGCCGACCAGCGACGCGAGCATGCATTTGCACTTTTTGCTGCTGATCCAACACGCGTTCCCGATGTAATAGGCCTTGGGCCCGAGGCGCCGTCGGATGAGCGGGCGCGTGCCCGTTATTTCGGAGAAGTTTGAGGTCTAGAACGACCGACTCAAAAGACAAGAAAAATTGACCGCCCGTTGGGCGACGCTCGCGTCGACTTCATTCGAGGCTGATGATCGACGCAGGCGCAAAGGTCGACATCTTCTTGAGGCCGCTGATCATGCCGTCTGCATATCGCGGCGCGCCAACTGCGCCTTTCAGCCAGCATTGGCTCTTGCGCTTCATGTAGGTGAATCCGATGCAACGATCGTTTGCAACACAGGCCAATCTGCACTGCGACGCGCTCACGCTCCTCCCGAAGGGTCTCCGTGACAGATCTCCCCCAGGCAAGTCGACGTTCTCGAACAGGGCCGTCTTAGGGTCGATCACTCCCATCGAGAATGTATTAGGATCTGGGTCGGCGCTGCTGAGAAATTTCCCAGAGATTGCGGCCGAGTTGCCGTCGGCTCTACCTTGGCTGGCCTTCAGAAAGCAGTTTGGACCTGCCGTGACACGCGGGTCGACATTGAATGTGAATGCCTTGCACTGGCCACCCATGGACAGACATGCTCTCGCGCAATTGGCAGCATCGGCCGTTCGCTGAGAGCTGATGTCATCGCCGTAAAGGTCCAGGCCGGCGAAGACCGCCATTCGTGTCGGCCGGCGGGTGTATTCCTCGATCGAAGACAGTTTGGACAGCGATGGGCCGTCAACTGCACTCGTCTGATTTCCTGTGGGCACCGATGAGGGGGCCGTCACCACCGAAGGCTGGTCCGAAGCTGTTGCTACACGGGTTCCTTCGTTCGGGCCCGTGGATTTCGGACTGTCTCGCCTCCGATCAAGCCCAAAACGTGCGACTTCGTCAGGAGTGAAGACATGCATATCCTTCGGAGGTGTCTTGAACATCGCCGTGAGGACCTCGACCGGCGTTTCGAAACGATTGAGACGGTCAATGATGTCCGCGATGGAAAGCTGAGCGCTGACAAGATCCGTAGAGTCAGATGAGATCTGATGGACGCCAAGCTCGCCTTCGACCTGGCGTTCGACGCCGGCCAGGAAAACATATGCACAGGCGGAATAGCAGCCCGCTCCTTTTGGGATGTAAGTGGCAAGCTTCCTCTCGTGCACATCGTCAGCGATCAGAAGGGCGATCTGCACGACACCGCCAGGGCTGTTCAGAATGACCAGCTTGGCATTGGGGGCAGCTTCTGCTGCGCGCCGGAAATTCAGCGCAGCGCCGACATCGATCTCGCCGTTGAGAGAAATAATGTCCGAATGGGCGTCATCGACCGAAAATGGGCCAAACGACTGCACTGCCGCTTGAGCGGAGCACAACTGAACCGCCAACAACAAAACGACCGGCATAAACCGGCTCATGCAGTATGAAAACGATCGCACCACTTTCGCCCCCCAACGGCGAATTTTCGATATGAAGACACCGGGTAGACCCAAGTAGCAAGGGCCAATTGAAGATCTCTTGATTGGCGGTTAACAGGGGTCGTAAGAACGCTAATTGCGCTGACTTCAGCTCTTCACCTTCGGCGTGATCTCCTCGACCCGAACCTTATCGCCGATCTCCTTGGCCATCGCCAGCGCCGCCTGCTTGTCCTTCGTAGTCAGCACCGTGCGCCAGTGCGGTTTCTCGAACAGGCTCACGATGTAGGTGGTTCTTGCGGACTCAGGTCCGGCTGGCATACTTCACCTTGCCCGACTGGTTGCATTGAGGACACAAAGGACGGAGATAGGCCAACTTGTCGCCCGGAATATTCCCGGAACTGGTGATCGTCAGGCTACCGCCGTTGAAACCCTCCAAGCTGTAGGATTCCCAAGTGCCGCTGACAGGCTGATCGTCTTCTCGTAGTTTCAGATACCCGGTGCGACCGCATTCGCAAACGAGCTTTTCCCGCAATACAGTTGAGAGCACTTAAGGACTGACCTTTCCCATGCGGCAAACAAGCCCGATGCTACATGGGCATTTTACGCCTGCCGCCATTCATTGTGATGATTGCGGAACAACGCTTGCGGACCAAAGGGGCGTCCCGATCGGAGGGGCCGCATGCCCGGCGCGGTGGGGCATGCTTCGGGGGTTTTGGGCCGCGCCGGCCATCGCGGGTTGGGGTAATGGAGGGTCCCCGCACTGATTAAATTATAGGCATATTAGCAATCATGCAATTAAGCCTATCGGGCTACCCGGCGGCGGGAGGACGCACCGGTCCGCGGTGCGCCGGCGTCAGGCTGAAGTCATAGATATTTCCGGGGTGTTACAAGAACAGCACAGATTATATGAGCAATTGCTGATCTTATCTGGACTCAAGCTATCGCCTGGCTTGGGGATTTTTTCAAAATGCGCATCCTGTCCATCCTGCTCGCAGGGCTTTTGTCACTCGTTGCCGGCGCAGCGCTTGCCGCCGACGCGATATCGATGGACGTTGCACCGACTAATTTCAACTGGTCCGGTGCCTATGTCGGCGGTGTTGCCGGCTATGGCTGGAACCGTAACACCTATACTTACGCTCCCTTCGCCTCGTCCGTTGACTTCGATGCAAACGGTTTTGTCGGCGGCCTGACCGCTGGTTATAATTGGCAGCGTGGTCAAGTAGTGTTCGGCGTTGAGGGTGACGTTTCCTACGCCAACATTCGCGGCAGCGACCGCGAAGTTCCACTTGTCGCACCATGCGCTTTTCAAGGTTGCTCGGCCAATGTCAATTGGTTTGGCACAGGTCGTGCCCGTGTCGGCTACGCCTTCGAGAATTTCCTTCCCTACGCCACGGGCGGCTTTGCCGTCGGCCACGTCAAAGGATCAGCCGATCTCGGGGCGTGCTTTCCCGCTCCAACCTGCGGCTATAGTGATACCAGGTGGGGCTGGGCCGCTGGCGCCGGCATCGAATGGGCCATGAACCAGAAGCTTTCCTTCAAGGCCGAGTATCTGCATGTCGACCTGGGCAAGCCCAGCTTCGATCCATTCGATATTCCCTCTACCGATCGCATCGATTTCGATACGGTTCGGGTGGGCATAAACTACCACTTCTAGTCACGATGAACGCTTCGGCGTGATCTCTTCGATCCGCACCTTGTCGCCGATCTCCTTGGCCATCGCCAGCGATTTGGTGGCAACTTGTCACCGGCTGGGGGCGGTGAAGCGGGTCGGAGTCGGCGATCTGCCGGCCTTTCTAAGCTATCCCCGCGGCAGCTTGTGGATCTCCAGTCGAACCGGGCCTCCTCTGTCGCAACTCGTGCAGAATAGCGCTCTTTCGACGGTGCTGAGCAGCGCACCCTTGCCGTATCGTCTGATTAGGCCGGCAGGCTTCACCTCCGCATGGTGCGAGCACTTGCACCAGGCCCGCAGTGTGTGCCATTCGCGAAGGTCGCCAAGGGCCACGTCCAGGGCGGCATGGACGCTGCCATTGATGATTGTTTGAGGCGGGATCTTCACCTCGCCTGGCGTGACGAGCTTTTCCATGATGTGCCGGCTGTTGTAGTGGATTAGCAGCATGCCCGGCCGACGGCGTATCGCCGCCTGCCATGCCGCCTGGCTGACCATCGCATCCGGTGATCGACAGATCGTTTCGAGGTGCGTCTTCTCCTCGCTATCCCAAACCTCGATCCGAAAATTGTCCTCGGCCGTGTCCACCATCTAGGGACGCGCCTTGTGCCAGCCGCGAGAAAAGCCGTTCGAGACCGCCGCGCGCGACAGGGCCAGGTCGCGCTCCAGCCGAGCGCACCTGGCAAGAGCATTGAGCAAGGCAACCACAGGATCGCCGTCGGCAGCAGCAAGGGCCTGCTGGGCAGCCAATTCTAGTTCCGACATAGCTTCGCCGGCCGGCGCGTTTCGGCGCTCTCCCATAGCCCTTTTCCTGCTCAGATGGCATTCAGGAATAAGGAACATATTCCTGTTTCGTCAAGAGGTCTTGACTCTTGTGTTCTCTTTTTGTTCACTAATGGCCTGACAGCCACAGGGAGGTCGGTCATGGATATGTTGATGAATGCCAGGGGCGCTACTCCGGAGGAAAAGCAGCGCGGGCTGGATGCCGCTCAGGCCGTTCTGGACCGAGCTGGAATTACAGCAGATGAGGCTGCGGACGGGGCACACGCGGTCGAAGACTGGGACGACATGGGTTCGCCAGATCAGGAGCCGCCGGAAGAGGTGTGCGCCGCCGCCGATGTTTGGTGGGAGGCAAGCAAGGCCGCGATGGAGGCATGCTGCGCAGGTTGGCCGGATGAAAAGAGACTTCATGTTAATGGGCTCGAGCTGGTGCACGACCCGGAGACGCAGTTGGCCGATCGGGTAACGGCGCTGGCACAAATGCGTGCCATCATTGAAGATGAGGATGGTCGAAACGAATACCATGACGACCGCATTTTCCTCTTGGCGCTCGCCGCCACTGCCGAAATGGCAGACGGCAACAAAGCGCGAGATCTCGTCAACGAGGTAACGGTTGCTTACACGCCGCTGGCGCTTGCGGGGGTTACCCCAGACGAGCCTATTGAGCCAAAGCGGCAAGCCGTGCTCGATGCGATCAACGCGCTTGAATCTGCAACTGAGAAGCCGACGTCGCACTGAGGCAACGAAGGGGCAAGACATGTGCGGTCGCTACACCCGATATCTGTCCTGGTCGGAAATTCACCGGCTCTACCGGCTGACAGCGCCCGCAGAAACCGGGCGCAATGATGCCCCTCGCTACAACATCGCGCCCACGGACGAAGTCCCGTTCATTACCGCCGGTGACGATGGCAACCACAGGCTCCGCACCGGCCGCTGGTGGCTGGTGCCATTTTGGGCAAAGGAAATGCCAAAGGGAGCCATGTTCAACGCGCGGATCGAGGGCGTCGACACAACACCCGCCTTCCGCGACGCGTTCAAATCGAAACGCTGCCTCATACCTGCGGATGGCTACTACGAGTGGACGATATCACCGGCTGACGGCAAGAAAGACCCCTGGCACATTTTCCTGCCTGAGCACGCGCCGTTCTCGTTCGCAGGGCTGTGGGCCCACAATTCGAACCTCGACATCACCAGTTGCACCATCATCACTGAACCGTCCGCCGCACCGGTCAATCAGATCCATGATCGCCAGCCGCTCATGCTCGACCCAGCCTATTACGATGCCTGGCTCAATCCCAAGACACCTGCCGGTGGCCTGAAGGACATCCTGCGCCACGACATCGACGGTAGCCTTCAATTCTATCGCGTCGGCCGCGAGGTCAACGCCGCTGCGATCAACAAGCAACCTAACGACTACGCCGGCCTCATCGAACCGATCAAGCTGATATGAGTGACGAACCTACCAGGCTTGCCGAAGGCATGACAGCTGTCCCGCGCGAGCGGGCGAGAATCGAGAACCATGTCTGCGACCATTCTGGATGTGGCATCCGCGCGCCGTTCGGCTTCGCCAGACCAAAGGGACCGTCTCGCTGGTTTTGTCTCGGGCATCGTGGGGACGGGGACCAATATCTTTCAGGAGGAAGGCACCAATGACCCGCTCGACCTTCGCAGAAGAACTTCAGCTTCGACGCGGCGTCGGAAACCGCCGAAGCCTGGCGAGCGTCCTTGCGGGGGAGCAAAAGCTCCGGCGCTCTTGGAGTCCATCTCCAAAATTTACCGCGTTGAACGACTAGGCGCCTGCCCGGATTGTAGCCCCACCTCTCTCGGAATAAGATGCTCAGGGGATGGGGAGATGAAATGTCTGATTTTTGGATGGGAGGAACGGCTGTCGTCGTCTTGGCGTTCGTCGCGATCGTTGCTTTGGATTACGTGAGCAACAGACAGAAGCGTGACACGACCCAGCCGTAAGCCGAAGCTCGCGGCTGCTACTCAGGCAGGCCCGGATCGTAATGCACAATCGCGTCGAGGATCGTGCGATAGAGGCTGTCTACCTCTTCGTCGATCTCAAGGCGTTTGATGCCCAGCGCCTTTGCATCAGCGATCAGCTTGTGCGTTAGTTCGTCAACGGAGATGACATCGGCCTTCGTCGACTCGGGGACGTTGTTGGCCAGCCATCGGTCCAGGAAGTTGATTCCGCGTGTGCTCATGTCGCGATAAGCTCGACCTGTCGCTTAGGTTCCGGCATCCGGGTTGCCGACGGCGGCCTCGTCGACTTCCGCTTCCATGCCGGCCCGAATAGGCCTGACCTGGCCGCCTGCGGACACGTCGTCGAAGCCCTGCAGCCAGGCATCGGCATGTTCCTGCCAGAAATCCGGCACCTCCCGTTCCTTGCCGTCCTTGCGAGCCTGTGCGCCATACATCCAGGCGTAGTTCGCGGCTCCTGGTCCTTCTTAGTGACTGCCACTGTCTTCCTCCCGCTAACGCCCCAAGGGCTGTTTTGAAAGCGAGACAAGTTCAGCCTCGTCTTTGATGCCGGCCATGTAGTTGGCG
This sequence comes from Mesorhizobium sp. P2_E9, assembly GCF_056403815.1. NCBI lineage: Bacteria > Pseudomonadati > Pseudomonadota > Alphaproteobacteria > Hyphomicrobiales > Phyllobacteriaceae > Mesorhizobium > Mesorhizobium sp. P2_E9. The sequence continues at coordinate 13,038 of NZ_JBFUET010000028.1, forward strand.
ATGATCCGGGAGGCGATGGCGTCTCGCGCTTCCGAAGACTGATTATCGAGCCTCAAGTGCTCAAAGACCCTGCCGAGCAAAGCCACCTCGGATGGGTCGAAAATACCTGCCTCAGTCGCCTTCTTTCGTATTGGCATGTTCGTCATCCCGGAAATCCTGCAGCGAAGCGTGCCGCAGATCCTCCTCGCCGCGTAGATGCTTCACGCGGCCGATCAGCCCCGGTTTGACCCATTGCGTGGCCGGCCGCTTCATCCCCTTCGGCGCCGTGCTTGCGCGGTCCTGAACACGTAGCCAGAGCCGTTCACGCGTCTCCCGGTTCAAGGTGATGAAGGCGCTACCAACATAGCGCCCCGTGCCGCGCTCCGCCATCAGCGCGAAAGCCGGCTTGCCAGCCTCGCGCTCGACACCTAGCAGATCAAATTCCTCGACCGAATAGCACTTCGCCTTCAGCCAGTTCGTCGACGGGCCGCTACGATATTTGCTGTCGCGCCGCTTCGACACCATGCCTTCAAGACCGGCCTGGTCGACAAGGTGGAAGATCGCCTTGGCTTCGCCCGGCAGAGGCTCGCTGAACTGTATGCGTCCGCCCGGCTCGATCATGCTGGCCAGGATCTCGCGCCGCTCCTCCAGCGCCATGTCGCGCAGGTCGTGGCCATTGAGATGGAGCAGATCGAAGGCAACGAAATAAAGGTCGTGTTGCCGGCGGGGGATGGCCTTACGCAACTCGCCAAAGTCGGACAGGCCGGCGTCGTTCAGCACGATGATTTCGCCGTCGACGATGGCGCTTTCGGCGCCGAGGCTTGCTGCCTCTTTCACAAGGTCGCGATATTTCGCCGTCCAGTCGTGACCGCTGCGCGTGTAGATGCGCGTGCCGTCTTCGTCGATGATCATTTGCGATCGATAGCCGTCGAATTTCACCTCGTGAATCCAGTCGTCGCCCGCGGGCGGCGTCTCGACCAGGGTCGGCATCAACGGGGCGATGAACTTCAAGCGCATGCACAGACTCGCAAAACCGCGATTCAAATTAGCATGCGCTAAAATGGTTCCGGGAACATTTTAGACGAATTGAATGTTTGATAGCCATGACGAAGCTATCCGACATTGGGCCACCAATACGCGGCAAGCGCCACGACGGCGACGCCGCCGACGAGGAGGACAATTTCTATTCCTGCGCTACATGCGGGCAATTAGTCGATATGCGTGACCTGCGCCAGGTCATCTGGCACGAACGGCCAAAGCACAAGCCGCTCCTCGTGCTGATAGATTAGGCGGCGACATCATAGGGAAAGGTCGCGGATCGGGAGGGACGATGTCTCTGCGCAAGGACGACTATCGAACGAACAGAGCCGACTACGTGATCGCTGCGACGCATGGCCGAGCGACCGCTGATGATGACGGCCGCGATGAGTTACTGGCGAGGAAAAGGAAGGCCCTGTGGCTAAGAGATCGGCGATTCGCCAAAGTGACCGCTAACCCGTCCGACAGCTTGCCGGGACCGAGAGCCAGACGGCGCGGTTAACGCGGTTGCGCTGACTTGGCTCTATGCACGCTTTTCTGGACTCTAAGCAGAACAGTCACATCCTTCGCTCGGGGAGCGAGGGGCGTGGACAAATACCGATACGACAACCAGTCTGACCAATGGCGCAACAGGCAAGGCGCGCAGCGGCGACGTGCACGTCTGCTGGCGAGCATTCCGAAGCGGCTTGTCTTCGTGACTGTGGCGGCGATGGCCGCTTTTGTGGCGCAGTTCGTCGTTCAGCACAGTGAAGGCGCCCCCGACCTGAATGTGTCTCATTGGATTGGTCAATCGCCGGCGCTGATCGCCGGCGTTGCGTCGGTCATCGATGGCGACACGATCGATATCCACGGACAGCGGATCCGCTTCAATGGCATCGACGCGCCCGAGAGCAAGCAGTATTGCGACAACGCCAAGGGCTTCGAATATCCGTGCGGTCGTCGCTCGGCCGAGGCGCTGGACAGCTTCCTGGCGACCTCGAGGCCGATCAATTGCACGTTCGTGACGTGGGACCGATATGGCCGCTTCGTCGGCGATTGCAAGCGTGCGGACGGCGCCAGCGTGGCTTCCTGGATGGTCGAGAACGGCCAGGCACTGGATTGGCCGCGCTACAGCCACGGCGCGTATGCAGGGCAGCAGGCCAAGGCCGAGAAGGCCAAGGTTGGGCTGTGGGTCGGCACGTTTCAGGCGCCGTGGGCTTGGCGTGCTGGGCATACAGACAACAAGGCGCGTGTGGTGAGCCAGCCGCTGGGCATCATCAACAGGCAGGTAGCGCAGAGCTATTCGTGCCAGCCGCGAAGGACATGCCCACAAATCAGATCATGCGCGGAAGCAAACTGGTATCTGGCAAACTGCCCGTGGGGCGGCAAGCTTGATCGCGACAGCGGCGGTATCCCGTGCGAGAGCCTATGCTGATGGGGTGGTTTGACGGGAAGTCCCAAGCCTGGAAGTGGCGGCTACCGGTCAGCGCGTTCGTCGGCGCCGGTTCCGGGACATATGTGGCCAGCGAGGGCTTGCCGGCGATGCCGCTGCCTCGGCCGCGATGCTGAAGACAACCGCGATCGGCGGCTAAGTCGGCATCGACCTGTCGGATGCGTCACTGAGGCTGGCCGATCGCGCGCTCGAGGGGCTTCCGTGCCCGGCGGAGCCGCGCCGCGGCGATTTCGCGGAAGCGATGGACTGATCACCGTGAACGGAAGCGCCGCCGGCACACCCGCGCAGAATGATGACCTTGCGAAGAAGATGGGGCGTCAGATGGAGGCTACAATTCGTCGCCGATGAACTGCGCAAGGTGTCAAGGCCCGGCGACCTCGCTAACAATCGAGGCCGCTAGCTCTCTGAAGCGGTGCCGAAAGCAGGCAACTGCATCACATCTGCGATTCAGAAAGTTTTTTCCAGACCTCTTTGATGCCACCCCGCACCGTCACACCGTGAGTATCATCGAACTGAAGGCGACTTGTGCCAGCTTCGTCGAAACCTTCCCTGATCACGCGCACAGCGTCGGCGTTGACCAAGATGGCAGACTCAGAACCAGCGTCGACCAACAAACAGAACTTCACCATTTTTTCGTCTCCATTTCGCAATGGCGCGGATATATGCGGAGGCCAAGATTTTACAAGACGTCGATAAATAAAAATAAATCCTTCATTGTCTAAGGGACGCAAGAAATTCTGCTATAATGTAAATAAGACCAAAAGTCCGCTCGGCTGATACCCGTTAAGGACCATACTGGCACCACCACCAAGGGCGACACCCCGGACACCGGACGGGCGCTATCAGACAGCCAGGTCGAACGGAAAATCCAGCCGCAAGCTCCCCGATGGAAATCATCGGACGCCCGGCTCGGTTAGCGCCGATGCTCTCACCAGCATTAAAGACCTGTCAAAAGACGGTGCTCTGCCAGTCCCTAGATTGTGGAACGACATCACCGACCATGCGGCGATTGAAGGCAAGTCGCGCATGATGCGGGAGCTTCGGCTCCCTACCGCTTTGATCGCAAGATCAGGAATCGGAGTTATGGCGCGGGCAATGGAAGCCTCCGCGCCGGTCTATCAAACCTAAGCTCTTCACCACTTTTGAACGCAGACGTTCGATCGATTCCCCTGTCCTAAGTGTCATTATTTCGTGCTGACTTTTAGGACAGGGGGAAAGTCATATACCGCAGGGATTGGGCGACAAGAGAAGGAAGCCGGGCAGGGAAGAACAAAGTTCCGGTTCGAGGAGACAAAGAGGCCGCGCAAAGCGCGGGCAAGGCCGAAGGCCGCGCAGGGAGGGCCGAAGGCCCGAGTAGACACGTAGCCCCTTGACGGTAACGTTACCGAAGGCCATTCCACCCTATGGCACTTACACCCGCGGAAAAGCAGGCACGTTACCGCGACCGGCAGAAGCTGAATTTGGCGGCTTTGGCTGAAGGTAACGTTACCGACCTCTCATTGACGATCAAATCCGCTTCGATCGAATGGCTCGAAACTACGCGGGCGATGATCGACGCCGAACTTGCCGGCCGTGGTAACGTTACCGGGTCGAAGAAGCGCACCAGGACTGAGGATCACCCGAACTTCGGACGGTTCTAGCCGGTCACGTTACCAAGTCGCCGGCATAGGAAAAATTTCCTCACCTTCTGACGTCCCGGCTCGAACTCTGCTATACTGCAATTATCGGCTTCCGTTCGATATCTCCCAACTCAACCGCTCGGTCTAATCGCCGGGCGGTTTTTTCCCTTTGGGAGGGCAGGTTCGCAGAACTACGCTCGCGTTCATACTTTGCGAGCAAACCAGCCAATGGAGATCCCGCATGGACACCTACATCGATAACGACACATACACCCGGCTCACCCAGGCACTAGCTGCGATCGAACCTTGTGCCTTCAGCGGCAAGCGCGAGCCCGACCAGATGGTCGAGGCCCTGATGGTCGGCGAGATATGGCCGGCGAGCGTGAAGCCTATGCCGTCTGTCAACAAATGATGAACAGTGTGTTCCAAATCGAGAGCAGCGAGACCGCTATAGGGTAAATTCCGACGCTCCTGTCGGCTGACCAAGGAGTTCCAACACAATGACCACACCCCTAGATGCTATTCGCGACCGCGCGCGGACCGAGATCGACGACGCCCGACGCTCAGGAAACAACCCCAACTACGGGGTAACCGAACTGATTGCTGATCGCATGTTACACCAAGTGCGAGACTGCTACCTCGCAATTGATGCCCTCGCGGCGATTGTCGGGGCACCTCGCGACCCGTGGCCGGGACTCACCGACGCAATGGTCAAGGAAATGATCGGGACTAAGCAAGAGCGGATCAACACTGCTAGCAACCTTGGCTTCTATAGCCACCGAGGTGGCGTGACAAACAGACCGTGCGCTACAGACGAGAAGTGGTTCGCGGCGAAAAGCCGAGACTGGTTGGAAGCTGGCCCTGATTTCGAGGGCACACCTAGAGCCGCCAGGGGTCGCTCAAACAGAACAAGCCACGAATCCGCGCGCCCGTCAACACACGACAGGTGGCGTGATGGAGCACCAAGTCCCTCACGCTGGTGACACTGGTGAATGGATAGGTCGTGTTGCTGACTGCTGGTTACACTAGCCACATCGATCGCCGATGACACATGCGAAGGGCGGATCAAGCCGCGCCCTTAAGGCAGATTACCACTCGGCGACGGAAGGGCCTGGACAAGGCCCTCGCTATCAAGTTCGTCCTCGACATCACCAGCCATGATATTCTCCCACAAAGCGGGACAGCTGATTCTGTGTTAGTGGCGAATATCAGGGCAGCGAGTGCGGAGTGCGGCGGTTGACTTACCCCAGAAACAACTACAGCCACCAAGGGGTGGCTGTAGGGAGTGCCGCCCGGTTGCCCGGTTCGGCGATTAGCTATTGCTACGGGCAATATGTGGCATTGGCCACTGCCACTGTCAACCCTCATTAAGAACTAATCAGAGCGATTTTTGTTCCATGAAGATTTGTTATGTGGACGAAGCCGGTTGCACCGGCATGCTGCCAAATGCGCAGTCAAACATTCAACCGGTGCTAATCATCGGCGGAATGATCATTGACTACGGGCGACTTCATTACATGACAGATAGGTTACTAAACCTTAAACAGCAATTTTTTCCCGGATCTGTTCCAATCGGCACACAGCATATGGGTTGGATGCTGAAAGAGATAAAGGGTGCGGATCTTCGGAAAGGCGCATGCGATAGCAACCGCAGAGTTCGGAGGCATAGCCGAGGTTTCATGGACAAAATCTTGGATCTTTGTGAGGCGTGCAATGCAAAGCTGGTAGGGCGCATCTGGGTTAAGGCGATCGCTGAGCCTATAGACGGCACCGCGATTTACACCTTCTCGTTGCAGTCGATCTATACCGATTTCCAAAATTATCTCGCGCAAGAGGGGGACGTCGGTTTCGTCATTGTGGACAGTCGATTAAAGCACCTCAACACCCAGGTCGCTCATTCGATTTTCACCCAGAAATTCAAGGGCACAGGTGACGCTTATGACCGGATCATTGAACTGCCAGCCTTCTCTCACAGCGACAATCATGCCGGTCTGCAGATGATAGACGCAATTTGCTCCGCCATCATGACGCCGATCGCCGTGGACACCTACTGCGCCGGACATCTCACCAACTTACACGTCCGCCCTTCCTACCATGACCTGAAGGCGATGTTCGCTGATCGCTGCCGTAAATTACAGCATCGATACTCAGAAGCTAGCGGGCGTCCGCGAGGGGGGTTTGTCGTAGCCGATGGACTCAATAAAAAGCCGGGTAGCTTGATGTTTCGTTAGTTCGAGCGCTCATTGATGAGCCGCCCGCCCGGGACCGAGACAGGTGACCTAGAATACTCTGCATCAAGAAATTGAAATTCATATAAGTGGTTGATTTTGTTATATAAAGAATCGATGGCCGGGGCGCCAGGATCCTAATCCGGCCCGCGACGCAGCCCCAGATGTGGAGGCCCACTAGCAGGCTGGTGCTGCAGCAATGTCCGGCAACGATAGCCGAGGTAGTGATTTAGGTTGTCCACGTTGTCGCCCGCCACAATGTTACAAGATACCCGATAAGCTATTGATTTTATTAGAGAGGTCGAGAGTTCATTCCTTTGTCGCAGCACGAACATGCCCGGAGCCGTGGCCACAGCGATCAGATCAAGGTGAAGACACTGGATTTCCGATAGGGGCTAACAAGTGCTCCGCTTGGACTTCCTCCGTGACAACTTCGAAGCCAGCAAGTCTCGATGAGCCGAAACTGGTTGAGAGAGCAACATCAGTCGCATCGCAACCCGTCGCCATCAGGATCCTACCTATGCGAGGGCGGTTATGCCGAGCATCAAATGTGAACCAGTGACCGCTTAGATATGCTTGGAACCATGCGCTGAAATCCATGGGATCCGGCACCGGCGGCACGCCTATGTCGCCGAGATAGCCAGTGCAATATCGCGCCGGGATATTCATGCAGCGGCATAGCGTTATTGCTAGATGCGCAAAGTCGCGACAGACGCCGGTTCGATCGACGAGAGCGCCGTGGGCGGTCCGCAGCGGGTCCGCGGCTTGGTAGCTGAAAGCGATGTGATTGTGCACGAAATTGCAGATCGCCTGCACCCGCGCCCAGCCGGATGGGGTATTGCCAAAATTCGCCCAAGCGAAGTCGCCAAGCCGGTCGGTATCGCAATAGCGGCTGCCCAGGAGAAACCTCAGCACCTCGTCGGGCAGTTCCTTGATGTCGTGCTGGATGGCTTCTGGCATGACGACATCAGACTTCCCAGTATCGTAAATGTCGAAACTCGTAGATATCGTTGTCAGACCCGCGGGCGCCTCTATTCTCGTGCACGCGTTGCCAAAAGCGTCAATGTAGCCGCGGGCTTCGATCGGGCGATCAAAGCCTATGACCTGTTCTGTCAACAGATCGAGGCGGCGTGAAGGATGGATCTCAAGGACGAGCAGCATTGGTATCCGCTGCGGACATTCGTAGGTGAGGTTGAAACCCGCGCGGATCCGCATCGATGCTCCAATGCCTTGATTCAGGAACGGGGCAAACTCCAAATTGCCCAAACAGTTCCGGAAAACATCAGACCGAGCTAATTTTGCTTCGCCACCTTCACCTCAACAGTCATGCCAAGAAAACTTGAGGCGCTGCCGGAGTAGCTTCCCGAAAGAGGTATGGCTTGCTGGGGATGCCTGGCCACGGCCACCCGGATCAGATCCCGATTGCCGACAATGCCATTGGTAGGATCGAACTCGACCCAACCGGCACCAGGCAAATAGACCTGGCACCAGGCGTGCGTCGATCCTCCCCCGCGCACATCAGCACTGTCGCGGCTCGGCACATAGACATAACCTGTCACAAATCGGGCTGCGAAGCCGAGCGACCGCACCGCCTCCATCATGAAAAGCGCAAAGTCCCGGCATGTGCCTTTGCGCAAATGCAACGTCGCGACAGGCGGCTGCGTCCCGGTTTCGATCCGACGGGAATACACGAAGCTTTCATGGATAGCGTAGCAGAGCGTCATCAGCAATTTGCCGGTCTCGGTGTGTCCTGCCGCACTCACGAACTGCCGTGCCCATTTGCCGATCTCGTCGCCGTCATCGGCATGATGTCGCTCCATGGTTTGCGCGAGGTCCGCCGCCTCATCGGGATCGTAAGAGAATGGATAATTCAGCGCGGCCTCATAAATACGGAAATCAGGCGCATGCTGCGGCGTGTGATCGAGCCGAATGTCAGTCGCGAAATGGAGTTCATTGGCCGAACCCTTGAATTCGATCACGGCAACGCAGTTTCCAAAAACGTCATGGATCCATCGAATCCCCCTCGGCTCGGGATCCACTGATAGGGCGTGGTCCAGAAGTCGTTGATCGAAACTGTCACGCGGTCTGAACATCAGCCGGTGCTCGCCAAACCTCACCGGCCGGTTATAGCGATAGACCGTCGAGTGCTTGACTGAAAAAATCGGCATCGGCTTCCGTCAGCAACTTTACGAGGGATATTCGCGCGATCATATAATCCTTTCGACGTGTATCCGAAGGGCCCTGCTCGGAAACCTGTGAACTATTACCGCTCCAAGCGACCCTTCCCGTGCCGGTCGCAGAACTCAACCTCTGGGCGTGAGGTTGATCCAGGCCGCCCAACCTGCCGGTTGGAGCACAACCATTTTCCGGTTGTGGTAAGACGCCACATCCGGCCCCGGCTCAGCCGTCAGTATGGTGAAGGTGGCCGGATTATTGCCGGCAGCTTCCCGCCAAAGCCCCGCGACGACCATGAACGGAGAGCCGTTGAGTGTGAATCGATGCTTCGCCTGGTTGCGCGACGAATTGCGCGGTAGCGCGGCCGGTCGTCATGCCACCATCAGCGGCCATCGGCTCCCGCCCGCCGCCCTGCCTGCTATGCCGTTGCATCTGCCCACGCCCTCTCGCAGGCGACGACTGCATCAGTCACTGTCGGTCGACTGGGTCGAAAAATACCATCCGATCGTGACCGCAGAATGTGTATCGACGGGTTGCGCTTCGCGGGCAGCAATAGATCGCCGGGACCTAGAGCAGACTTCAACGTGGCCTGTGCTCAGTCGAGCCGATCATTCCAGAGGGCGATTGGGTTATCGACGGTGACAACCTTTCCAATTTCTCGGCCGCTCCGATGGGAGCGACCAAGCGCCTGAGAAAATCCCTCCCGGCATTTGCCACCCGCACACATGCGCGGATCGCCGTCGTCGGGAGTTCGAACGAGCGGACCGTTGATTCTCGGCCGGCCCGTTGCTTCTCAAGATAGCGCGCGAGCGCAATATCGTGACGCAGCGGCGCAACCCCACCGCGCGGCTGCCGATTCTCCCATGGTTCGTAATGCCAGATGGGCCATTCGGTCGGGTGCAACATAGCGTCCTCCTGAGACAAGGCCTGCCTTGTCCAGGCAATCTCTTCCAGTGCCGTGAGAAACGCGCTGGAACCTGCGTGAAGGATTCGTGAAAAGCACCACGCCGTGCAAAATCACGGTTGAATTGGTGGTAAGTAGGGACAAGGTTTGCAGAGAAAGTTGTGGCTGTGGCGGATCCGATGGCGCACCCTCATCTCTATCTATTCGGCGGTTTCGACTTTGCCGGTGTCGGCGTCACCGTCCCGGTCCTCAGCCGCAAGGCACGGGCGATGGTGGCTTATCTCGCGCTGCAATCCGGGCATTCGCAGTCTCGCGAGAAGCTCGCGACCCTGCTTTGGGGCGTCAACGGCGAAACCCAGGCCCGGATGAACCTCCGCCAGGCGGTGTCGGCCATTAGAAAGGCCATGCACGCATCCGGCGGGCGCTTCATGACGGATGGTGAGAACGTCGCCCTCCATCTCGACGGACTTGACTTCGACGTCGCGCGGTTCGAGGCGCTAGCCGCGAGTTCGGGGCCTGAGAACCTCGAACAGGCGCTCGCGTTCTATCGCGGTGACCTGCTCGACGGGTTCGGCCTAAAGGAGGAGGCGTTCGAGGACTGGCTGCAGGTCGAGCGCGAACGCCTGAGGGCGATGGCTGTCGCGGTGCTGGACACGCTAGTCGCGCACTACTCCGTGACGAACGATCCTGCCTCATGCGTCCGGGTAGCAACGCGCCTCCTCGCCATGGAGCCGCTCAGGGAAGACATCCATCGCGCCTTGATGCGGGCCTATGTAGGCCAGGGCCGCGCCAACCTAGCACTGAAACAATATGAGCGTTGCCGCGATGCCCTGCAGCGGCAGCTCGACTTGCGACCCGAGCCTGAAACCCGGAAGCTGTATGAAGACCTTCGGGCGCGCCGGACATCGGACGCGGTTTTTCCAACACCCAGAGCACAGACGCGGTCCCAAGCCGATGAACGTCCGGATTTCTCAAGTCAGCCCATCAGGCCGCCGACGCACTACGTCAAATCGGCCGAAATCAACATCGCTTATCAGGTGACCGGCGACGGGCCGATCGACCTGATCTATGTGCCTGGATGGGTCTCCAACCTCGACCTTGCCTGGTCGTCGCCGCGGCTGACGCACGTGCTCTACCGCCTCGGCGCCTTCTCGCGCCTGATCCGCTTGGACAAGCGCGGCACGGGGTTATCCGATCGCAATGTCGGTTTGCCGACGCTGGAAGAGCGGATGGAAGACGTGCGGGCAGTGCTGGATGCGGTCGGCTCGAAACGCACGGTCCTGTTCGGCAGTTCCGAGGGCGGCCCTATGTGCATGCTATTCGCGGCGACCTATCCCGAGCGCACGGCGGCACTCGTGCTCAACGGAGCCTATGCCAGCGGCAGATGGTCGAAGGATTACCCCTGGGCGAGAACAAGCAAGCAGGTCGAAGAAGATTTGACCGTCGTCGAGAGAGAGTGGGGAGAGCCGGCGGACATGAGCAACGCGGCACCCAGCCTGATGAGCGACATTGTCGAGAGAGAATGGTTCGCCGCCTACCTGAGGAATTCAGCCTCGCCTGCCGACGCGATCGCGCTCTGGCGCTGGGGGACCGAAATCGACGTTCGCGACATTCTCCCGGCTATCCATGTTCCGACGCTGATCGTGCAGACGATCGGCGACCGCTGGGTAAAGCGGGAGGAAGGACGCTATTTGGCGACGCATATCGAAGGCGCCAAATACGTCGAACTTGCCGGCCGGGATCATGTGATCTGGGGCGAGAATTCCGACCGCATCGTTGACGAGATCCAGGCTTTCGTCACTAGCGCCATGCCGGCCGCGTCGAGCGAGCGGATCCTGGTGTCGGTTCTGTCCGTGCAGATCGAGGGCTCTGGTGCCGGCGCGGATTTGATCGAGCGGCATGCCGAGGATATTCGAGTCGAACTGCTGGCTGCCGAAGGCAAGCAGATCAGACGCACCGCAAGCGGCTTTCTCGCCGTGTTTCAGCGGCCGACGCGTTCAATCCGGTGCGCGATAGCGATCCGTCATCGCCTCAGGCAATCCGGTCTCGACGTGCGGGCTGCGGTCCATACCGGCGAATGCGATGAGCGTGGCGAAGATTTTTCCGGCATCGCGATCGACCTGTCATCGCGGCTGCTCGATCAGGCGCTGCCGGGCGAGATCGTCGCATCGCGAACCGTGCGTGATCTTGTGGTCGGCTCCGACCTGGTATTCGAAGAGCATGGCGAGATTGAAGCGAGCGGGCTGCCCGGTAGCTTGCAGCTTTTTTCCGTCGGATGGGCCAGCAGCCTGACCGCGGGCCCGAAGTCGGCGCAAGTTCCACGCGCGTTTTCAGCGAAAAGGTGACCTAGAGACGCGGTGGAGCGGTGGTGCCGCGGACCACCAGTTCGACCGGCATGACGATCTGCTGTGGGGGATTGTTGGCGAACACCATTGCCACTGCAAGCTTTCCCTTCCATCGATCGACAGACCGCCGCTGTTCGCAGAGCCGTTCTCGTGTATATTAATTATTCCTAATATACATTTAGGTTGGAGGGAACCTACTTGGGGAGGCACTTGGCAGGTCCGTTCGCCGCGATGCTGGTGTCATTTTTGCCGGCAGGAGCTCAATGCTGGTCCAAGGACGGCCTACCTTACAAGCCGATCTCTGAAGAAGCAGTGAGAGCGGCTAGTGCCACTGTGTATTCCGAGTTTTTGAAGATGGAATGCCAAAAAGGCCGGCGGTATCCCCGAGGCCAAATCGAAAGTGGCTTCAAAAGGAACTTCGATGAAATGAGACTAATGTTGGTCGACGAAGGCTATACCATCGTGCCCAACGTGACCAAGAATACCTCATCCTGGTCTCTCTCGGAGATGGCATTTGACGCCAAACGACGGCTTGATCTCTCGCCCCAATTCGGCTGTCATAACGCATACTGGCTGAACGATAATCAGGATTGGTAACCTCGCAACAGGCCGCCCGCCTCAGGTGCCGACGGCAGAGTTCGTGCATGAAGATCGTGGCCACGGAATTGGCCTCCTCGAGAAAGCTCGACGAACTCCACTTCTGTCGTCGTTTGATTGAAACGACATTGGCGCTCGATGGCCTTCTTGCCGCAAGTGGTCCGCCCACCTGGTTCGTGTTATGGTATTTCAGGGAGACGGCGGACGCGCCGTGAGCGCCCGCCCGCTCCCTATTGTGGGAGGAAACAATGGCTTATTACGTATTACTCTCGAATTTCACAGATCAAGGCATCAAGACCATCAAGGATACGCAGAAGCGTGCTGAAGCCTTCAAGGCGATAGCCAGCAAAAGCGGTATCAAGGTTCACACTCTATTGTGGACGCTTGGTCAACATGATGTCGTGGCGATTGCCGAAGCCGACGACGACATTGCTGCGACCGCACTAGCCTTGTCAATCGCATCGCTAGGCAACATCAGAACACAGACATTGAGGGCGTTCGACACTGCAGATATGGCCAAGATAATGGCAAAGATGGCCTGACGCCACTGTGCCGTGCGCGGGCGATCGAAGTCGGCCGCTAAGCCGAACGGCGGGAGGCACTGTCTTTTCCTTTCATGCGGGTGTCGGTGATTTCCTGGTCGACCGACGACAGGCAAGGCGAAATTGCCGCCGACGCCATGATCGCGGCGTGGCGGGCGGTAAGGTAGGCGAGGGCTCGTCGTGATCGGTTTGCCGTCGGACATCTACCCTTCGGCTGGCCTCGCATTCAAGGAAATGATAATATTCACTAGGCCGGCGGATGCCATTCAAGCTTCGCGCGGCTAATGGCGGCAGCTGGCGTCGAGGGGACGGCATGCGGATCGCAATGATAGGGGCGGGCGGCATCGGCGGCTATCTCGGCGCAAGGCTCGCCGAGGCGGGGGGCGACGTCAGCTTCATTGCTCGCGGTGCCCACTTGCAGGCAATGCGGCGTGGCGGCCTGCGAATTCAAAGCGATATCGGCAACGTCTTTCTCCCCAGTGTGTCCGCGAGCGACGCGCCGGCCGACATCGGTCCTGTCGATCTCGTGATTTTTGCGGTCAAGCTCTACGACAGTGAGAAGGCCGCCGCAGCGCTGGGACCGCTCATCAGCGGGAATACGCGTATCGTGACGTTGCAAAATGGCATCGACAGCGTCGAGACGCTCGGTCGTCATGTTCCTGGCGACCAGGTGATTGGCGGAGCCACCTACTTGTCCGCATTCATCAAACAGCCCGGAGAAGTCGTCCACGCTGGCGGGCTGCCTCACATCATGGTCGGCGGGCACCGCGAGCCTCTCATCAAGGATCTTCAGGCGCTCTGCGATCGTGCTGTCGGGCTCGAGCTGAAGCCGGTTGCCGACATCGACAATGTGCTGTGGGAGAAGTTCGTGACCCTCGCGGCCTTTTCCGGAGGGACGTCGCTCATGCGCTCCGGGATCGGTCCGATCCTCGACGACCCCGAGGCGCGTATCTTCGTCGAGCAGCTGCGCGACGAGGGGATGGCGGTCTCGGCGGCGGCCGGTCATCCGATGGCTGACGGGTTCGTGGACCGCGTCACGGCCCGGTGGACTGCGCTGCCTCCCCACGGAAAATCGTCGATGGCCAACGACCTCGAAAGGGGCAAGCCAATTGAGGTCGCCTGGCTTTCCGGACGCATGCACGAATTGGGCATCAAGTTCGGTGTTGCGACCCCTGGCCACACGGCGGTCTTCCGCGCCTTGCATCTCTACGCAGCGGGTGCCGCCCCGTAGCGGTGTCCCATAAATGTTAGGAGGATAACATGGCAAGTTGGTCGAGCGAGAGCATGCCGGTGACGCCAGCGAACGAGGCAACCGGCTCCCAGGACATGTTCAACAGGGAGCTGGAGACTTACCGCAGGATCGTGGCCGCAAACCTCATGTTCCATCGCGAGGTCTACGGGCTCCTGCGCGATCTGCTCGTCGAGCATGCTCCAGGGTCGTTTCGATTCCTCGACGTGGCGTGCGGCGATGCCGCTGCCTCGGCCGCGATGCTGAAGAAGAGCGCTATCGGCGGCTATGTCGGCATCGACCTGTCGGAAGCCTCACTGAGGCTGGCCGATCGCGCGCTCGAGGGGCTCCCGTGCCCGGTCGAGCTGCGCTGCGGCGATTTCGCGGAAGCGATGGCGAACTGGTCGGAACCCGTCGACGTGATCTGGATCGGCATGTCGCTGCACCACCTGGCGACCGAGGGCAAGGCGAGACTGATACGGCACGCCCGCAGGGCCTTGGGCGGAGTGGGCCTGTTCGTCATCTGGGAGCCGGCCCTGTTCGAGGGAGAGGATCGCGCCGCCTGGCTCGCCCGCTTCTCCTTGCTGCGCGATAAATGGTCGACCGTTTCCGACGAGGAGTTCGCTTCCATGGAACGGCATATGCTTCTGGCCGATTTCCCTGAAACCGCCGACACATGGCTCGGCATGGGGCGGGATGCCGGGTTTCGCCGCGCGGAGGAGATTTTCATGATGCCCAACAGAATGGGCAGAGTATTCCGCTACTGGAATTAGCCAGCGCGTCGGGGCGACCATGTCATCAATTCCGAAACAGGGTGAGATCCTGCCTGGCGACGCTCCGGTTCCCTCCGCCGTCGTGCTGGTCGGTCGCTGGGGCAGCCTGCGCCCGCTCGACGCCGAGCGCGACGCATCCTGTCTCTACCCGCTCTCGCATGACGAGCACACGAATGCCACATGGGTCGACATGAAGGTCGGCCCGTTCGCCAGTGAGCAAGCTTTCGCCGACCATGTCGCCGAACTGGTGGTCGACAAGAAACGGGCCTTCTTCGCCGTAGCCGGCCTCGACGACAAGCCGCTGGGATGGCTCTGCCTCATGGAGGCAAGACCTGCCCATCATGTCGTCGAGCTCGGCTATGTGCTCTACACGCCGCCGCTGCAGCGCACGCGGCTCGCGACCGAGGCGCTCTACCTGATCCTGCGCCATGTCTTCGAGGACCTCGGCTACCGGCGCCTCGAATGGACATGCACCTCGACCAACCAGCGCTCGCGCAAGTCGGCCGATCGGCTCGGCTTCGTCTATGAGGGCACGCAGCGCCAGGGCTTGTTCCTGAAGGGCAAGCCTTGCGACATCTGCGTCTACTCGATGCTTTCTAGCGAATGGCCGGCCCATCGCGCGGCCTTCGCGGCCTGGCTCGACCCTGGCAATTTCGCGGACGAGCGGCAGCTTCGCTCGGTTGCGGAGATCAGGGCCGGCCTCGTTTCGATCGATCGGGCTCGTCATGCGGATGCCGAAGCCTTGTCTGTCATCGCGGCACGCTTTGGAAATGAAAATGTCGGTCGACGGAACTGAACGCCGGTAACTCGCTGGCAGGGCAGGACTTTATGAACGCGCTCGAAATCTCCAATCAGCAATTGTCGCGGCTGGCCGACGAGGCGATAGACCTCGCCCGGACCTATTGGGCGTCGCTCGATGAACGTTCGGCCTTTCCATCGACCAGCGGCAAACAGACAGCGGAACTCTTCTCGCGGCCCTGGGCCGAGGAGGGGCGAGGTCGGGACGTCCTGCAGGACTTCAAGTCGATCGCCGAGCACGGGCGGCCATCCACCGGCAGGTTCTTCGGCTATGTCCTCGGTTCGGGCGAGCCGGTGGGCGCCCTAGGAGAATTGTTCGCTGCAGTGCTCAATCAGAATGTGACGTCGTGGCGGTCGGCTCCAGCGGCGACGTCGATCGAACACAGCGTCGTCGGATGGCTGGCGCAAGCAGTCGGTTGCGCGGGGTTCACCGGCAGCCTGTGCGGCGGCGGCTCGGCAGCGAACCTGATGGGGCTGGCAATGGCTCGGGAAGCAAGGTTGCCGGCCAACGAAACAGGGATACGCGGCGGCGTCATCTATGCCTCCGAGCAGGTGCATATGTCCATTCCCAAGGCGGTGGCGTTGCTGGGCATCGGCAGAGCGAACCTTCGCCTAATCCCCGTCGACGACCAGTTCCAGATGCGGCCGGATGCGCTCCAGGCAACCATCGCCGCCGACCGCGAGGCTGGAGACATCCCGATTGCAATCGTCGCCACGGTCGGCACCATCGTCTCCGGTGCGATCGATCCGCTGCCCGAAATCGCCGAAGTCGCCAGCCGTGAAGGGCTGTGGCTGCATGTCGACGGTGCGTATGGGGCTCTGGCGGCGCTGGCATTGCCGGAGAAGCTCAATGGATTGGCCCTGGCGGATTCCCTGTCGCTGGACGCGCACAAATGGCTGTATCAACCGCTCGATTGCGGCTGTCTGCTGCATCGCCACCCGCAAATCGCGCGCACGACTTTTTCGCACAGCGACGACTATGTCGCGATGCTGAGCCAAGACCCGACTGAAGCCTTCGCCTTCTTTGAGGAGTCGTTCGAGCTGTCACGACGTTTCCGGGCGCTGAAGCTTTGGTTGTCGCTGCAATATCATGGACGCCGGGCCTTTCGTGAGGCAATTGCCGAGGACCTGCGCCATGCCCGGCTTCTGGCGGAGACGGTCAAGGTGTATCCGGAGTTGGAGCTTCTGGCTCCAGTGCCTCTCAGTGCAGTCTGTTTCCGCCACCGCACCAAAGACAATCGGGCGATCCTGAGGCGCGTGATCGCACGCGGCCGCGTGTATCTCTCGAACGCGACGGTCCGCAACCAGTTCGCCTTGCGGGCATGTTTCGTCAACCACCGGACGACAGACGAAGATGTGCTCGAAATCATATCCGAAGTGATTGCGGCGGCGGGCGAACTGAACAGTTGAGGCACGGTCGGTCCCTCATCCCGATGGCGTTGCTAATAGCCGGTTCAAGGAACGCCGCAATGCGCCCGATCTGTTCGCCGTTCAAAACACGGCGAAGCGCCTCTCAGTCGGCCGGCAGCCTCATGCGATCAAGGGAGAGATCGGCAAGGCCTACATCATTCTGAAGGAGGGCGCGAAAGCTGACGCGGAGGGGATCATGGCGCATTGCCATGCCAATCTCGCTGCCTACAAGTGCCTGCGTAAGATCCAGTTCGTCAAGGATGTGCCGTGCGCGAGTTCAGGCAATATCACGCGACGGGAGTTGGCGACCATCGAAGACGAGACCGTTGCATTCGCAAGCTGACCCCGCGCCTTCTCTTTTTTCCCAATGGTCAAGCGGCCCCTGCATCAAGCGGGGCCGCTTTGAAGTGCGCGTGTCGGAAGAAGATACTAGGAAAACTCTGCCCGCCGGATGGAGTCAGGACTTCAGTCTTAGTTGAGCCATCGCTAATGTATGTATAGCATTCGGCAAATGCGGGGGACGATCCCAAAGAGAAGCCAATCCCGCAGTGGCCGGTGCGGCTCGCTTCACCCAAGCGTCCAGCATCGGCCATCCTTTTGGGGCCGCCTAGCGCGCGATAATTCGGTTGATCATGCTCACGTCAGGGTCGCGGTTGGTGAAGTCACGGAGGAGCAGCTGGCGTATGCCGCCCTCGCGAACGATGTCAAAAGCGAAGGCCGAAACGCTACAGGTCCGGTGCAGGCGAGGCAAAGGCTGGCGACTTCAGTCTTTAGTTGAGCAATTGCTAATATGCCTATAGCTTAGGCATTGCGGGGGACCACCCGATCCAAAACCCAACCCGCGATGGCCGGTGCCCACGCAACCCCTAGACTGCCCCAGCACCGGCCACCCCCCGCCCTTTTTGCGACAGGTAGCTCCAACTTTCAGCCTATGATTAGAGGTCGCTAATATGTTATGCCATTCGCGAGGCGGAAACATGGGACGGCCGCAACGATATTTTGCATTTGTGTGGATTGTCTTGGCCGGCGATGCCCACGCTCACGACTGGTATACAGGCAAGACTGACCCTGTTCTCCATTATCGATGCTGCGGCAAGCAAGATTGCCACCCGATCGATTCCAGCGATGTCCGGATTACCAGGGACGGCTATATCGTAAAACAGCCTCAACCCTACTCTCGGAACGATCCGCCAACAGGGGAGTGGTTTATTCCCCGAGACCGCGTCCAAGCGGCGCCAGATGAGCGTTTTCATATCTGCGAGTCTTTGGTGCCAACGTTCCGTGTCGGCAGATACCGGATGCGATGGATGTGCTTCTTCGCCCCGATGAGCACAGGTTCAGTCGCGCCAAGTCGCTAGGCCGATTTGGCCATACTCCGGTGCACGATGTTAGGAAGGAGTCGTCGCGACGCCTCTAATTGAGATGATTTGATAAATTCATTCGCCCTACAGACAATAAGGGAGGAAAGACATGTCGGGCAAAATTCTGCAAATAAACTACAAGCTTAACGGGCCAAGGGCTGAGTATGAGAAAGAAAACTTGCCCTATGCTAAGCCGATCGCGGACATGCCTGGCCTGCGCTGGAAGGTCTGGATTATAAACGAGGCCCAAAGCGAAGCCGGCGGGATTTACCTGTTCGACGATGACGCTGCCGCGCAGTCCTTCGTGGACGGGCCAATTATTGCGGAGATGAAAGGTGACCCGACGTTGAGCATCAAGGCGTTTGACGTGATCGCGGAACTCACGACCATCACCCGTGGCCCGGTGAAGTAGTATTGCAAATTACTATCTGAAATCTACTTTAAGACCCCGAAAGGTTTCGGAAGGAAGTCCGATCCATGTGTGTCGGCCGGGTCAGCTCATTGCGCGAAAGCCCGTATTTCAGCGCGTAGAGGGCATCGCGTTCGGCTCGCAGAGCCGAGCGGCGAATGGGATCGAAGGCAAACGGCGAAGCCGAATGGCCGAGGTCTTCGGCCCAAGGTCGCATAGAGTGCGAGGTATATGAGAGTTCGAGCACGCGCGGTGTGATGAAGGCGTGATCTTCTCGGCTGAATTGGTGTGGGGCAAGGACGGGCAGTTGCTTCATGCAGTAGTATTTGAACGGCGTTCACCGGCCTTCGGCGAGCAGCGTAGTCCAGCGGCAAGGAAATCAAATTCGCCCGAAGGCTGTCTCAACGCCGCGTATGGTGATCAGAATCTTGTCGCCCGCTCCCACTTTCGGGAACACGTCTGGCAATCACCGTCCGTTCGTCCGTAGAGCGACAGATATCCCGCCAGCCCATCAGCCAGCGCTGCCTGCGGTTGATCAGGGTTCAAGACACGGCCGGCAATGCGCCCGATCTGTTCGCCGTTGGTATTGCGCCGGTTGCGCGCGCTACGCCGCAGGGCGCTTTTGCGCAACCGTGTCGAAAATCTTGAATTTCTAATGTCGGTCAAGTCACGTCGGTGAATGTTGGGTCAGATTGCACCGGCAAAGTTAGGCAAGGCGCCCAGCGGCCAGCCTCTGTTCGTAGGCCTTGATGTGGGTGTAGGCGAGCAGGAGCGTCTGCACGTCGAGACCGGTTCCGCTAGCCTTCTGTAGCATAAAGCCGATGATATGATCGACCTCGGTTCGACCGCGCCGCTCGATATCGCGCAGCATGGAAGTCGTGTAGAGCGAGTCGCGGTGGGAGAACGTCCTTCGATACGTCTCCAGGAACTCGCTGCTTGGACGGTAGCCATAGGCCGCAGCAATATCGCTGACGGTGTCCAGCAGCCCGATAAATATCTTCTCGCCGTCAGGGGTTCGCACGATTTCGCCGACGTTCGCTCGCATCAGGCAGGTCATGGCGGCCGCGGTGGCAAGGTGGACCAGCTTTTCCCACATGCGCTGCATGATATCGGTGACGGTATGAACTTCGACGCCTCGCGCCTTGTCTAAAATGGCTTTCAAAGTCTCGACGCGATTGGAGATTTCTCCTGATTGTTCGCCGATCGTGATCGCACGCCAGTCGTTGAGCTGCCGGACGACACCGTCTTCAGTCACGGTAACCTGTATCCTGGCCGATCCGCCGAGCACGCGGTTTCGACCGAATGCCTCATTCAAAATGTCGATATGAGCCACGCCGTTGAGTAGTGGCAAGACGAAGCCGGATGGAGCAAGAGCCGGGGCGATTGTCTTGATGGCATCGTCGAGATCGTAGGCTTTGCACGTCAGGATCACAGCGTCGTAGTCAGCCTCTGCGTCCGAGGCCAGGATCGTCTTGACGTCCAACTCGACATTTCCAAATTGGCTTTCAATCCGCAGGCCACGCTCGTCGAGGAGTTTCTGACGCCCCTGTCGCACGAGAAAAGTGACGTCGGCGCCAGCTTCCGCCAGCCGCCCACCGAAATAGCCCCCGATGCCTCCGGCACCAAGAACCAATATCCTTGGATCACTCACCGCGTTTCCTAAACGGCAATTTTGAAATCGATCGGCGTTCACCAACGCAGGGATTAGGTCACTGCGCTATCGGTTAAATTAGCACAGACGCATATGTCTTGAAGCCGGTTTTCACTCCTATTGGCCGCCAGGGACGAAACACCCCATCTCCACGATGCAGTTGATCAAAGAATCCCGTGGCTAAGCATTAGTGCGAGCCTCCGATTGTTCAAAGGGCGCGCCTGGGACAACTAGCGATTGATGGAGTGTTTTACGAAATGATCTATGATCCTAGAGGCGACCGAGGTGTGCGCTATGGGATCTCAGCCTACCGACACAAAGCGCCGTTACGAATATGAGCTCGGCCACACCGATCGTGAGTTGAGACGGCTGGCGACGCAAGCTGCGCTGGTCGAACCGTTCACACGAAGTTATTTGCAACGCGCCGGGGTAGGTCTGGGCATGCGGGTGCTGGATGTCGGCAGCGGCGCCGGCGACGTCGCGTTTCTTGCCGCGGGTTTGGTTGGACCGGCTGGGGAGGTCGTCGGAACCGACCGGTCGCCAATGGCGGTTGCCGCTGCGACCGCACGAGCGAAAGAGCAGTCGCTGGGCAATGTCGGCTTTGTCGAAGGGGATCCGGCGAATTTGACGTTTGATATGCCATTCGATGCAATCGTCGGCCGGTATGTGCTGATGTTTTCCGCAGATCCGGTTGCGATGTTGAAGGGGATTTCCAAACATTTGAAACCTGGCGGCGTCGTCGTCTTCCACGAGGTGGACTGGACAGGGGCGAGCTCTTTTCCACCTGCGCCGACATACGACCACTGTCTCCGATGCATCGTGGACACGTTCCACAAGGTGGGCACCAATCCCTACATGGGCCTCGGTCTTCATGCGGCCTTCATCAAGGCCGGTCTGCCTGCACCGACCATGGCGGTCAGCGCCCTAGCTGGTGGCGGCTCCGACAGACTGAGCGGCATCGACCTCATTTCCGATCTCGCCGTGACCATGGCACCGGTTATGGAACAGACCGGTGTTATCAACGCCTTGGACCTCCAACCCGAAAGCCTGCAGGAGCGGATACGCGACGAGGCCACCACCAACGGAAGCGTCGTGGTCGGTCGCTACGAGGTGGGAGCGTGGGCTCGCCTGACAGAATCATCCACGTCTGGCCGATAAAACAATACGCTTCCACAACGCATTTCGTGTGACTCACTGGCGGAGATTTCCTGTGATCGCTGTTATTTCGGAATTGTGGCCCCACCCGGATCGGCAAAATGACTACGACACCTTGGCAGCAGAGTTACGCCCGCTGCTGGAATCCATCGACGGTTTCATCTCGGCGGAGCGGTTCGAGAGCTGCAACGAACCCGGAAAGTTCCTCTCTTTTTCGCTCTGGCGCGACGAAGCTGCGCTGGCACACTGGCGCAATCTCGAAGAGCATCGCGTGATTATGGCTAAGGGGCATGACGGCATACTGCGCGATTATCGTATACGGGCCACCAATGTCCTCTGGGATTACAGCTTGAAGGGGCGTTCCGAAGCGCCTGCTGATTCGCGCGCTTTGTTCGGCTAGCGCCACCCGGCCGTCACTTCGACTTCATGGCCCTGCGCGGTCATTTCGACGGCCGTCACAATGTTACAAAATGTCTCATAAGTTATTGATTTTATTAATACAATCCAGAGTTAAATCCTCGCGCAGCACAAGCCTATCCATAGACCTGCCAAGACCTTGACGGAGGCCTAAAGTTCCGGTTCTCAGCGAAAGGGAGTTGGCACGCAATAGTGTCTATCCGCGCATGATGCGATAAACGGTTGCGTCACCCTGCACCCCCCGAAGAGGCGCGTCAAAAGCCTCGACACGATGGCCGGCAAGCGTTTCGCGAACCCCGGGCGCGGAGCAGAGCGCCTCGGAAATGCAGATCTGTCCGGCTTCCGCCAAGGACTGCACGCGCGCAGCGACATTCACGGTCTGGCCGAAATAATCGAGGTTGTCGTTAAGCGTCACGGCGATCGACGGTCCACAGTGGGCCCCGATCTTAAGGATGATCCCCGGCCCGCCGTGGTCGCCGTTGAAGCGATCGATTTCTTCAAGGATGTGGAGTGCAGCCGAAATCGCATGCGACGGCTGCGAGAATACAGCCATCACCGCATCTCCAATCGTCTTGACCACCGCTCCGGAATGTTGCTGAACCGCCGCGTTGACCAGAGCGAAATGCTCGCGGACCAAAGCATAGGCGTTGAGGTCACCCAGGCGCTCATACATGGCGGTCGAACCCTTGAGGTCCGTGAACAGGAAGGTGATCTGCCGGATGCCGAGCCCTTCCTTCTCGTCGACACGCTCGGACCGGAAGAGCTGGCGGAAGGTTTGCCGCGCGAGCAGCGCTCCACCGGAAACATAAGGGTCGAAGTCGAGCGCCGGCTTGGTAGTCAGCGCGACAAGCTCGGGCGGCCAGTTGATGACAAGCAGCGAACCTCGCACTGGCCCTCTATTTGCTACCTCAATGACAATCGGACCCTGTGGCACAGCAGGCATCGCCGGCAAGAAGCGCTTGCCGTCATAATCGATCTTCAGAAGTGTCGGCGCCAACACCGGATCGCCTGATATTGGCACCGCGAATGCGGCCTGCGTCTGCACGTTGACGCCCGAAAGGGCGCCCGGTCCCAGGTCTGCGCGGAGCACCGTGGTGGTGCCGGGCAGCAGAAACGTCATGCCCCGAACGAAGCCGCGCAGAACGTCAAGAAAGCGAACGTCTTGCCCTGGTAGCCGCCCATCATGTCCGAAGTGGAGCTTCCAGTGAAAATCCTCGACAGGGAGGGTCTCGGGATCGTGGTAAGGCAGGCGCCGTAATTTCGGCGATACCGAGAAGGTGACCTCGATGAAGTCGTCGAGGTCAGTGTCGCCCGATACGTCGCACAGGCCACAGACGTAGTGGGTCTTGAGCGTGCGCAGGGCGCCGAAACTATCGAGCACCATCCCGGACTGGGGACACAGGACATCCCAACTCATGTCGAACAAGCCACAGCGGGCGGCATGAAGGAAGAGGTCGATTGCTTCAGCCTCGGCGATTGCGCGGTCGCGAGCAAAGCTCAGCGGATTGACGCGATAGAGTGAGTGGTCGTCGGCGCTTTTGATCAGCGTCTCGAATTTCGAGATGACGCGTGGGCTCCAGGCTCGCGCCTGCTCCACCTTGGTCATCTTGCTTTCGAGAAGGCGATTGTCGACTACCGTCATGCCGAACCCTCAACCTTTCCTCGCGACAACCTATACGCCGAAGGCTCAGCGCACTCCACCAGTTCGTGCGTCGCTCGCTGATTGTGATGGACCGGCCAGCACATTAGTGGTCGAGCGGGTGCACCAAGCCCGCAGATGGGCCCCTTCAGATCCTGATATCGGCGACGACCGTTCCGGAGACAGGATCGGTCACGCCAAGGTCGCCGCCGAGATCCTCCAGCATGTCTCGCATGGTATCCAAAAGGCCGATCATCTGCGGCCGTGCCGCCGCGAGGCTGTCCAAGTCGTTCCATTCACCGACGACGCAGAAGGTCCGGTCGCCGGTCTTGATCAGAGCGGCTTTTCGGAAGCCCGTGGCGTCGAGGCTCGCCTTCTTGTGGGCGTCGATGAATGCCTGTTCCTTGCCTGGCTTGGTGCGGAACCGAACGACGTTGTAGGCAGTCATGCCTTCCTCCAATCGATTGCGAAGACTCTCTTGCTTGGCCAGCCTTACGGGCGTGCCTCGAGAACCATGTTAAACGGGGTTTCGGTGGCGCGGCGGAACCGCTTGAACCCGCCACCCGACACGACCTTGCGCAGCCTCGCCTCGCCGGCCTGGGCGCCGAGGCCCAGCCCGACCTCCTGGGAGAGCGACGCAGGCGTGCAGATGAAAGTCGAGGCGGCGTAGTAGATGCGACCAACTGGGTTGAGGTTGGCCGAGAGCTTGTCGTGGGCGAAGGGCTCGACAATCATCCAGGTGCCGTCCGCCTTGAGCGCGTTGTGCACATGCCTGGCAGCACCCTCCGGATCGCCCATGTCGTGCAGGCAGTCGAAGAATGCGACGAGATCGTAGGTGCCTGGGAAATCCTTGGCCGCCGCAACCTCGAAGTTGGTGTTGCCGGCGACGCCGGCCTCTTTCGCGGCGGCGCGGGCGCGCTCGATCGATGGGGCGTGATAGTCGAAGCCGGTAAAGCGCGAGTTCGGGAAGGCCTTGGCCATCAGCACCGTAGAGGCGCCATGGCCGCAGCCGACATCGGCGACGTCTATGCCGCGCTCGAGCCTTTCGACAACGCCATCAAGCGCCGGCAGCCAGGAGCCGATAAGATTGGCGTTGTAGCCTGGCCGGAAGAAGCGCTCGGTGCCACGAAACAGGCAGGCGCTGTGGTCGTGCCAGCCGAGGCCCCTGCCGGAGCGAAACGCCTGCCGCACCTTCTCCTCGTCGAGCCACAGCGCCGAGACGACCTCGAAGGCGCCGGCCATGAAGGCGGGGCTGTCCTCGTTGACGAAGACCTGCTCCTGCTCGGGGCTGAGGTAGAAGCTGTCGCCCACCTCGTCATATTCGACATAGCCTGCCGCCGCCTGCGCCGAGAGCCATTCGCGGACCAGCCGCTCCTGCGTGTCGGTCCTTCTGGCGAGCTGCGCGGCGGTCATCTTGCCGCCCGCGCTCATTGCCGCGAAAAGGCCGAGCCTGTCTCCCAGCAGGACCGCCGCCCCGGTGGTGATGGCGCCGAGATCGCCGACCATCCTTCCTAGCAGGGCCTCCAGCTTTTCCTGGTCGGGCAGTTTTTCCTGATTGCGCTCTAGCATCGGCTTTCTCCTCCGGCTCGATCCCAAACACCCGCCATTGGCGACAAGCCATATCCCGTCTCCGGGGAAGGCCTGGCCATAACAGTCCACTATTCGCCCCATAGCGATTGACTGTTACAGCTTCACAGGAACGTGACCGATGCCTTTGAGTTCTCAGAGAGAGCGGGCCTCTACGCCGGCAGAACATCGGAGCGAATGTGCTACCTCAGGGTCGCCTGGCTCATCGCGTCAAAGGATGCGTATCTTCATGCTAAGGCGCTCAAGCTTCGGAAAGAACAAGGCGCATCGCACAACGTCGGCTTGCTGGCATCCCGCAAAGCCCTCCTGCCAAAGCCTGACTGATGGCCAAACCGTTGATTCACGAGTTGATGTCCCGCACGAGCCCCAATTCATATCGATCTCAGGACGTAGCTGTCGTCGAAGTCGACGAGCCTGGGATACGTAATCGTCGGAGCACTAACGAGGCCTAGAACGCGTTCGCAATAACGAACCAGGTGCTCCCGGCGCTCGCTGTCGCTAATGCGCGCCGGTGCATGCACGAGGAACGGCTCGATCACCGTGAAGCCGACAAAGTAGAGCATCCCGTGGTTGATCGGGAACAGGATTTCCGCGATTGGACCGTTTAGTCCGCGGCCGGAATAGATCGGCGTCGGGCCGCCAATTGTGACGGAACACATCGCGCGCTTTCCTGCGAAGACTCCGCGGTCATACCATTTGCCGCCGCCGTAGATACGGCCACCCGACGCGAACACTCGGTCAACCCAGCCCTTAAGGATTGCCGGCAGCCCAAACCACCAGAGCGGAAACTGCAGGATCAAGGCGTCGCACCAGAAGAGTTTGTCCATCTCGGCCTGAATGTCCGGTGCGAAACCGTTATGGATAGCCGCATTAGCTTCCTCGGCCTGCTGGCGGTAATAGTCAGCATCTCGGATGGTCGTGAAGTTGCCTCGATCCGATACCGGATTGAAGCCCATAGCGTAGAGATCGGAAATAACGACCTCGTGGCCCGCCCCGGACAGCGCCACTTGCGCTGCGCGGGTTAGGGCGCCGTTAAAGCTGTTGGGCTCTGGGTGGGCATGAACGATGAAGATGCGCACCGCGCTTCCCTAGCTGGTCGAGATGCTCATTTTCTGGATGCTGAAAAGGACCGCTCGGCAACGTAGTCGAGCGAAAAGACGCCGGCGCCCCGGGTCAGCACGAGCAACAGGAGCGACGCCCACAGCAGATGCTCGGCCCAGTTTTCGGGGAAAACGAAAATTTGGATTACCGATACGACACTGAGCAGCATCAGTGCGCCAAGGCGGGAGAATAGCCCCAGGAAGAGCAGCACCGATCCCGTGATTTCGGCAGCCGTTGCCAAAGGGGCCGCGATCGACGGATCGATGAACGGTAGGTTGTATTCGTTGGCAAATAGCTGCAGCGTCACTGGCCAGGAGGCCAGCTTCGTCTGTGCCGACTGCCAGAAGACATGCGATATCGCGAGGCGGGCCGCGAGTTGGACCAGGGAAAACGGAATGCGTTCGGGTAGCTTGATGAGGCGTCTGTAGAGGCCGACAAGACCGCCAGCATTGGACGAGGAATATTCTGGTATCGCGGTCATAACTTTCTCCATCAGTTTGAGAGGGGATGTATCGGGATATGCACGTCCGTAACGAGCCCGTCGCCAAACAGACGCACGAGCGCGGACACGAGATCGAATGACGGATCGAGAGCGAGGGCGCGGCCCATGGCGTGTTCGAGGCCGAGGCCGTGCTTCAACGAATGCCGGAACGCAAAGTTCGCACGATCGAGAAGAACCAGACGAACATTATCCCCGGCCCGCCACAACGCCACGCGTTGAGGGCGCCTTATCCAGGCACTCTGCTGGTCGATCGTCGCCGATTGCTGGTGCGCCGTCCAAACGGACAGGATCGACCAGTGCGAAACGATCAGCCGCAGGGAGGGCTGCAACAGGATATCGGGTGAGGGTCCCAGATTGGTGCTGTCATATTCAGATAGGGTTCGCGACGGCAGGCATACGGCGTCGAGCGCTTCTGCGATGGTCCATTCGAGCCGTGCCGTCTCGGCTACGATCGGCATGTCGGAAAGTGTGTCGATCGTCTTCAGGAAGCGCGGGAAGCCGGCGCCATAACGCGCCAGCCGCGACTCCACCGGCGGATGCCGTCGAATGAACTCGCTGGCTACGAAACGGAAGAACCGTTCATCGACAAGGCGAACCGTGACGGGAAACACCGCCATCAGGACCGAAGTGAGCGAACTGCGAGTGTTGTTTTGGTAGATACGCAGGCGCGCCAAAGGATCGGCCTTGCCGGCGGTCAAAATTTTTGCGGCGACCAACGGCTCCATGGCAAGCACCGAGCGCGCGATGGTGGTCTGCAAGTCTTCAAGCGGCAGCATGATATCCTCCCTGTATTATTGGCGGCAACGCTAACGGCATGACCTGTCTGGCCTTGGCGACAGCAAATGCCGCAAGCACGGGCATGCCTGTCCTTGCCTCGGTTTCGAAGGAAACGAGGGTGGACTGTGGTCGGGGTTTTGCGGCCGCCGTTTGTCTCGCGGCCTGCTTGCGGTTGAACATGATCGAAGCGGAAAGCATGTCGGCCCACATCGCTTCGCCGAGCAGCACATCGAGAACAGGAACATCGGTGTCCCATTCGATCAGGGTAGGGCGCGGCCCAAGCCGACTTATGGCATGCTGGTAGAGCGTCCAGACAACCGGTGGCACGCGCGAGCCATGATCGTCGATGAGCACGGTGTCGGTCCCGACGTGATTGGTCGCATGTCCGGCAAGATGGATCTCACCGATAGCCTCTACTGGCAGCGCATCGATGAAGGCTTTTGCATCATATTGGAGGTTGTGCGCCGAAACCTGGACATTGTTGACATCCAGCAGCAGGCCACAGCCGGTCCGCGCGACGAGCTCGGCCAGGAATTCGGCCTCGTTCATAGAGGAACCCACAAAGGCGACATAGGCAGACAGATTTTCGATCAGCACCTGCCGCCCCAGCGCGCCCTGGACAGTCTCGACATTGCGCGCCACGATCGCCAGCGCCTCTTCGTCATAGCGCAGCGGCAACAGGTCGTTCAGGTAGGCGCCGTCGGCCACGCTCCAGGCGAGATGTTCCGAGACGAGATCGGGCTGGAATCGCTCGCAGACCTTGCGCAGCCTTTCCAGATGATCGCGGTCCACTCCTCGCGCGCTGCCCAGCGAGAGGCCAACGCCATGAACCGATAGCGGATAGATTTGGCGCAGCCGGTCCAACGCTTCGACGCCGGCGCCGTGTCCCATGTAGTTCTCGGCATGCACTTCGAGCCAGCCTGCGGAGGGTCTGCGGGTCAGCATCTCGCTGATGTGAGGTGAGCGAAGACCGATGCCCGCTGATGCGGGGATCGAGAGGCGCTGAAATGCACGGGACATCGGTCTGCTCCTTCCAAGGGGGTTGGCTCGAAGTCTGATCGGTCAGGCCTTAGGCTTGTCGCTGCCGCCAGCGATCTTCGCGCAGCTGCCCGCGGGCACGTAGAGCCACGAATCCGGCTGGTTGTCGGCGGTGGAGGTGCCGGCGCAGGAATGCGTCGCGGTCTGGCAGTCGTTCTGGCCAGCCTTGACGACGCCGTAGCACTTTTCGAAGGCGAAGGCGGGCTTGGCGGCCGGGCCGCTATAGGCGGCCGTCGCGGCCAGCGAGGTGGCGGCCGCTAGGGCCGATCCGATGAGGGTTTTGGCGTTGATCACAGACGTGTCTCCTGGTTGCGTTTCGAGGGAAAGACCGACCTTGCGGCCTGTCTGCAAGCAGTGTCCCTGATCCGGCGGCCGAGCTGAAATGCTGTCTCGGCATGGATTTGATACGCGGTCACTATGTTGAAGCCCCTGCCAAGCAAAAGCCCTCCGGCGGGGAACCGGAGGGCTTGGCGCCTGCGTTCGTGAGCGGGCGAAGCAGGCGCGGCTAGGCGGGAGGGTGGCGCCTAGACGTATCGATTGTTGCTGTTGGCGGTCGGGCATTCGGCGAGAAGCCAATCCTCAGCCCGCTGCCGCCCTCTGTCGCGCATGTCGGTGAGTTCACCCCAGTCGGTCCACGGTCTCGTGAACAGCGCCGAGGCGGCCCGGTGCTGGCTATCGAAGATGATGTGAATTGGCGTGCACGTCATCGAGCAAGGACTGGCGGCGAGACGGCGATCCGCACAGGGCGTCATGGACAATGATGCCTTACCGGTGACGATCAGCCGATGGCCGGTCTCAAACGGCTGCACCAACGGCAAAGCCGAAGCGTCGCCTTGGCCCCAATAGGTATCGCCGCCAATCTCCACGGCCGGGAAGAAGAAGGGGATCGTGGCCGCCGCCAGGATCGCGTCGATCGACAATTGATCGCTGGCGAAGGTCTTCAAGGCGTCTGTGCGGGAATTCGAAGCCTGAATGCTGAGGCTCACCGGGCAGCCTGTCTTGCGGATCTCCGCAATGTCGATTGACTGTTCCAGGATCGATCTTAGCGGATTGGCTGCATCGAACATCGACGCATGACTGACGCGTCGCCAGAAGTTCGTAAGCGCCGTCCGGGCGCCACGCCGACCGCCCAGGGCCAGGCCATAGGCCAGAACCGCCGCCTCCGTTGCGCCGAAACCGGACGCCGTGATGTTGCCGAAGGAAAGGGCAGGCTCGTCCAGCAAGCGGTCGAGGACACCCCAGACAAATGCGCCGTGTGCATCGCTCGTCAGAACAATGTCCACGACTACTTGCATGTCTGCCACTTCAGGTCCTGCAGCGACGAGTTGGTCGGTTTCGATTCCGGTCTGGATATGCATTGTCTCAGTCTCCATCCCAAAAGCGCCAAGCTGGGCGTTTGATGGAAAGACTGCCGCATCTTCTCCTGTCGGCGAAATGCCAAGGTGGCATGAACTCCATAGGAAGATTGCATTGGCTGCATCGCCTCGTGCGTCGCAAGGTAGGCAGGCAAATCCGAGGATTTTGCTTTGAACCTGCGACACGCAGGTCGCCGGCGAGCCTTCAGCACAAAGAAAGGAGCGTGTCGTGACAATACGAACTGCCTGCCTGGGGGCTATAGCCCTCGGCCTGCTTGCCGGGGCCGCCGCCGCAGATCCCTTCAGCGATCTTGCTGCGTTGCCGACGTTCTATACAGACGCCTCGATGAAGACGATGAAGCCGATGGCTGGCTTCAAGAAGGCCTGGTTCGCCATGCCGAAGCATGACCGGGTCACGATGACCAAGGCGTGCAAAGATCCGGCAATGAGCAAGCCTCATGCGCAATTTTGCGCCAACGTGCTCGCCTTGGGTGGTGCCAAATAGCGGCCGCCACCAAGCATCCGCAGGATGCAGAGCTGGTATAAACTTCATACGCGGACGGCATTGGCGAAATACTGAGTGATTGCAGCAAAATTCGCCCTGGCAAGGAGGAAATGCCGAATATTACCGCAGTCGTCGATGGGATGATTGCTCAACGCCAGAGAAAGATCATACTATGAATATAAAATCTATCTGCCTCGGCGCCTTCGTTTTTTCCGTTCTGAGCGGCGTTGCTTTCGCCGGCGCGCTCGACGAGCCGTCCAACATGCAGCCTTTCTTCACCGACGCCGGCATGAAGACGATGAAATCGGATGCCGACTTCAAAGCAGCCTGGGGCGCTATGTCGAACGACAAACGGGATGCCTTGAAGAAAGAATGCAACGAAGCAGCGATGAGCAAGCCCCATGCCGAATTCTGCGTGAAAGTTCATCAGCTCGGCGGCAACAGCTGAACGTCACCCTGGCTTTCCAGAGCGCGACGGCGAGCAAGTTGCTCGCCGCCGTCCCCTATGTCCCGCCAAAGCCTTTCAGTGGCGCCAAACCGCGCAAGCTCATGACGATATGCTATGAACTCTATAGCAGCGGTGCATTGGAACGTTGATGTCGTTTGCGGCAAGGTTCGGTTGAGCAAAAAAGAACTGCGCAACGGGGACAAATCGGCATGGACATTCATCACATCCGCTACTTCCTTGCCGTGTGCGAGACGCGAAATTTCACGCGCGCCGGCGAAAAGTGCAATGTCACCCAGCCAGCGCTGTCTCGCGCCATCCAGCAGCTCGAAGACGAGGTCGGCGGCCTGCTGTTTCGCCGCGAGCGAAACCTGACCCACCTCACCGATCTTGGCGTGCTGCTGCGCCCTCGTTTCCAGCAGATCCTCGACGAGCTGACCGGAGTGCGGCAGGAAGCGTCGAGATTCTTGTGCCTGGAAAACGCCAACCTCAAGGTTGGCGTCATGTGCACCATCGGGCCGCGCCGCTTCACTGGCCTGCTGGCCGACTTCAACAGACGCCAGCAGGGCATCCAGCTGCAGCTGGTCGAAGGCGTGCCGGCGTCGCTTTCCCAACTGCTCGAATCAGGGGAAATCGACGTTGCCATCATGGCGTCGAGCAACAGCTTTCCAGACCGGTTCGATGTGACCCCGCTTTATCGCGAACGCTTTGTCCTTGCTTTCCCAAACGGCCATCGGCTGGCTCGCAACGACAATGTCGCCATCTCCGAACTCGACGGTGAAAACTATCTCAGGCGGCTCAACTGCGAGTATCGTGATCATCTCGCCGGACTGTGCACCGACCGCGGCGTGAAGCTCAGGATCTCCTACGCCAGCGAGCGCGAGGACTGGATCCAGAATATGGTTTCAGGCGGACTTGGGATCTGCTTCATCCCGGAGTTCAGCGCAGTGATCCCGGGCTTGCAGGTCCGGCCCGTCATCGATCCCGAAGTCTGGCGGGAAGTGTCCCTGGTCGTCGTCGCGGGACGCAGGTTCTCGCCGGCGGCATCGGCCTTCGTCAACAGCGTCAAGGCGCATGGCTGGCCGGAAAGTGCCATAGTCCAGGAAATTCGCAAGACCGCAGCCTGAAGCAAACTCCAAGAAATTTTGGCACGGCGTGGCATGTGATGCTATGCGTCTGCGTGCAGCCATGATGGCTCACGATAGTTTTCAGGTATCGAATTGAAAGCCAGTCAGCATTTCTCTTTCTTCGCGGCTCCGATCACTCTCCCTGCCATGCCCCGCCTCCCGCGTTTGGGCACCGACAAAGGAGAAATACAAGATGGCTACCAAGAAACTCAACCTCGCGTTTGCGGTCGGGCTGCTTTCCGCAACTGCTGCCTTTTCCGTTGCTCCAGCCTTCGCCGGCGACTGCCCTGCCGGCCAGGCCGCCACGACCGACATCCAGCAACATCCAAGCAAGCCGGTCGGCGTCGTCGACACGGTTCTCTCCGCGATCGATCTGAGCAGCAAGGGCGAGGCCTGGAAAGGCAACATGCTGCGCCTGCGCAAGCTCGTCGTGCAGCCGGGCGGCGTCGTGCCGTGGCATGAGCACAATGTCCGCCCAGCCAACATTATCGTCGTCGAAGGTTCGATCACCGAATATCGCAGCACCTGCAAGGTCGGCATCGAGCATCCGGCCGGCGACGTGACCGCCGAGTTCGGCCAGCTCGCTCACTGGTGGAAGAACAACGGCAAGGTGCCCGCGGTGCTCTATTCGGCCGACGTCCTGCCACCGGCAATGCACGAAGACCACATGATGTGAGCCGCTCGGCGCGGCGAACAGATTCCAGCACCAGCAACTGAAAGCGCGTCCTCGGGTGATCTCCTGGGGACGTGCGGCCACGGAGCCTTGTCATGACGACCAGTGAACAGACTGAACCGACGCGGCTGCGCATGGTTGCCGCTGACAGCTGGCGCTTCGGCCTGATTGCCCTGATCGCGTTTCTCACGCTCGTCGATCTGTTCGCGACCCAGGCCATCCTGCCTTCGCTCGTGATAAAATTCGGCGTTAGCCGCGCGACCATGGGTTTTGCCGTTAACGCCAGCACGTTCGGCATGGCTGTGGCCGGGATCGCGGTGGCACTTTTCGGCAGGAACCTCGATCGCCGCAACGGCATCTGGATCAGCCTTGCGGTGCTGGCGATCCCGACGACGCTTTTGTCGCAGACCGACAGTATCTTGGTCTTCGCCCTGCTGCGTGTTGCCCAAGGCTTGTGTATGTCGACCGCGTTCACACTGACGATGGCCTACCTGGCCGAGCATTTTTCCGCGCGGCAGACGACGAGTGCGCTTGCGGCCTATGTGACCGGCAACGTTGCCAGCAACTTCTTCGGACGGCTGATGTCGGCCGCCGTCGCCGACACATTCGGCATTTCCACCAACTTCCTAACATTCGCCGCCCTCAATCTGATTGGCGCGGCTCTCGTCTGGTTCACGCTGCAGAAGACATCCGCGATGATGCGTGCCGACACGATGGGCGGGCCCGCCCGTGCGGCTTGGAAGGGTCCGCTGAAAAACACCGAGCTGCGCGGATGCTTCGCCATCGGCTTCCTGATCCTCTTCGTATTTATCGGCACTTTCACCTATGTGAATTTCCAGCTCGTCGCCGCGCCACTATCGCTGTCGCCGATGGCGCTCGGACTGGTCTATTTCGTCTTCCTGCCTGCTATGCTGACCACTCCCCTGGCCGGGCGTGTCGCCGCGGGCCTCGGTCCAACGGTCGGCATCGGTTCGACGCTCGTGCTGGCGATCCTGGGTTTGCTTTTGCTGCTCACGACCAGCCTTCCGATCGTTCTCGCCGGGATGGCACTGGTCGCAATCGGCACCTTCCTGGCGCAGGCAATAGCGACAGGACACGTCAGCCGCACCGCCTCGCACGACCGCGCCGCCGCAAGTGGCATTTACCTCGCGTCCTACTATGCGGGCGGGCTCGCCGGCAGCTTCGTCATCGGACAGATCTACGACCGGATCGGTTGGACCGCATGCGTCGCCGTTCTTGCCGCGGTCCTCGCCGGCGCGATCGCAGTGGCGCGCGTGCTTCAAACTCCAAAGGCATGAATCTTGACTATCCAACAAAGGAGACTGAGATGACCAACTACCTGAAAACCATGATTGCCGGCGGCGCCATAATGATGGCGATCGTTCTCCCAGCCGCAGCTTCGGACGGTGTTGTGACGGTGAAGAGCGACTATTCCGTCGGCGAGACGGTCGCGCGCATCAAGAGGGATGTTCTCAAGAAGGGCATCAAGTTCTTTGGCGTCATCGACCAGGCAAGACTTGGGAAGAATGCCGGCAACGATGTCAGGCCGTCTCGGCTGGTGATGTTTGGCAATCCGGCGCTTGGGACGACCTTCATAACATCAAATCCGGAAGCCGGGCTCGATTGGCCGGTGCGTGTTCTGGTTTATCAGACCGCGGATGGTGCGGTTTATGCGGCCTACAGCGATTTCGACTGGATCGCCAAGCGGCATGGAATTACCGACCGCGAGGCGCAGTTCAAGATGGCGACCGACGTCATCCGGTCCGTCACCTCGACGATCAGAAAAAACTGAGCGCGAACGATGCGCCGGAGATCCGTGGCCCGGGTAGGCTAGGCAGGATGCTCGCCGCGACAGGGTTACTCGGCGGCGGACAATGCCTTCGCCCGCTCGCCGAACCACCTTTTCTGCGTAGCCTCGCGCACCAGCGCGCCAACCGCTGGCGAATGCCTGCGGCCGCGCACGGTGACGAGATTGACCTCGCGCCAGAATTCCGGGTCGGTGATCGGCAGGGCCACCACTCCCGGGTGCTTGGCGGTATGCTCGGGCATGAAACCGAAACCAAGCCCGGCGGCGATCATCGCGAGTGTCCAATCGTCGCGATCGCTCCAGTAAACGGGGCTGACGGTCACGCCCTGCTCGGAGAGAACGGCGTCCGCATAGCCGGCAAATTCACAGTTGTTGCGGTGGATGTAACTTTCATTGCTCATGTCTTTCACTTGCACTCTGCGCTGGTTGGCGAGGCGATGGGTCAGATGGACCGCCATCACCATCTGCTCGCGAAAAAGCGGCAAGGAGTG
Organism: Mesorhizobium sp. P2_E9; assembly: GCF_056403815.1. Taxonomy (NCBI): domain Bacteria; kingdom Pseudomonadati; phylum Pseudomonadota; class Alphaproteobacteria; order Hyphomicrobiales; family Phyllobacteriaceae; genus Mesorhizobium; species Mesorhizobium sp. P2_E9. The sequence continues at coordinate 48,146 of NZ_JBFUET010000028.1, forward strand.
CACTTCCTCGTCGGGAACGTTCGACGGCAATGCGTAAATGGCTGCCTCGAGATCGCCCTCGAGCAGCCGCCGCCGTAAACTCGGCGCGTCGGCGTCGCAAAGATGAAGCTCCACACCCGGGTGATGGCCGCGGATGGACGAGATGAGCTCGATGATCTCGTCGGGAGCAATCGTGCTCATGATGCCGACCCTGAGCGGCGTCTTCTTCAGATGCACATACTGCTCGGCTATCTGCTTGGCCTGCCGGGAGTTCTCGAAAACACCCTCAAGATAGGTTTCGACCATGCGGCCGAGCTCCGTGAGGTGGGTGAAGCGCCTCTCACGATGAAAAAGGGCGCCGCCAAATTCGTCCTCCAGCAGCTTGATGGCACGTGAAAGCGCGGGCTGCGTGACGTTGCACTCCTCCGCCGCCCGGGTGAAGTTCAATTCCTTCGCGACGGCCAAGAAATATCTGACCTGACTGATCTCCACTGCACGCTCCCCAAGCGGGCATGCATACGGCACGACCCGTGTTGCGGCGCGATCTTACTAGTTGACCTTACGTCAAACAAGCCAACGCGGCGAAGTCGATGGCTTCGCCGGCACCGAGCTTACGATCTGACCGTCAGCTATCGAATCCATGTCTCAACGGCATTTCCGCTGCTTCGCGCGTCTCGCCATACTCCGTGCAGAACTCCAGGACCTGGGCGCGCAAGCCCGTTGCTCGCAGCCGTTTGCCGGCGAATCCGGCCGCGGCTCCAACCGAAGGAAACGACGATGCTCAGCGGAAAGACAGCACTCATCACCGGCTCGACCAGCGGCATCGGCAAAGGCATCGCCGAGGCCTTCGCGGCCAAAGGCTGCAACATTGTGCTCAATGGTTTCGGCGATACCGGTGAGATTGAACTGCTGCGGGCAAAGCTTGCCGCTGACCACGGGGTGACCGTTCGTTACGACAATGCGGACATGAGCAAGGGTGGCGCGATCACTGCGATGATGGACAAGGCGATCGCCGAGTTCGGCGCGGTCGACATCCTCGTCAACAATGCCGGCATTCAGCATGTCGCACCGATCGACGAATTCCCGATCGAGAAATTCGAGGCGGTCGTGGCGATCGATCTGATGTCGTCGTTCTACACCATCCGGCGCGCGCTGCGGGCGATGAAGGAGCGAAAATGGGGTCGCATCATCAACGTTGCCTCCGCCCATGCCCTTGTCGCCTCACCATATAAATCCGCCTATGTCGCGGCCAAGCACGGGGTTGCCGGCCTGACCAAGACGGTTGCGCTGGAGGTCGCCGAACAGGGCATCACCGTCAATGCGGTTTGCCCGGGATACGTGCTCACCCCGCTGGTCGAAAAGCAGATACCGGACACCGCCAAGGCCCGCGGTATCACCGAGGAGCAGGTCATCAAGGATGTGCTCTTGGCGGCCCAGCCGACCAAGCAGTTCGTGACCGTCGCCGAGGTCGCGGCGCTCTGCCTGTTCCTGGCCTCGAACGACGCGGCCTCGATCACCGGCGCCATCATCCCGATCGAAGGCGGCTGGACCGCTCATTGAACCGGCAACGAGGAGCAAAGACCATGAACAAGATCACCCGAAATCCTCCGACCGCTGAACCTTTGCCGGAGGTCGCCCATGCAGCCGATGCTGCCGTCCAGCGGCAAACGGTATTGGTGCTGCAAGGCGGCGGCGCTCTAGGTGCCTATCAGGCCGGTGTTTACCAGGCACTCGTCGAAGGCGGGATCGAGCCGGATTGGGTCATCGGCACCTCGATCGGCGCCATCAACGCCGCGCTGATCGCGGGAAACGAGCCGAAAGATCGGCTGCCGAGGCTTCAGGAATTCTGGGACGGCGTCAGCCGGAGCAGCCCGCTCGACGAGTTTTTCCGAATGATGGTTCCAAGCAATGTCTTCGCCAATATGGGCACCGTGATGCGCGGCATACCGGGCTTCTTTGAACCGAACCCAAGCGCCATGTTCGGGGTGAACCGCGAAGTGGGTGTGGAGAATGCCTCCTACTACACCACCGATCCGCTCAAGAGGACGCTGAATGACCTGATCGACTTCGACTATCTCAACCGGCGCCATACGCGGCTGACTGTCGGCGCGGTCAACGTCAACACCAGCGAACTCAAATACTTCGATACCCGTGAGATGACTCTCTCAGCGTCGCACATCATGGCATCGGGCGCCTTGCCGCCGGCGTTTCCGGCGGTCTGTATCGATGGCGAGCCCTACTGGGATGGCGGCATCTATTCGAACACGCCCATCGAGGTCGTGCTCGACGCGCGTCCGCGGCGCGACTCGCTGATCTTTGCCGTCAACATGTGGCAGCCTCGCGCCACCGAGCCGAAATCGATCTGGCAGGTCATGGGTCGGCAAAAGGACCTTCAATACGCCAGCCGGGGTCGGAGCCATGTCGCCAGGCAGGAGCAACTGCACCGTCTGCGGCACGTCGTGCGTGAAATGGGAAGGCTGGTTCCCGAGGAGCGGCGTGAGGATCCGATGTTCAAGGAACTTGCTTCCTATGGCTGCCCGTCGGTCATGCACCTTGTGCGGCTGCTTTCGCCACGCCTGGACGGCGAGGACCACACCAAGGACATCGACTTCACCCGCGCCGGCATCCGCACGCGCTGGCAGGCCGGATACGAACACGGGCAGCGCGTCCTCTCGGAGAAGCCGTGGGAATGCGACGTCGACATGCTGCAGGGTATCGTCATCCACGAATCGCAAGAGTGACGGACCAGCGGCTCGGAAACGATGGAGAATACCGATGCACATCATCACCCCCGGCGTGCGGCTGATCCCTGAGGCGGTGCTTGCCAACAACGCTGCCCTGTTCCGCACGATTCCGGAGACGCCTTCCCATGCGGACACGTCACTGCATCGCGTGGTCATCGTCGGCGGCGGCGCGGGCGGACTGGAGCTCGCGACGCGTCTTGGCCGCAAGTTCGGCAAGCGACGGCTTTCCGTCACGCTTGTCGACCGCAACCGCACCCATATTTGGAAGCCGCTGCTGCATGAGGTGGCGTCCGGCGCCTTGAACGCGTCGCATGACGCTGTCGAATACATCGCCCATGCCAGCCGGCACGGCTATCGATACCGCATCGGCGAGGTCGTCGGCATCGACCGTGCCAAACGCCAGGTCTTTGTCGCGCCCAGCTTCGACGATGACGGCCGGCAGGTCGTCCCGCCGCGTGTGCTGGGCTACGATACGCTGGTCCTGGCCGTAGGCAGTGTCAGCAACGACTTCGGCACGCCAGGGGCGGCACGCCACGCAATCGCGCTCGATACTGCTGAGCAGGCCGCCCGGTTCAACAAACGCATGATAGACGCGTGCCTGCGCGCCAACGCGCAATACGAGCAGCTTTCGCCCGGTCAACTCCATTGCGTCATTGTCGGCGCCGGAGCCACCGGCGTCGAGCTGGCCGCGGAACTGCATAGGTCGATGCGGGAGATCGCATCGCACAATCTCGACAACATCGATTTTGAAAGGCTGATCCGCATCACCCTCATTGAGGCAGGGCCGCGCATCTTGCCGGCTTTGCCGGAACACCTTGCACGCGCTTCAGCACGTCTGCTTGTTGATCGGGGCGTCCAGATACGGTGCGGGATCAGGGTCACCGAGGTGACGGAGGAAGGCGTCAAGCTTGGCGAGAAATTGTTTGTGCCTGCCGAACTCGTTGTCTGGTCCGCTGGGATTAAGGCCCCGGATTTCCTGAAAAAGCTTGATGGCCTCGAAACGGACCGCATCAACCGCCTGGTCGTGGATGAGACACTGCAAGCCAGAGGGGACGAAAACGTGTTTGCGATCGGTGACTGCGCGAGTTGTGTTTTGTCCGGCGGGGGCGACCCATTGCCGCCGCGCGCCCAGACCGCTCATCAGCAGGCCCATCACCTGGTCAAGGTGATTGCCGCGCGCCTTGAGGGACGGGCCGCGCCGGCTTTCCGCTATCGAGACTACGGAATCCTTATTTCGCTCGCCGACTATGGCTCGTTTGGCAGCCTGATCGGTGGACTGAAAATCGAAGGTCTGCTCGCCCGGCTGATGTATCGCTCGCTCTACAAGCTGCATCTCAAGGCAGTGCACGGCCTTGCGAAGACCACCCTGGATTCGATTGGCGAGATAGTGGCGCGGCGCAGCAGGCCCCGGATCAAGCTACACTGAACCTGTGCAGGCGGCGCGATGAAAAAATATGATGTCGTGATCCTCGGCGGTGGCAACGCCGGAATGGGCGTGACGGTGGCTACTCGCGCTGCGGGGCTGTCGGTGGCCATGATCGAAGCACGCGACCTCGGGGGCACTTGCCCCAATCGTGGATGCACGCCGAAGAAGGTGCTCGTTGCGGCGGCTCATGCGCTCCACGAGATCGAACGGGCTGATAGGCATGGGATAACGATCGGCAGACCGAGGCTCGACTGGCGTGCCCTGATCGAGCGCGAAAAAGACATTATCGATGACATTCCGTCCCGCCTGTCCGGATTGATGGCCAAGCGCGGTGTCGATGTCATCGTCGGGGAGGCCGCTTTCATCGGGAGCAATGCCATCAGTGTCGACGGCCGCGAGCTTGAAGCCAGGAACATTGTCATCGCAACTGGTTCGAAGCCGCGATCACTACCAATTCCTGGTGCCGAGCACCTGACGGTTTCCGACGATGTCCTGAATGACCCGGTGCTCCCTCGCGCGGTCGTCTTTGTCGGCGGTGGTGTCATTGCCTTCGAACTGGGCCACGTTTATGCGCGTGCCGGCGTTGACGTGACGATTCTTGAAGCATTGCCACATCTGCTGGGAGCATTCGACGCTGATGCCGTGGGCCAGATCCGTAGCGAGAGCGAACGTATAGGCATTCGAGTCAGCACGCTTGCCTGGGTCAAGAAGATCGAGAAGGCCGAAGGACGATTGCGCGTCACCTTTGTGGCGGATGGCGTCGAGCGCGCAGTGCACGCGGACAGGGTTGTGAATTGCGCCGGGCGCGTAGCCAATGTCGAGGCGCTCGATCTTGGCGCCGGTGTTATCGTGCATCGCGAAGGCCGCATCGAAATCGACGATCATCTACGTTCGCGGTCGAACCCGGATGTCTATGTCTGTGGCGACGCAGTGTGGAATTCTCCGCAGCTTTCACCTGTCGCGACTTACGAGGGCGGCATCGTTGGCCGCAATATCGTCGATGGACCGAGACACCGGCCGGACTATGGCCAGATACCGTCGACTCTCTACACGGTCCCCGCCTTGGCCAGCGTCGGGCTGACCGAGGCCAGTGCGAAAGAGCGAGGCCTTGGCGTAAAGGTCCATGTTAAGGATATGCTGGGCTGGCTTTCCGCCAGGACTTATGCCGAGACGGTAGCGTGGTCGAAGATCATCGTCGAAGAGGCGACTGACAGGGTCGTTGGCGCCCACATGGTGGGCCATGCCGGCGAAGAGCTGATCCATATTTTCGCGCTTGCCATGAAACATGACATCACGGCGTCGCAGCTGTCCGAAACGGTTTACGGCTTCCCGACCTTTGCCTCGGATATCAGGAACATGATGTAACGAATCGAGGAGAGGCTGCGAACAGAATACGAACGTCTCCTGCGGTGATGCACGCGCGGCATCAAAACCATGCGAGAAAAACATGGCCGTGGCGGCGGCGCTTCAATGATAGGCTGCATCCGACCTATGAGAGCGCGGAAATGGCTGTCGACGATCAATCAATGACATTTGAACAGTCCGTCCAGGCTGCCATAGAACTCGATGCTCCTCTGAACGAGCGGCTGGCGGTGATTGCGACCGCGGTGCGCCGGCTCAACCCAGGTTTCGCCGATGCGGTGGACCGCCTAGTAGCGCGCCTGGAACAGCAAGAGGCCGGAGCGATGGCGCCGACTCCCGGCGAAGTCATGCCGGCATTCCTGCTACCTAACGACGAGGGCAAACTGGTCGGTCTTGGCGAGATCCTTCTCCAGGGGCCGGCCGTGATCACTTTTCAACGCGGACATTGGTGTCCCTATTGCCGGTTGAATGCGATCGGAATCGTCGAAGCTCAGCAGGAGATTGCGACGTTGGGCGGGCAAGTCGTGGCAATCATGCCCGAACGGCGCAGGTTTGCGAAAGCGATGAAGGCGGCCGTGGGTGCCAACTTTCCGTTCCTGACCGACATGGACAACGGCTATGCCCTCTCGCTTAATCTTGCGATCTGGATCGGGACCGAAATGGAACGGTTGATGGGGGTTGCGTATGATCTGCCAAACTACCAAGGCAACGCCAGCTGGTTCCTGCCGATCCCCGCGACTTTCGTCGTTGGCACGAACGGAGTGATCACGGATCGCTTCGTCGATCCTGACTACCGTCGGCGCATGGACATCGATGACTTGATCGCGGCGCTCAGGCGGGCTCGCTGACGCCGAAGGTCGACCAGTCGGTCGACCGCAACAGGTTGAGCAACGTCGTAGCCACTGGTGACCGGTGTCGGCCGGCGACCGCGTATGCGGCGACGATCCGCGAAATGTCCAAGTCACGCAGCTTGAGCCTGCGGACATTGGGCGAATGCGGTGCTGTCGCCGAGACAAAGCCTACCCCGGCGTTGGCCTCCAGCAGTGCGAGCAAATCCTGATCGGTCTCCACCTCATGTGTGGTTCGGGGCGCCACCCCCTTTGCCGCAAGGTTGCGCGCCAACTCCTCGCTCGTTTCCCAGTCGATTCGGCTGAGCACAGGTTCCGCCGCCAGCTGGCTCAGCGCGACCTCTGCCTCGTTGCGGCGGGCCAGCGGGTGATCGGAATTCACGACAAGCTCTATTCCCTCCTGGAAGAGCGGCCAGGCGTCGAGCCGGTCCCAAGCTTGCCCCAGAACACCGGCAACCGCCAGTTCGGCCCCTCCGTTCTTGAGGGCTTCGACGACAGCGGTCGGCGAACCGCGACTGATCTTGAGATGCACTCCGGGGTAGGCCCGGAACAGCTCGGTGAACGGTGAAACCAGCAGCGCTATGTTGACGCTATTGGAAATGGTGACGTTGAGAGGAGCTACGTCGCTGCTTTGCACGGCCTTGGCGAGGGACTTGGCAGACGTGGCAGCATCGTAACATTGCTGCAGCAGGGGGAGCATGCGTCGACCGAGTTCGGTCAGGTGCGAATGCTGGCGCTCGCGCCGGAGGAGTTCTCCTCCCAACTCATCCTCAAGGGTCTTGATCGCACGCGTCAAGGCAGGTTGAGTGACGTTGCACTCTTCGGCGGCCCTGGTGAAGTTCAACGTGCTGGACAGGGCCAGAAAATAACGGACCTGCTGCATTTCCATGAAATTTCGCCCCCTCAGCGAAATCCGATTCGTCAGGCATAGCTAATTTGCGCTTATGCTAACGCAATGGGAGGCCGAGGCAAACCCGGAGACGGTGGCGGCGAAGACCTTGCACAAGGCACCCCGGGAGAACCCGCCGGATTTAGCGGACGGGTTCGTCAGCGTGGCTCGTGTCACATAGCCATTTTTTCACATTCTGCTTGGGCCTTTTTGGACGATGTGTCGAACATGTATGCCTTACCCTTGGCATCTGTCATCATCATCATGCAATGCTTGATCGGCTTGGCCATCTTCATCATTTCGGCGCTCATCTTCGCATCCGGCATCGTCGTTCCCATGTGGCCATCGGGCATGATTGCCGTCACTTCTCCGCCCTTCATCATCGACATTTTGCCCATCGCGTCTTCGGCAAGAGCTTGCGAGGCGGAAAGACCGAGGAGGCCGATAATGGCAACGAGCTTGATCGAGTTCATTCACTTACTCCCATTTTGGGCACAATCGCCCCTTTTTGAATTCGGAGATTCTGGCCAAATAGTTACGCCATCACGAACACGTGACCGTCACGTATCAAGCAGGAGTTCAATCTGGCTTCCAGCGGCTCACCGCCCTTGTTGACTGCAACCGCGGGCTTGATTGGCCGCATGGGTGTGCTAGGGCGCGCTAATCATCACGAGGACAGACATGGCCGGCACATCGCGAAAATACCCCATGCTGCGGCGTTCGCGTGCGATGTGGGCCTCGCGGCGCGTCTGGCAGCCGCGTCTGGTGTTCTGGGCCGGTGCAGTTTCGATCGGCGTCATCAGCGTGCTGTTCGCGGTGCTCGCCGACAAGGCACAAGCGCTGTTTCACGTCATGATCGGCGATCATGGTGGCTGGCGCGTCTACTTGCCGCTCATCGTCACGCCGCTCGGCTTCGTGTTGTGCGCGTGGCTCGCCAATGCCTTCTTTCCAGGCTCGCAAGGCAGCGGCATTCCGCAGGCTATCGCCGCCCGCCACCTGCGTGATGACGACGACCGCAGCCACATCCTGTCGCTGCGGCTGGTGGTGGGCAAGATCGCGCTCACCATCATCGGGCTGTTCTGCGGTGCTTCCATCGGTCGCGAAGGCCCGACCGTCCAGGTCGGCGCATCGCTGATGCTGCAGGCGGCGCGCTGGGGTGGCATGGCGCAGGCGCGGGGCCTGATCCTGGCCGGTTCGGCGGCTGGCATCGCCGCCGCATTCAACACGCCGTTGGCTGGTATCGTTTTCGCCATCGAGGAGATGGGCCGTAGCTATGAGGCGCGCACCAACGGGCTGGTGCTGACGGCAGTGATCCTGGCCGGTCTCGCCTCGCTTGGGCTGCTCGGCAACTACACCTATTTCGGGGTCTCGAAGGAAACGATCTCGTTTGCCGCCGAGTGGCCGCTGGTGATTGCCTGTGGCGTCATTGGCGGGGGCTTCGGCGCGCTGTTCTCCCTGCTGGCGCTGAAGACAACGCGGCGGATCCGGCGCTGGCATACGCAGGAACCCTTAGCTCGCGCACTGCTGGTGGCCGCTGTCTGCGGCCTTGTCGTGGCGGTGATCGGAGTCGCTTCTGGCGGGCTGACCTTCGGGACCGGATACGTCCAGGCGCGCAGTGCCGTCGAAGGCATGCCACTGCCGTGGTTCTTCTTTGCCGAAAAGCTGCTTGCCGGGCTGCTGTCCATGATCTCAGGGATACCCGGCGGCATCTTCGCGCCGTCGCTGGCGGTCGGCGCCGGCATAGGCAGTTCCCTCGGCCTCATACTTGGCGCCAGCACCGGGTCGGCCGCGCTGCTAGGCATGGCCGGCTATTTCTCCGGCGTCGTGCAGGCCCCGATGACAGCCTTCGTCATCATCTTGGAAATGACCGGCAACCACGACAATGTCATTGCACTGATGCTTGCGTCGATGTTGGGCTACGGCACGGCGCGCATGATCTCGCATGAGCCGCTCTATCACGCGCTGTCGCGCGTGTTTATCGCTGAAGCGATCCGGCGTCGGCGGGCGGAGGCCCTTTCAACATGATTGAGACGGCGGTCATTTTGGCGGTCGTCACAATGTTACAAAGCGTCTTATAAGTAATTGATTTTATTAATATAACTCAGAGTTCAATCCTCTCTCGCAGCACCAGTTTTCCATAATAAAATCAAGTGTTTAGCTAGGTGTGGCCTAGTTTTAGGCTACACAATTGTACGTTTGGTGCACGGAACATACGACGAACTGCACTAAAAAGCGTGGAGCATACGTGCAAGCCCTGTTCATGCGGTGTTCTCGTTGCGGCCCTTCGACTCCCGCCACGAAAACTGCTATTGAAACTCCGTCCACCGAGAATCAGCGGCCCCACAATGTGGCTCCGCCAAGGTTCTTGCTGGAAAGGACCATACCCGGTCCTGTGTCCTGCTGAGGTAAGCGGGGCTAAGGCATAGTGCGTGCGGACGGAGTTCGCCCTTGGATGAGGTGCACGGTGCCGAATTGACCAGGCCGGCTGATCACCGACGTGGTCTAGCGCCAGCAAGGGCGCGATACAAATACTCCGCCAGCTATCCTCTCAAGGGTAGTCCGGACTATCCGATAGGAGCCTCCCATGCGGAAGCAAGTATCGGTGACATTTGAAGTGAAGGTGAACGTCGCGCTCTGCCTTTTCGGTATCGCGGCCATTCTCTCAATCTTCTTCTAACAGTGGGCGTCTGGAGTGATCCAGACGCTTTCTGCTTTTAGACGGCAGCCCGTCAACCAGACCTCGAAATTCGTGGCAAAATGAACGAAATTTGAAACTCTTCCGCTCTTGGGAGTTTAACTCCAGTGCTCATTGACGCCACCGAAATTGTCCAGCGCAACAAACCAACTCTAGAGAGTAGCGCTTGGGCCATGGAGAATGTCGCCCTTGCGAATGCGGCGATAGATGTTCTGAGGTCAATCTGCGAACTTAGTCTCATTTCGGCCAATCAGATAACGGTCTTGAGGTTGGGTATCCGGCTTATTAACGCTGCCGGATCTGCGGGAGACGCTTTGCTCAGCGGTTACTATCAGCCTGCAGCCGCTCAAATCCGGGACCTGATTGAGGTTGGTTTCCTGATAGATCTGTTTCGGCGCGACCCGGCCAGAATTGAGACTTGGCGCACAAGCGATCATGCCACTCGCAGAAGAAAGTTCAGCGCCTTTGAGCTTCGAAAGGAACTTAATCGCCTTGACGGTTCTGCGGAGGACAAGAGAGCTCAAGCTTATCAGTTTTTTACTTCCCATGGAACACATGCCGATCCAGACTCCATAGACTTAAATTCCCCAAACCGAAACACGATGGTTGGCCCGTTTCCAGACCGTGATCGACTAGTGGGGCTTGGATTCGAACTTGCCCGCTATCTCGCTGCAGGCACGGAGTATTTCGTCCAATGGATCCTTCAGCAGGAGACTGGCACGGGCGAGCCTGTCACGGCGGTCGCGAAGCGTATCAGGCTGTTTCGGGAAGCATGCCAAGCGATCGTCGATCGGAAAACTGATCCTAGGACATGAAACGACCATTCGCCGCACGGATGGCCCGGCTTGAATTGATGAAGGCCGAGCCGACATCGCGGCCGGTCTTGCGGCGAGCGCGGCTGACCTTCAAACTTCTCACCGCAGCGTGATCTAACCGATGTGTGATGAGGTCCCCGCGGCCTTGATCAATTCGTCCTCGTCCCTCACCCCATGTCGGTAAGCGGCAACGATTTCCTCCGCTACGATTTCTGCCTCCAACGAATGGTCGTCTACCAAACGTTGACGACATGCCGTGTCGAACGCGCGACTCAATAGAGCCAACTCCTTGGCACTTAGGATGCCGTATTTTAGTGCTTGGTCGGTAACGGACATCGCCCAGTCCTCCGCAACCTTGGCTGAGGACAGCCCTCCTGTCCTCAAGGCCCAGCTCGGAGGGCCAGTAGGAGGAGCGTCGCGGAGGGGGGGCGACGGACAGGCCTGCACGGGGGGTGCGGTAGGCCTACTCCTCCTACCTGTTGCCGACCTGAGCCAAACAACGACTAATTATACGCCTATATGGCGGTAGCGCCAGTATTGTTTCATGGCGTTATAATCGTTGAACGGCAGAGAGCGGGCTGAAGCGGTGGGCTCGATGTCCGCCTAGACGCCGCTATCTGTCAGCCCTTGCCCTTCCGCCCATTCACAATGCCACTTCATGAGGGAATTGCCAGGCGACGGACGAGTTCACCGCACTGCGTGGCAGCGAGAGCGCTTCCTCCGTGCCACCAAAGATTATTGCCTCAGGGCTCTGCCCGTGGAGGATCAATCTCAGACCGTCGTGCCGATCCACAGCGGGATGGCTCAGCGCGAGACCCAGCAGGGTGTAGATGGGAAGGATCATGGAATCGAGCAGCCGCCCCCAAAAGCGCCTCGGCTGTGTCAGCTGTGGAGATGCGCCAGTTCAAAGCCAGCTTCATCCTGCGTGTCGGACAGGTGCTGTTCGGCGGACCGGAACATGTCCGAGAACTCCATCTCGTTCTCCAGCATCACGCCGCCGACCTTGATGGTGAGGACATCCTCGGTTCCTTTTGGCGCGAAATAGACTTGGGCGACACGCGCGCGGATACGCTCGCCGATTTCCTTAGCCTCTGCTTCGGTCGCGCCCGAGAGGAAAACCCCGAACATCGAGGCTCCGATCCGCCCGATCAGATCCTCCTCGCGCACCGACGACTGGATGGTCGAGACGATGAGCCGCAAGGCCTCGTCGCCCCATTCAAGGCCAAAGCGCATGTTGATGGACCGAAGGTGTTCCGGATGAATGATCAGGAAGGCGCCGGAGCGTGGTCCTGGCCCCGATCGCCTGGCTGCCCGTCGTTCAACCATCGACGTGAAAACCGGCCCGTTCAGGCAGCCCGTCAGCCCGTCATACGTCCCGGACCTGTTGAGTTCCTGCTGGTAGCGGCGGATTTCGACCCGATTCCAGCCGATCAGCGCGAAAAGCGGCAGGCCGATGATCACCGGCAGCAGCCCAGCGGTGATCATGCTGCGGGCGAACGGCGTCAGCGTGTCGCTGAACAGGAGCAGATAGTTGAGGCCAAGGGAGAGGCCGAGGCTCCCCGCGGTTCCCAGCAATGTCAGCCAGGCGACGCGCTTCCAGGGCTGGGCTGTCGTGGTCGCCATTGGTCTTGTCATGGGCCAATCTCCTGTCAGATCGGCTGGTATAAGGCCTGCCTGCCGTAATTTCAGTTTCGCTGACCCGTACAATTTGATGAAAAAAGGCGGAGTGGTGTCTTCGACAGCCCCCGGGCGAGCCGGCTTGCCGGCGACTTGCCTAGCGCGGCGGCCCGAAGACACCCATCCCGGCATTCCTGGCAATTGCTTCCGCCTTGCCATAGATTCCGTTTGGCAGCGCCATCGCCCAGCCATTGGCGACGAGCCAGGCGCCGACATCCTGCTTGCCCAGCCGGCACGGTGCGGCGATGGCGAAGCGTTCGACATCCGGCGGCAGAAAACAGTTCAGCGCGCGCCCCCGCAGCCAGGCATTGAAGGCCGTGCGAGCCCGCTGACCGCAGGGCCAGGCCTCGTCGCGAAACGAACAGGTCTGGTTCACGTCGATGTCCTGAGCCCCGCTGATGACCACCTTCCATCCCATCGATTCGAAAGTCGCCGACGACGTTGCAATCGGACGGTAGAGCAGGGTTTCGCGCCAGTCTTTCGGCATGGGTGTCCTGGGGCGGACGGCGAGGCCGAGTTCGCCGAGCGGCGGCCGGGCCTCGACCCGCTCGATTTCCGATGCGTCGATCGGTGGCGGGGCGATCAGGCTCTCGGCAATCCGCCGTGCCGGTCCCCGAGATTGTCCGTCGGCGATGGCCGCGTCCGCCGGGGCCTCTTGCCTGTCGGCAATTTCCAGGGACGGCGCAGGGACGGGCCGGTCGAGAGAAAGCAAGGCCCTGGCCTGCATGATCAGGACAATTCCGACCACGAGCTCGAGGCCCCCGATCACTGTCACCAGGCGGGCATGCCAGCCCATCAGGCGAGCGCAGCGTTCGAGCAAGGTCCCGCCGGCAGCCGGTCAGAAACCCGACGTCGATTTGGCAACCAGTTTGAGCGCACCCTTTTCTATCCGATAGAATGGCATCGACCTTTGGCTGGAGCCGTCAGCACGAAAGCGGAACAAACCTGTCGATCCGCGAAACCCACTGGGGTTTTCGAGCACCTGTTTGCTGAAGCCATCAGGTCCGACCGCGCTGGCAATCCCTGCCGTCAGGGCAACCATATCATAGGCATAGGCCACATTGACGTCGGCCGGGTAGTTGTATGCCGTCCGAAAGCGGTCGGCGATCGGTCCGGTTTCGCTTGGATCGAGCGTGGCGATGTATGCCCCCTCGAACAGCGGATCCATGGGGTGCTCCAGCCATCGGTCCGTTCCGACGACAGAGATTGCTTTTCCCGGAATGCCCTTTGATTTGAGGGCGGCAAGGACAGGCGCGGGGCTGTCATCGCCGCTGGCAACGATGACCGCATCGGGAGTGTCCACGAGTGAGCCCATCTGGTCGACAGCCTTGGCGCCACCGTCGCCGGCCGAATATGGCACAGTGACCGCGAGCGTTGCGCCATAAATGCTGAGGCCGTTCGCCACCCGCTTCTCCACGGCGCTGGCGTTCGAGCCTTCCGCGACGAGCAATACGAACTTCTTGCTGCCCTTCGCGGCTAGCCCCGCGGCACCCGCCGCGGCGCTATCGGCTTCGCTGAGGCGCACGGCATAAACCCCGGCGCCGCCCGCGAAATTGTCGGCAAGCGCCAGAACCGGCGGCCGCGTCGAGCCGGACAGCGTGGCGATATGCTGGGCAGCCGGCAGTTCGGTCGGGCCGATGACGACTTTGGATCCCGTCGTTATGGCTTGCACCGCCAGTTTACCGGCCTGTGCGCTGTCGCCTTTCGTGTCCTCTACCGTCAGCGTCAGCAATCCGTTGCCGATATCGGTCATCGCCAGCTTGGCGCCGTCGAGCATCTTCCTGCCGTTTTCCCCCGATGTCCCGGGAGCGGACAAGGGCAGCAACATCGTGATTTTGGTCGAACCGGTGCCGAGCGACCGGCTCGCCTGGGCCGGACCGGCACCAGCGGCGCCAGTCTGGCCGGCGGGCGCGGCAATCGCGGCCGGATCGAGCACTTCGGAAACGCCGCCTTTCGACTGGCAGCCCGACAATGTCGTGGCGAGCGCCAGGGCGATTGCCCATGACTGCGGACCGCGGCCCTGCCGGCCTGCTTCCATGATCGCTCCACCCCGTCTGCCGCCGGTATCGCCCGGTCTGGTCTTCAAGTCATGTTACGGCGGACTTGCCGTGCCGTCTTGCTGTTCTTTGATGCATGTTTAGCCGTCGAAAAGCCGGGTCTCAGCGCCATGATCCGTCTGGCTTGCCCGGCGGACGGATCGTCGGCGCATTTCATCAATCGTGGCCCGGGCACGAAGATGCGGCGCACGCAAACGGCAAAGGCCTAGCCAGCTGGCGCCGGCCTGCGAGGCAAACAGATCAAGGCTGGCCAAGGCGATCGTTGCGGCGATCGCCCTCAAGATTGATCCGTCTGATATCATGATGGCGCGCGGCCCATCCGGTCAGTGCATGTATTCGACCATGCGGTCGTGGAAACACTCGCATTTGTTGAGTGTGTCCTCGTCCTTGTAGTTCGTCTTCAGATAGCCATAGGCCATGCCGCAGGCGACCTTGGCTTCCGATGCCCAGACGAAGGCAGGCCGGGATGAATTGATCCATTCGGAGCTGTTGGCGACGGCGACCGACTCGTCCATCAGCTTGACCACCTGCTCCTTGAGATCGACGATGTTGTCGTTCAGCACCAGGTTGGATGTGCCGACGGTGCGGCAATAGTCGCCTACCGGTTCCCCTATGATGTCGGCGGCAAAGCCCGTCGATCCAGCCAGCAGCAGCGCCACGGCCGAAGCCAGCAATCTTGCACAACGCTTCATTTAAGTCCCTCTCCATTCCCCAATTTATGGTTCACTAATATATAGCATGGTTGTACAACTGCGCGCTACGTTGCTGACCACCAGTTTGCACCCCCGGTGCATCGATCAAGATCGTCAAGCCACAGTTTCGGTATGAGTCGGCAGGTTGTGATCGTAAAGAATGGTAATCGCAGAACCGCTACCAACTCCCGTCAGCGATGCCACTTCGACCATGCTGCCGCCAGCGGCAGTGCCGTTATTGTCAACCATCACATGAGCGGCGCCGCTTGAGAAAGTGACGTCGATCGAAGCACCTGCCTGAGCATCAGTGGTCGGTGCGTTGCCGCCAAGGGAGCGGAGCAGATCCGAAAGGTCGATGACGTCGTGGCCCGGTGTATAATCCGCGATGATATCGACCATGGCGACTGCTGCAAGTTTGGACGGGTCGATCACGAAGGTATCGTTGCCGCCGGCGCCGGTCATGGTGTTTAGCCCTGCGCCGCCATAGAGAATGTCACTTCCTGCTCCACCGATCAACGTATCGTTGCCGCCACCGCCCCACAGTGCACTCCCGGTATTGTTGGCGGTCAACGTATCCGCGAAGTTCGAGCCGATGGCGTTCTCGAAGTTGCTGATGTGGTCGCCCAGCGCGCCTGCTCCGCCCACAAGCTGGGTTAGCAGGTTGATCGTGACCGAGTTTAACGCGTTGCTGTAGTCGACTGTATCGCCCGGGCCGGTGCCACCGTTGAGGGTGTCGGCTCCGGAACTCGCGGCAATGACTTCTGCTGTCGCATCGGTGCCTGTCCCCAGATAGCCGGAGCCGGGTTGGGTTCCGACCAGGGACACGGACAAGTTGTCCGAACTGGTGAATTTGTCGCCGTCAGCGTCGGTAATGGTCGGGGTGAAGTTCAGCGCTGTGCTGCTGACCACGGCATGCGCATTGAAGGTTACTCCAGTCAGGTCGAGCTTGGAGTCGTCCCCTGCGGCGAGTGCGGCATTCTGCACAGTGACTTCGGTGAAGCTACCGAACGAGCCGGTCGTGGTGCCGCCTACGCCCCAGTGAGCAGCATCGACAAGCAGCGGCGTACCGTCAGCCTGAGTAATGGTTTCGGTGCCGATGACAGCATGAGCGGCATCATACAACGTGACAATGAGGCGCTCCGTTGTGCCGTTGCCGCCCTTGCCGATACCGATGCCCACCGCGGTCTGGGCGGTGCCGAAGGTGAAGGCGATCACCTCACCGGTATCGAGGTTGCCGTTGTTGATGCCGAAGCCTTGGGCGTTGGCGTGCGTTGAGTTCGTGGATGGGCTGATGCCGCTATCGATCAGCAGATCAAATCCGCTAGTTGGGATCGCCCCGGTTTGGAAACTCCCGGTCGTCCCGTTGATGATGAAATAATCACCGACGCCGGATTTGAACTGGGTGAGATCGAAGGTCTCGATCGATTGCAGGCTGTTAGACACCAGATGGAAGTCGTAGGTGCCGCTGGCATTCATCGACAGTGTGAAAAACTCGTTCGCGCCGCTGGCATTTTGAGCGTCGGTCGGATTGGCATAGGCGAACATCTCCGCTACCTGAGCCGACGGGTCGTAATGCACATACTCGTAGAAGGTATAAGGGGTCGTGCCGCCGGCGACGGTGACGGAATAAATCTCCTCGCCCGTCTGCGTGTGGGTCGCAGTGTCGGTCACGGTATAGGTCAGGCCGGCCGGCGCGGTTCCCATCGCGATGCCGATTGCCGAGGTAAAGCTTGGCCCATCCGCTCCGAAGGTCGGCTGCCAGGTGCCGTGTACGTCAGTATTGTTAACGTTCGGCATAATCGCGTCCTGGATGCCCGTGATCGTCGGACCATCATCATGGATGGTGATCTGCGCGCCCAGGTCGACACTGGCGCTCGCCTTGTCGCCGTCATTGTCGGTCACCGTCGCGGTTACCGACACCAGGCCGGCGCCCAGCAGGGTCCCTTCGCTGGTGTCCGGGGTCTCGCCCGAGCCTTCATGCACGCCGCGCAGTTCGGTCATCGTCACCTTGCCGGCGGCGTCGACCGTCAGCGTGAAGACGGTATGGCCAAGGCCATCCTTGCCGTCGACTTCGCCCGCCCCGTTCTGCACCAGCGTCACCGGCGTGCCGGTGAGCGAGTCGACCAGGGTGGTCG
>NZ_JBFUET010000029.1:0-57327 GCF_056403815.1 Mesorhizobium sp. P2_E9
GTCACCGACACCAGGCCGGCGCCCAGCAGGGTCCCTTCGCTGGTGTCCGGGGTCTCGCCCGAGCCTTCATGCACGCCGCGCAGTTCGGTCATCGTCACCTTGCCGGCGGCGTCGACCGTCAGCGTGAAGACGGTATGGCCAAGGCCATCCTTGCCGTCGACTTCGCCCGCCCCGTTCTGCACCAGCGTCACCGGCGTGCCGGTGAGCGAGTCGACCAGTGTGGTCGTGGAATTGTTGATGGTCAGCGAGTAGGCGGTCGAGCCGGACTGGCCGTCCGCACCCGGCGTCACCGCGAAGGTGGCCGCGAAGTTGCCGGACGAGACGTTGCCGCCGCCCACGCCAACCGAGCCGATCACCGGAATGAAGCTTTCGTCGACGCTCAGCGTCGGCGCCGAGCCGGTCAGCGTGATCGAAGGAACATCGTCCTGGATATTGATTGAGATGGTCGACGTGGATGTATTGCCAAAGCCATCGGTTACCGTGAACGTGAACACGTCCTGCCCGGGTTGCACGTTGGCGCCGTCGTTGCCCGCCGGAACATTCGCTTCCGGCGACGTCAACGTATAGGTGTAGGTGCCATCCGCGTTGACGTGCAGGATGCCGTACGTGCCATTGATGTTCGTGCTGACATTGCCGCTCACGTCGCTGCCGATATTGCCTGATGCAACGCCGGTCACGGTCGCCCCGTCGGGATCCGAGAATGTCAGCGTGCCCGTCGTCGTCTCCGAGCCGTCGCCTGCATGCGAGCCGTCAACCGTCCCGGGGCCCAGGTCGCCGGCCGGCGGCGTCGTGTCGAGGCCCGCCTCGTTCACCGTCGCAATCTCTGCCACCACACGCGGTTGGCTGCCGGTCACTTCGATCGTCAGTGTAGCCGGCGAGGTGTCGCCGTCGCCGTCCGTGATCGTGTAGTTGAACACGTCATTGCCCGTCGTCGTATTCGGGGTGGCGTGATAGCTGTAATCGCCGTCGGCGAAGACCGTCAGCACGCCGTGCGCGCCCGTTACCGTCGTCACGCCGTTGCTGGTAACCGAACCCGTCCAGGCGATCGACGCGATCCCATCGGCTCCCGCCGTGTCCGCCACGCCGGCGCCGTGGGTGCTCGTGCCGGTCTCGACATTGCCCGTCACCGTCTCGCCGGACTGCGCGGCGTCCGTATCGGCTTTCGCCGTCGGCACGTCGTCGATGACATTGATCACCAGGTTCCCGGATGCGGGCTGGTTGTCCAGGTCGGTCACAACGACCGTGAAGCTGGGTGCCGCTTCCGTATTGGCTCCGTCGCCAGCCGTGGCGCTGTGGTAGTCTGCCGTCAGCGTGTAGCTGTAGTGGATCGTGCCTGTGGCGTTCGCGCTGGTGTACTCGTACCACGCGCTCACTGTGCCGCCCGTGGTGGCGTCCGTAAACGTCGTCGGATTGCCCGAATCGCTCGACAGCGTGTGGCCGCCCAGCGACACCGAGTTCACCCCATCCTGCGAGGTGAAGCCGATCGTGCCGCTCACCGCGTTCGAGCCGTCATGCTGCGAGCCGCTCGCCAGTCCCGCCTCGTACACGATCGCACCGGCAGCACCGGCGGCCGGGATACCGCCCAGCGTCGGCGGCTCGTTGCCGATATTGATCGTCAGCGTGGTGTTCGACTGGTCGCCGTCACCATCCGTCAGCGTGTAATGGAACACATCGTTCACGCCGCCCGGCGTGTTCGTCGCGCGGTCATAGGTGTAGTGGCCGTCCGAGTACAGCGTCAGCGTACCGTACTGACCCACGATCGTCGTTCCGGTGACGGCGGACGTCACGTCCTGCGCCGCGCCCGTCCCATAGGCCGAGGTCACGCTCGCGCCGTCCGCACCCTTCACGTCCGCGCTAGCGGACGGGTCGGTCTCGCCGACGCCCGTGATCACATTGCCCAATATCTGCGTATGGCTGCCCGCTCCGACGCTGTTGGCGTCCGCGTTCGCCGTCGGCACGTCGTCCACAATCTGGACTGACAACGTGCCCGGGAGGGAGATGTCACCGTCGGTGTCGGTCACCGTCACCGTCATGTTGTCAAAGATGGGATCGTTGCCTGCTGGATGTGTCTCGCTGTGCAGCAGCGTGTAGCTATAGCTGACCTGACCGGTGCCGGCGTTGTAACCGTTGATGGTCAGCGTGTTGCCGAGCGGCGTGGTGATCTCGATCGGCGTCGATGCGCTGTTGGCAAGTGCTGCACCCGAAATTACCTGGCCGGCGATGGTCAGCGAGCCGACACCGTCGGGCGAGGTGATGGTAAAGGTGCCGGTGTTGATCTCGGACTGGTCACTGTTGGGGGCGGGATTCTGCGCCTCGCCGGAGCCTTCCGAGCCTGAGCTTGCCGGCAGGCCTTTTTCATTGACGATGGTATCGCCGCCATCGACGGAAGGCGTCAGGTCGATGATCGACGGTATGGAATTGGGCTTGATAAGAGACGGGAACAACTCGCGATGATCCGGCTGACCGAACGCCAGATCCGTCGGCGGCAACAGTGCCGAAAGGCCGAATCCGTCGCCGATACCGCCGGGAGGAACCGAGAAGTCTCCGCCCGCACTCGACGTCGAACCGCCTGGGCCTGCCGATATGGAACCGTCGGCGCCGAAAGCAACGTCGACATGGCTCGCCTCGAGCGCCGCGATCAGGGCGACGCGCGGCACTTCGACATCGCCGATGATGAAGGTCGGCACGTTCAGCGCACCGTCCTTGATAACGATCACCGAACCGTCCGCCTGCTCGAGCACGAGGTTATGGCCGTCGACCTTGATGTTGTCGATCGAGACATTGGCTGGAAGTTTCACCACATGGTTGGCGTCGGCCACATATTCGTGCGGTGCGGCTGCCGCCGGGGCCTTCGCCTCCGCGGGTGCTTCCGGCTTGACGGGCGCGCCGCTGCCGACATCGACGGGAACCGGTTCGGCTGCCGCCGGGGCGGCCTTTTGTGCCGGGGCTGCCTCCGCAACCTGGATCTGCGCCTGCGACGGCAGGCCGTTATGTTCAGAGTGCTCGTCCCAAGAATGAGAGACGGTGTCCAAATCGTTACTGTTTGTCATGGCCAAACCCCTTCGGCATTTCCCGGAAAGAGACAGTGGCCACCTCTACTTTGCAACTATCATGCAATCCATTTCATATATTCTGGTATGCTGGCGTCCGCATTTTTTACGCGTGGTAAACTCGAAACATATAACCCGATATACATTGGCTGGTATGCGATCCATCCGATAGGGATCGGCTCTGGTCGCTTGGTAAACAGAAGTATAAATTCGTATAAAATTTTACATAAAATAGGCGTTATCAAGTACAGGAAACTTATCCACCTTCCTTTCCAATAATTTGAGGCGGAATTGGTAGCGTCCACAGTCAAAGGTGGGCGTTATGACAAAAGAAAAATCTGCCCAAGGGGCAATCGGGCTCAAAGCGCTGCTGCTGCTGGTCGGCATCATGAGCCTGCCGCAGCCGTCGTCCGCGAGCAATTTCCCGACGCGTGTCGATCCGGCCGATGCGCTGCTGGCGAAGGTCGAAACGCCTTCGACCCTCGGTGGCATTTCGCTCATGCGGCCGCAGCCCTGGCAGTCTGTCCCAGCCTACAGGATCGGCATGGTTTTCACCAGCTATGGTCCTGCCGCCGTCGATCAGGAAAACGATTCTTCGACGACGCAGGACAATGCCGGGATCGATCCCATCCAGACGGCGGCGATCATCCCCGGCGTGTTCGGATCGGTTGCGCTGTCCATGCATAATTTTCCGGTTTCGGCACGTTGGGCGCCGGTCTACAGGGCAATCGTCGACTGTTCCACGGGCAGTGCGTGCGATGGCAAGAACAGCCTCTTTGTCGCGATCGTCAATGCTGCCAAGGACAAGCGGTTTATCGACAAGCTGTCCTTCATCAACTCAAGCATAAACCACGCGATCGCCTACAAGAAGGACAGCGCGGTTTACGGCAAGCTCGACTATTGGGCCAAGCCTTCGGAAATTCTCGAGCGGCGTGCCGGTGACTGCGAGGATTTCGCCATTCTCAAGATGGCGGCGCTGCTGCGTGCCGGCATTCCGGCGCAGAGCATGTCGCTCGTCGTCCTGCAGGACCGCAAACGCGGTTTCTTTCATGCTGTGCTGTCGGTCAGCACCGGCAGCGGTGTGTTCATCCTGGACAGCCTGAGCAACGTGGTCTCGCGCGACAGCGATCTCCCCGACTACATACCATTGTACTCGTTCAGCACCGACCGCGCGTGGATCCACGGCACCAGGCCCGGCGCGGCGCAAGTTGCCGACATCAAAGGTGGTCTTGCGACGGTCGCGCCCGGCGAGGGCTTGCAGCCGTAGCGTTCCCAAGACAAGCGAAGCAGCCGGTTCGGGACGCCTTCTCTCAGAGGCACGTCACGTCGAGACGGATTTATGCGGCGTGCTTCAGCCGCCGAAAACGAAGGCCATCAGCAGCTCCGGCTCAATCACCGGCGCTCGCACCGCGTTCAATTGCCCCCGGTAGCGGCGATCGCCTGCGCCGATGACGAAACCGGTGGCGACCGGCGTTTCGCCATTGGCGTCGAGCCGCGCGAATATGTCAGCGACATTGAGGTCCAGCGCAAGCTTCAGGTCGTGGCGTGCATCTTCGTTTGGCGCCACCGGCAATTGACGCCTGACCAGTTGCTGGAACGGCGCGTTGAAGGTCAGGATCCTCTTCGACGATGAGAGTGCAAAAGCTGGTGACGGACAGGCGACCAGAATGGCGTTGATCGTCTTGATCGACGCGAGCCTTCGCAAGGTCTGGTTTTCGTCGGCCAATCCGCGCATGCAGGCCACCCGAATTGCCGACGTCAGGTTTCCTGTGTTGGCATGGCTCTCGGCGATCTCGTCGATTAGCATGCCGATCGTGCATTTGCGGTTTTCGGCCATCTGCTTCAGCGAGGTCCAGAACGCCCGCTCCAGACGGATACCGCGTCGTGTGCCGCCACGCGCCACAACACGGAATTCCAGTCCGAAATCCTCCGTCGCCATGGGCGGAAGCAGCCGCTCGCGGTCGGCATTATGGGAGATGGCGCTATCGCTCACTCATTGCCTCCTCGCGTGCCTTGTTGATCGGCTTCATCAGATAGGTGAGGATGGTTTTGCGCCCGGTCTTGATGTCGACCGAGCAGATCATGCCGGGGATGATCGAATAGGTCTTGCCATCCCGCGTCAGCGTCGACCTCTCGGTTGCGACGCGCACCTGATAGTAGGGTTCTCCCGTCTTCTGGTCGACCAGGCTGTCGGCGGTGATGTTGGAGACCTTGCCCTCGATGCCGCCGAAGATCGAGAAATCATAGGCGGTTATCTTGATCAGCGCGTCCTGGTCCGGCCGGATGAAGGCAACATCCCGTGGTGAGACCCGCGCTTCGACCAGCAGGGTCTCGGAAGTCGGCACGATGCCGGCCACGACCGCACCGGGCTGCACGAAAGCGCCAACCGTGTTGATATCAAGCGTGTTGACGATCCCGTCGACAGGCGAGCGGATGTCCGTGCGCGCCACCTTGTCGGTGGCGCCGCGTATGGTCTCATCGACGACCGAAAGATCGGCCAGCGCCTGTGTCAGATCGCCGAGCGCCTCCTGTTGCAACTGCAGGCCGAGCTCGTCGACCTGAAGCCGGGCCTCCGTGATGGCCGACTTGGCTTTCTTGATGGTTTCTCCAGCGAGCGTCAGCTGGCCGTTGAGCTCGCTCATCTCGCGCTCGACGCGGAGCTGCTCGGTACGCGCCATCAAGCCTTTCTTGACCATCGATTCGACCAGCTTTGCCTCCTGGTCGCTGACGGCAAGATTCTTCGTCAGGCGATCGGCATTGGCGGTCGCTTCGTCCAGTTCCTTCTCGCGCTGATCGAGGCGCGACTTGAGAACCGACAGTTTGACCTGAAAGTTGTCGCGGCGCGCGACGAGCAGCTTCTGCTCGTTGTCGCAGATTTCCGGGGCAACCTTCTGGATTTCGGACGGGCACGGAAATGAGCCTTCGAGATTGCCGGCCTGTTCGAAGTTGAGCCGGGCAATGCGCGTCTGCAGAGCCCGCGCCTTGGCCTGCTGCTCGCCAAGACTGGAGGTATTGAACGTATTGTCGAGGCGGATGATGAGGTCGTTCTTCTTGACGACCTGCCCGATCGTCACTGCAATTTCCTGAACGACGCCCGGCTCGCTGGCCTGGATGATCTGGGTCTTCGAGGCGGGTATGATCTTGCCGTCGCCGCGTGCGATTTCGTCGACCTCGGCAAAGGACGCCCAGGCGACAGAAGACACGAAGAGTGCCCCGATGATGAATAAGGACGCCGACGCGAAGAGCGGCGGCCGGTCTTCCCTTGCAAGCATGTCCTACAACCCCAACGCATTGAATGCGTTCAATAAGTCTGTTTCTCAGGCGTTTGTTTTCTGCAGCGCCTGTATCACTTGATCCTTGGGTCCATCGGCGACGATCCTGCCTTGCTCGATGACGATAAGACGGTCGGCCAGCTCGAGCATGCTGAAGCGGTGCGTGGAAACGATCAGCGTCGTGTTCCGGTCGAAAGCCACTTTGAGCTGCTTGATCAGCTGGCGCTCTGAAGCCAGATCCATCGAACCCGATGGCTCATCCAGAAAGACGATTTTCGGTTTTGTCAGCAACAGACGGGCAATCGCCATGGTCTGCCGCTGGCCACCCGAGAGATTGGTGCCGCGCTCGCCGACATTCATGTCGTAGCCACGCGGGTGGCGGGAGACGAAATCGTCGACGCCGGCAGCCTTGGCCGCTTCGACGATCTGCTCATCGGTCGCCTCCGGACAAGCCATCAGGAGGTTTTCCTTGATGGTGCCCGAAAACAGGTCGTTGGCTTGCGCGACGATCCCGACCGCGGCGCGAACCTCCGATGGGTGGTATTGGCGGATGTCGATCCCATCCAGCAGCAACTCGCCTGATGTCGGCAGGAAGAGCCTGCCGATCAGCCGGCCCATGGTTGTCTTTCCCGAGCCTATGCGGCCGATGATGCCGATCCGCTCACCTGGCTTCACAGAGAAATTCAGACCGGTCAGGACCTCGTTCTCGGAGCCCGGATAGACGAAGCCGACATTCCTGAACGCCATGGCGCCGTTGCGAATGGGCCGGTTGACGAAACCCACCGTATCCGGGCGATCCTCCGGCTGCGCCATGATCGAGTTCACCATGCGCAAGGAAAGCATGGCCTGGCGAAGTCTGGACAAGGTGATGGCGATCTGGCCGAGTGGAGACACCGCCCGGCTGGCCAGCATGACGGTGCCGATGATGGCTCCGGTGGAGACGTGTCCCTCCGAGAAAGCGTAGGCGCCGGCCACGATCAGGGCGACAGTGACCAGCTGCTGGATGGCCTGCGTTATATTGCTGGCGGCCGCCGAAAGCTGCTTGATCTTCTCGGACGTGTTGGACGCGTTCTTGGAATGCTCTCCCCATTTGCGCAACAGATACGCCTCGGCCCGCAGCGACTTGATCGTCTCCAGCGTGGAGATGGATTCGACCAGCAGGGACTGTCGCTGCGAGGCTTCGTTCATGGAGGCGGCGACGCGCTTCCCGATGCGCCGCTGCGTGATCAGTCCAACGATCACGGAAGCGACGAAGGCCAGCGCCGGGATGATGACCAGCCAGCCGCCTATCGCATAGATGACCAGGAGAAAAATGAACACGAAGGCCGTGTCGATGAACACGCTGATGGTGTTCGACGTGAAGAATTCGCGTACGAATTCATATTGCGTCACCCGATTTGCGTATTCGCCCGTCGAGCCGGGCCGTGCCGACAGGGACGAGTTCAGCACTTTCTCGAACAGCAAGTATGAAATGCGCAGGTCGGCCTTGCGCCCGGCATAGTCGATGAGGGACGCCCTGGCGGTCTTCAAAAGCAGGTCGAACAGTATGACCGCGCCGATGCCGATCGACAGCACCCAGAGCGTCGATATTGCCTTGTTGGGCAGGATCCTGTCATAGACGTTCATGGTGAAGATCGGCGAGGCGATGGCCAGCATGTTGATGAATATTGCCGACAGGATGACCTTCGAATAGGTGCGCCAGAACGGACCCATCGTTCCCGTCAGCCAATGTCGCCGCTCGATCTTCGGTGCCGAACCGACGTTCATCCCTTCGGCAGCGTTGGCATAGGTTATCGAGAAGGAAACGCCGCCGCTGATGTAGCTGGCGGCCAGCTCGGATTTCGTGATGGTTACGCGGCCGTCTTCCTGAGGAGCGGTGGTGAATGCGCCGTCCTCGGTTTCTGCCAGCAAGGCAACTGGCAACTGGCTGACGCGAAACACGATGGCGGGGAGGTCGATGCGCCCCCGAAGAAAGTCACGATGGCTGAACTCGGTGATTTCAAGGCCGATGCGCTCGGCAATATGCCGGATGGCGTCGATGTCGATACGCGTGTCCGACAGCGGCACGCCGGCGAACAGCACCGTTTGTGCGCTCGGCCTGCCGAGATAGCCGGCAACGGCCGAGAAGCAGGCCTTGAACGCCTCCTTCGGGGAGAGGATGTTGGGTTGCTGGTTCACGATCCGCCCTTAGGGACTTTCGATCGGTCCTTGCCTCCGCCTACTTTTTCCTGACCGGTGCCAGGATATCGAACGGCAGGTCGTTCTTCTGTTCCGACGGCGTCCGCGCGTAGGTTTCGGTGTCGGCCGTTTCCGGTGCCGCGAACTCGGTCCGTGCGTAGGCCACGGCCTGCTTTGGCGGGCGGATGTCCATGGTTTTCAGCAGCTGCCCGGTGGCTGCCAGAAGCCGATACTGGGCAAAGAGAGAGGCGTAGGATGCGGTGTCGGCCAGCGTTGCCGTGTTGAACCGCGTATTCTGCGCATCCAGCACATCGAGCAGCGAGCGCTGCCCAACCTTGAATTGCTCGCGATAGGACGCAACCAGTTTCTCGTTGGAAGCGGCTTGCAGCTTCAGGGTCTTTGCCAGGTCGGCTTGCCGGAAGCGGCGATCCCATGACGTGCGAACGGCTTCTTCGATTTCCCGCAGCACCTGGTGCTGGGCAAGCCGCTGCTCGCTGGTGCGGCGGATCTGCTCCTGCTCGTTGGCCTTGTCGATGCCGCCCCGGTACAGGTTCCACCGCAGCACCAGGCGTGCTTGCAGGTCGGACGTGTCTCCATTGTCGCCGTCGATGTCGTACCCACCCCGAGCGACGCCTTCGGCGACGATCGAGGGGCCGTATTTCGCGCGGGCCGCGTCCACCAGCGAGGCCGCCGCTGCGATATCGCTGTTGGCCATATGGACGCGCGGATTGCTCTCCCGCGCAAGGCCAATCGCATCGTCCAGAGACCTTGGCAGCGCGCCGGAGACATCGGCCGGCCTCGATGCATTGGTGAGTGGCTTCCCGACGGTCTTGTAGAACCGTATCCTCGAAGCCTCCAGCTCCTCCGAGGCTTCCTGCATACGGGCCTTGGCCGCGAACAGACGCTCTTCGGCCTGTTGCCGGTCGGCCTCGTTCAACCCGCCGCCGGCAATGCCTTCCTGGATGTCGTGAAGGATCCCTTGATGGAAGCCGAGGTTCTTCTTTGCTTCTGACACGATCGAAGCCTGAAGCATGTATTCGAGGTAGTCCTGGACGACCGAGAGCCCGATGAATTCTGACCGCTCCAGGACACGAAACGATGCGCCGTCGACGCGTGAGGCCTGACGATTCAATTCGGCTCGCCTTGCGCCACTGTCATAGAGCGTTTGCGAAACCGTCAAATCGGTTTCCGCCGGATAAAGCGCGTCGTGCTCTATATCGAGTGCGCGTCGCGACGAGTTGTCGAGGCGGCGAGCCCCAGCTGACGCTTCCAGGTCGACACTGGGGAGATAAAGCCCTTTCGCCTGGCGCAATTCGAACTCGATTGCTTCGCGATTTTCTATGGCCTGGCCGATCTCGGGATTGGATTCGACCGCAACCGCCATTGCTTCCTTGAGCGTAAGAGCATTCGCATTTGCACAGGTCAGCATCGTAGCTGCCATCAGAAGACCAAGGCGCTTGCCCATAGTCGAGATGCTTGTCGTATTCATTTACCCCGCCCCAACGTTTCCCCACGCCCTTTTCGAGCGCTGAACCAAGCCTGAGCCCGTCTCAGGCGACTATCCAACAATTTCAAGAAATATGTGAGCGAATATTAATTTAGAGCAATCTAAATTAGAGATTTCGGCCATAAGGTTGGGAAATGTAGCAAAAATGGCACAAAATTGGGGTCGACCAGCTTCGGCCAAACGCCGCCTGATGTGGAAAAGTCCAAACGCACAAATGGCTCAAGGCCGGCAGGATCGTGTGACGCCCGCCGGGGCCGAAAGCGCGCGGTCGAAAATCTGAATGACGTTCCGGCCAAGATCATGCCGCGGCTGCATCAAGGACCGATGCTGAGTATCGGGTTGCCTTATGAACTCGCAAGCACGGCCGTAGTGGCGCTTTTGCGTTAAGCCTCGCGCAATCTTTGCGATCTATGCTGATGCCAGATTGTCGAGGATAACATGAAGCGCAGGCCGATATTACTCTTCGCTTTTCCAGCTCTCATCCTGATGATTCTGGCGTGCGAACGGATATCGACCATGCTGCTCGGAGCCTATCCCGCCAGCCCTGCCATGTGGAGGATCTGGCTTGAACTGCGCCCCTTGTCGGCGATGTTCTGGCAACAGATCAACCTGGATCTCGGCGGCTCAATGGGCTTGGATGCCATCATCCTGGTTACGGCGGCAATGGTGTGCTGGAACGCTTGCCACATGAAGCGGGCGACCGCCTTCTTCCTGGCCAACCACGTTGCCCTGCTATTCGCCGGGCTCATGATCGCTTCCAGCAGTCATTCGGAGACGGCGAGCACGCTGGCGGCAATTCCGATGTCCAACGGCCTCCAATTCGCACTGAAGGTCGATTTTACCTGGCAGAACAGCCTGGTGCTCGTTCTGGGCTTCGCGGCCTGCGCGTACTGTCACGTCGCCTTCCTTCGCGAAACGCGGCTGCGCGGAGAGTCTCTCGCCCTGCGCCTCATGACCTTGGGACGGGATATTTAGTCCGGCGCACTTGGCTTTGCCGGAACTCGCCACGCCTCAATTGATCTTGCGATAGTAGACCTTGCCGTCCGGCGTTTCCGTTCGCTGGTAGCCCGGATTAGGGGCAGGGGGCGCGGCGGCAACCCTTCTCTTTGGGGGGCGCGGTGTATCGATAATTGTGGGTTCGGCCGCGACTTCGGTATCAGGAGACGCTTCCGCAACGGTACTCGTCGTGACGACGGGTTCCGGTGCGCTCGAGACGCCGGCGTCGCCGGCCAATGGAAGGTTCTGTTCCAACCGGGCTATGTTGCCGTTGACTTCGTTGAAACTGCCTTGCAGCTGGCTGTCCAGTTTTTCGAACCGGCTTTGAAAACCGTTGTTGACCGTGTCGAGCCGGGCAACGATCCGCTGCTCGAACGCACCGAGTTGCTCGAGATGTCCCTCCACGGTGCGCAGGTCGTTGATGCCTCGGTAGAGATAGATGGCGGCGGTCGCGTTCAGCACGGCAAACAGCGTCAATCCGACGCCGACCACGACGGCCAGCCGCGACCGGCTCGCATCCCTGTCGAGCAGTTGCGGTTCAACGGGCTCGGCTGCTACTGCCGGCACATGCGGGTCGCTGATCGTCGTCATTGAACCACCACCTTGGTGCCGATAGGCACGCGCTTGAAAAGATCGATCACATCCGTGTTGGTAAGGCGAAAGCAGCCCGATGTGCCGTCGAATCCCACGCCCGTGGGATCGTTGGTGCCATGGATGCGGTAGAGCGTGTCATGTCCATCCCGAAGCAAATACAGCGCCCGTGCGCCCAGCGGGTTGTACGGGCCCGAGGGCACCAGCTCCGGCAGCTCCGGCTGGCGGGCGCGCATTTCCCGGGGCGGGCGCCACTGCGGCCATTCCGTCTTGGCCCCGACCTTCACCACCCCGGTCCAGCCAAATCCGTCACGCCCGACGCTGATCTGGTAGCGCAGCGCCTGGCCCTGGCGGGTCACCAGGTAAAGCGCCTTCTCGTTCTTGCGGATGATGATCGTTCCCGGCTGCTCGGTGGTTGCGAAAGCAACGGCCTTGCGCAGGCTGGGGCCCATGGCCGGCAGTGGCGGCCGGTCCGAAAGCGACCGCGCCTCGGCGAAGTCCTGAACCGAGATCGCCAGCGCCAGACTGAGCAAGGCCAGCCCGATCCGATGTCTACCGGGCAGCGTCATCGAGCCGCTCTTTGAACATCTTCTTCAAATCCTTGTTGAAGCGCGCCCGGCTATCCACTTCGGCGGGCAGGATCGCTCGGTTCAAGGCATCGGTCACAAGGGCGTTGTCCAGCGCGACCGATTTGATGTGCGGCGCCTTGAATATCTTCTCGAGCTCGCTGCGCGAAAAATGGTTTCCGAACCATTTGCGCTTGTGCTTGTTGGCGACGAGCGTGATGCTGACCGCATTGCCGCGCAGCTCGCGGATCTTCTTGTAGAGCCGCTTGCCTTGCCGCAGCGAAGCGACATTGAGCTCGAAGACGATGAAGATCTCGTCGCTGGTCGAAAGCACCGAATTGTGCCAGGGCGTTTCGATATTGGGCAGGTCGATGACGATGTCGTCGAACCGGTAGGCGACGAGGTCCAGGAGCCGGAAGACGAAATCGCTGCCGCGCGGCTCGAACGGCAGTTGCGGCCTCTCGAACGCATAGAGGGTGAGACCGGACGGGCGCGTCAGCTTGATGACATCCATCAGCTCGACATCGAGCCGTTCCGGCTGAGCGATGATGCCCGTCAGGTCGAACTGGTTGAACTGATTGATATAGGCGCCGCAATTGGCGCTCTGGAAATCGAGATCGACCAGGCAGGTCGAAGCCGCGCGCTCAGCCGATTTCGTGGCCAGGAATTCGGCCGCCGACAGCGCAAGCGTCGTGGCGCCCGCACCGCCGCTGGCGCTGATGAAGGTGATGATCCGGCTTTTCGTTCCCTGGTTGCCGGTGTCATGGAAGGTCACCGCGTTGAGCAGTTCCTTGCCGTCGAGTGGCTTGTGCAGCCAGTCCGAAGCGTTCATGCGCACCAAAACGCGCGTCTGCTCCGACGTCAGCTCATCGGAAACCGCGATCAGCGGCACGGTCGCCCACAGCGCGCGCGCTTCGACGATGCCTGGCCTGCCGAGCAATTCGCCATTGCCGAGATCGAGGATGACGATGCCCGGGCGCGTGTCGACCGGTGGGCCTTTGAGAAAATCATCCGTCTCGGAAATCCGGACGTCGTAGATCGCCAGCGCATCGAGCCGCGTCGCCACATCGCGCTTGAAGTTCGGATCCGACGAAAACAGCGCCACCTGCTTTCGCTTGGTCGGCGTGACCTTGGTGTTGATGGCGTTCATGGATAGGTGCTCTTCATGTCTTCGCCCGTGACCGTGCTCAGCATGGAGGGCATGGTGATGGTTCCGAACCCGAGAAACCCGGCCAGAAAGAAGAACTGGAACGGATGATTGACAATGCTGACGGTGATCGTTGGTACCGGCCCATTGGGGCGCGTCCAGTAGCCGAGGCCCGAAGCCTGATACTGAATCTGGATCTCGGATTTCAGAAGGGTTGGCAGGAAGGTCAGCATTCCCGGCCGGGTGCTGCTGCCGCTGAAGATGAAGTCGAAAGCGGCCTGGTTCACATTGAGGTTCTGGCATGTTGCGCCTGTTCCACAGGTGCAAGACACAACTCCGGCGGCACTGGCCGTACAGATATAGCTGTAAGTGTTGATGGGAACTGCCTTTCCCACATCCAGTGAGTCGCTGGGTGTTTTTGCCTCGAGCAGAAGTCCGCTGGCGATCGGAGCGGAAATCTGCGCCAGCCTGGCGCCAGCCTGCACCGCTTTGTTGCCGGCATTCCATTGGTAGAAGGCATAGCCAAAGTCGACGAAGCCAAGCAGCAGAGTCAGCAGCAGGGGCATGGCAATGGCCGCCTCCACCATTGCCGCGCCGGATTGGTTTCTCCAGAACCTGCCGTGCGAGATCACCATCCCAAGACACGCTCCTGATGGAAAACATTGAGCGTAAGGGCACTAAAGCCAAGATAAGACCAGAGGCCCAGGGTAGGATACGAATATGCGGTGCTGACCTGCACGACGACGACGGTGCCGGTGCTGCTGAGATAGAGCTGGGTACCCGTCGTGGGATCGATTGCCTGGAGCGATTGTGCCGGGTTGATGGTGACTTGATCCGGGGTCCACCCGGTAACCCTCGCGCTACCGCCCTGAACGGCCCCCTTCGCTGCGAGGTTTTGTGCGTACCCTTTACAAGTATCCCAGTCACTGCTGCAGCGCGCCATATAGCGAGCGGCATCCTCGACGCCGGCTTCGAGAAGCAGACGCGTGTTGAAGATGTTCGAGAACTCGAACACACCGGCCGACAGCAGCAACACGAATGGCGTGACGATCGCTATCTCGACCAAGGCAGCGCCTTGTTCGTCGTGGTGGAACCGATGGAGGAACTGTCTCAGTTTAATCAACATGGCGCTACCGGTACAATTGCGCTTCGTTGCGCTGCAGCTTCTTCAGCGTGTTTTGGCCGGAGACAGTGCTGATATCCTCGATCTCGCCATAGATATCGGCATTGGGCGCCCCACCCGCCGGTTCTGTCAGGAACACACTCGCGAAAGCCTGCACGGGTAAGGTCTGTCCGCCGCCATGAACAGTGTTGGCCGTACAGTCGACAATCGCTACATAGAGCAGTCGTCTGTCAGCGGTCTGCGTCGTCGCATTGCAGGCCGGCGCGGTCTGTTCGAAAGTGCTCTTAAGATCCGCTTTGTGCTGAATTTCGTAATTGTAGACACAATATCGGCTTGGGCTTGCGCCGCACGCGGCTTTCACGCCGGTCCCATCGTCCTTGGGCCAATTCGTGTCCCAATAGCCCGGACTTGTTTTCGTACCCATGAAGTTCCAGTTGCCGTCGCCGAGAGATCCAGCATTTGAACATGTGGTCGCGAAACAATTGTCTCGGGGCACGGCCATAAAATTCTTGGCCTGCCCGGACGTGGGAGCGTTGTAGCTGCAATTGTTCTTGCCTGCGTTTTGAACGTCCATGCCTTTTCTGACATTCGGCGCAGGCGGGTTAATTGATGGGTCGGTCTTGTAGGGGCCGCCATTGTCGTAAATGTCAAAGCGGGTATTGATACCGGCATCCACCGGAGGAATGTTACCCGGACGGGTGGTCACACCACTTTGGTCGTAGCAGGCGGGCGGATTGGTGACAGCGAACATTTCGGTAATCGCAGCCGTATTCTTATCGCCCTCGGGTGATGACAAAAACCCGTAATTGCCCGGACCGTACTGGGCGCTGCTGCCACCTGTTTGTTCTTTCAGCCAGATCATCGGCTTCTTTGTTCCTGATACGGCCGTCTGCAGATCACTCAGGGAGGTTGCGCTATTGGTGAAAGGATTGCAGATGAACATCGGTGTGAACTGGCACAACGCATTGGTGAATCCCGCCACCGCTTGTGGCCGCACGTCCATCCTTTCGGTGCTGCCGACGATGCTGGCTGGAAAAATCGTCGCGAAGGCGCCCGCGCCGTCCGTCGCGCCCGATGCGTTCACAGTCACTTCGGCAAACCTGACAGCCTTGGGATCGGTGCTGGCCCAGTTCTTGGCATTTGAGTCGACACCCGCGGCAGTCAATGTGATGTCATCACTCGCCGGTATCCCGGTCAGATAGGTCACCGTTACGTCAGCCAGGGCGATTTGGTGATCACCTGATGTCGAAAACAGCGTCTTGTTGGCCACAAGGTTGGTGACGGCCCGGTTGGCCCGGGTGATCGCATCCGAATTGCCATCGAGTTCCGCCGCGGCGGCTAGCGCCATAGCGTCGACACCCTTCTGCAGATCGTTGTGCAGGCTGTTGACCCGGCTCATGTCTATGGCCAGCAGCGAGAAGCCGATAAGCACGGGTATCATGATCGCCACCAAGATCATCGCTACGCCGCGTTGATCCTTCCAGAAGGCACGAATGGTCCCCAACATGACCTTACTCTCTGCTTTCCTGCGCAGCCCCTCGCATGCCCGGCGCCCTCCGCATCCTTCCGTTCAGTTCACTGCGACGTCGTCACACCGGACCCGCCGACATTGACCGTGATCGCCGGCGGCGGCGGCGGCGGTGGTGGAAATTTGTAATTGTGCGCGACAAGTGCGGCGCGCGTGCCGTCGCCTTCGATATGTGTGTTCTTCGAAGCCGGATTGAGCGGATCGACGGTCTGCAGCAGCGAGTTGAATTTCTGCGTGTCGCCGGCGGCCAAGGTCACCGTGTCATAGTGGTTGAGATAGTCGGCGGCGCAGCCCGAAAGCGCACCGGCGCAGAGAATGAGGATCAAGGCGCTATTTCTTGACATAGAGCATCTTGTCCTTCGATTTGAAGTCGAGCATGTGGCCATAGGGGCCGGTGACGCCGTCGCCCGTTTCATATTTGCGGATCATGTCCTTGTTCACCTCGAGCTGACCAAGCACGAAGAATTCCGGGTCGTTGGCCGGCCGCGTCTTGTCGAACGGCGTCGCCAGCTGTTCGCCGGGCTTCACCGGCCGCACGATGTGCGGCGTTACGATGACGACCAGTTCGGTCTCTTCCTTCTGGTTGCTCGAATTGCGGAACAGCGTGCCGATAACCGGCACCTGGCCGAGCCACGGCACCTGGTTCTGCAGCTTGGTGGTCTTGCTCGACAGAAGCCCGCCGACCGCGAAGCTTTGGCCGTCGCGCAATTCAACGACGGTTTCCAGCTTGCGGTTGGTGAAGATCGGGTCGCCGGCGGTGGTGAAACTGGTCAGGTCGCTGACCTCCGGCGCCAGCTGGATGTGGATCTTGTCGTCGGCGAGCACTATTGGCGTGAACAGGAGATTGACGCCGAACTGCTTGTACTCGACCTGGACCTGGCCATCCTTGGTGATACTCCGGATCGGCACCTGGCCGCCGGCGTTGAAGCTGGCCGGCTCACCGGACAAGGTGGTGAGATTGGGTTCAGCCAGGGTGCGCACCACCCCCTTGGCCTCGAGCGCCTCGATGATCAGGTCGACCTTGATGTTGCTGTCGATCACCTGGGTGATCAGTGTCGCGAAAGGATTCGACTTCGACAGCAGGCCCGACACCAGGGTGCCAGGGTCTACTCCGTTTGGAGTGGTAGCCGCGATGCCCGTTCCAAACTTGGTTGCATTGCTGTCCCTGCTCCTGAACGAGACGCCGAGATCGCGCCCGGCATTGCGCTTGGCTTCCAGCACGCGCACTTCCAGATTGACCTGCTGGCTGTCATCCACGGTGACTGAATTGATGATGGCGTCGGGGCCATATTGCTGCGCCACCTGCATGATGGCCTCCAGCGTGGCGCCGTCCTTGACGTGGCCGCCAAGCCTGACCCTGCCATTGACCGAGCCGATTTCGATGCGCGACCGTGGCGACACCTGGCGGATGGCCGCCGCCATGTCGCTGACGTCGACACCGACCTCGATCTGAATGACGCCAAGCGATCGTTTTTCAGGTGAGAACAGATTGACCGTGGTGGTGCCGGCGCCCTTGCCGATGACATAGAGCGTGCGGTCGGTCATCGGCTGGGCATCGGCGATCTTCTCATCGCCGACGACGATATCGCCCAGATTGGCATTCACCTGCAGCGTCACCGACTGCGACATGGGCAGGAAGATGCGATGGACGCTCGGGTTCGACACGTCGATGAAGCGGTCGGCTGCATCGGCCGCGAGGCTCGATAGCAACAGCGCTGCCAGACAGGACAACGCGGCCGCAGCCATCCTTACGCAAAACCCCTGCATCCCCGTCTCCCCACTGCTGCTACCGCTGGCAGCCCGACTTTATTAGCCGCAATATTATCATGGTTGTCGCGGCACGTCATATGTATCGAGCTTCATGCCACGAAATACGCCCACTGTGACATTTTTCGGCGGTTCCGGCTGCACATACTTGACCACTTCCTTAACGACCTCGCGCACTTCCGGCGCGGATGCTACGGCCGGAGCGGGTTTGACCTTGCCCAACTCGTCAAGTCGGCTTCCCACCCTCTCCACGGCCTGGGTCAGGCCGGCTATCTTGTCGTCCGCCCGCTTACGCTCCTCGGCTGCGGCAGCTTCCGCCGCTGCTTTCTTGTCGAGTTCGGCCTGCCTTTTGGCAACATCGTCGGGCGTTTCGCCGGTCAAATCCGAGAGCGTCACGCGCTCGGTCGTTTCGCCCTTGCTGGCCGCCGCCTGGCGAAGCGCCAGTGACAATTGGCCGGCACCCGCCGCCAGTGTCAGCTTCTGCGCATCCTTGGTGCTGGCCTCGAGCGTCACTGATTTAACGACGGTAGGGCTATCCTTGCTCTCATCAGCCACCTGGTCGACGGCAAGCACCTTCATGCTCTGCAGAAGCACGTCAACGAAACTCTTGTCCGCGCCATCACTGTCGCGCGCCGTGCGCGTCAAAAGGACATCGACCCGGTCGCCTGGGAAAACGAAGCCGGCGACGCCAAGCACGTCGTTCACCCTGATGGAAACGGCCTTCATGCCTTCGCCGAGCACCGCCGAAAGCGTTGCGCGCTGGCCAGGGCCGGTGATCTTGGTGGCGAGAACAGGCTCATTGGTGCCGATGGCCTGCAACGCCTGCTTGGTGCCTTCGCCAGCCAGCGCTTCTTTTGTTGTCTTGAAAGCGCCGGCCGGAACCGCGCCCGCCGGCCACGCTACTTCGCGCAGCTTGTCGTCGGTCAGCATATCGCCGAATTTCAATGGTACGGCCGCCACGACGACCGTATCGCGCGGTACGTCATCCGTCCGCGCCATCGCATTGCGCTGACTGGCCAGCCAGATATTGGCGAGCACAACCGCCAGCACGCCGAACACGCCGGCGAGAACGATCATGATAAGTGTATTGGCACGCATTTTTCCACCCCACCATCGCCCGCCGGGCGAATGTTAGCCCCTTCAACGCGTAGAATTCTGGGCCGAAATCGAACGATTCCGGCCCAGAGAGTTCTTAGCAAGTGCCACCGGCACCGCCAGTACTGGATACACCCTTGGTGTTCAGGTTCGCGCAAAGGCCGGTGAACTGACTACCGACCCATCCGCCGATGGCAATAATCGCAACGATCGATGCCGCGGCGATGATGCCGATCAAGATTGAGTATTCCACCATGGCAGCGCCGTTTTCATCGGCGTTGAACTGCCTGGCTACGTCGACAAGCCACTTCATGGCTATCGCTCCTTGATCAACCCGGCACGCATGCGCCGGTGCCGCTGCCGGTCGAGCTGATACCCGTGGTATTCAGTTTGGAGCAGAGGCCGGTGAACTGGCTGCCGACCCATCCGCCGATAGCGATGACCGCAACGATCGATGCCGCGGCGATGATGCCGATCAGGATAGAGTATTCGACCATAGCAGCGCCGTTTTCGTCGTCGCGGAACTGCCGGGTCATCGTCATGAGCTTCTTCATGTCAATTTCTCCCTTTGGAGGTTTGAACCCGACGAGACAGAGCCAAGGATGAACCCCATACCCAAGCATCCCCCGTCATATCGATCCTAGGTCCCGAGAAATTGCGGAGTCAAACGGGATTAACGGTTCCTTAACTTTCCAATACATGAACTTGCGAGTTCAGAGCGACGTTAAATTCCAGCAAGAGCTTGATTCGTCTAATTTTTCAAGCGCTCTTAACCATTCGTTCACAATTATGTCGGCTGGCTAATTTAGCTATGTCTACTTTAGTGACAAAGCATACCCCTTTATATCTAAGGGGTTATAGCCAGTTATGGAGTGGATGCCGATGTCTGAGCGCTCAAGGGCTAGGGACGCCTCCAAAGCTTAGTCCGCTACTCATGTTTGGCGGCGTGGAAGTCGGAAAATAAAAAAAAAAAATTTCGCCGCTCGCATCTTAACTATCTTGTAAGTATTGGTCCTTCCCGAACCCAAGGGCGCTTGTCGCGCATGTGGTTAACCGTTAGTTTAGGTATTACAAATTTAGAGAGGGCTAACGGGATGGGGCGGTCGATGCCTGGACGGATGGAAGGCGAAGGACGGGCATTCTCGTACTCGTCGCTTCCGGCGGGCGACTCGACCGATCCGATGGCGGCCACATCATTTAACCGCAGGCCGTTCGGATGCACCCTCTGCGGGATGGCAGGATTTGGAAACGGTCGGCTTGTTGCCTTTATTTCAGTCTTGTTTGCCGGAGCTGTGGTCGCAGATCTGATCTGGTTGCCGTTCTCGACCGTGAATCTCAATAGACCCATCTGGTTCGAAGTGGCGATGTCGATGCCCATGGCCTTGCTGTGGGTGCTCCTTGCAGCGATGCGCCTTCAACTTCGCAAAACGCCTTTTGGCTATCGCGACATGGTAAGTGAGTTCGCTGGCAGGATACAGGCCCTGGCTATGGCGTTGACCGTTATAACCCTGTTTTCCCTAGTGCTTCTGTTCGTTACCTATTTGGCCGCCGCGACAAGCCGGCCACTACTGGACAGCTATCTGGCCGCGGGCGACGCAAGCTTG
Organism: Mesorhizobium sp. P2_E9; assembly: GCF_056403815.1. Lineage (NCBI taxonomy): Bacteria > Pseudomonadati > Pseudomonadota > Alphaproteobacteria > Hyphomicrobiales > Phyllobacteriaceae > Mesorhizobium > Mesorhizobium sp. P2_E9. The sequence continues at coordinate 20,425 of NZ_JBFUET010000029.1, forward strand.
GGCTTCGACTGGGTCGCCTATGTAAGTGTGCTCAACGAATACCCATCAATCGATCATGTGCTTTCGATGGCCTACAACAGTTTGAGCGTACAGTTATTGCTGCTGCCCGCCATCCTCGCGTTGACCGCCCGATCGGACCGGCTAGAGGAATTTGTAGCGCATTACGGCGTGGCCGGTTGTTTGATGTGCCTGGTCACGATTGCAGTGCCGGCGGCAGGGGCCTTTGAGTTTTACCATCCGTCGCCGGATATTTTGAGTTCCTTTGGTCCCGGCGCCTCAACGCGGCACCTTGGGCAGCTTCATGCCCTGCGGACACTGAAACCATTCTTGCTGGAACATCCCGAAGGTCTTGTCTCGTTCCCTTCCTTCCACTCCACCCTGGCTGTGATCTTCGCCTATTCAATGCGTGGCATCCGCTATATCTCGCTTCCAGTCTACGCGCTCAACGCGATGCTGGTCCTCGCCACATTTCCCGAGGGCGGGCACTATCTCGTCGACGTGCTGGCCGGATTAGCAGTCGCGGCCGTTGCAATTCAATTTGTCCGCTGGGTTGCCCAAGGCCGGCCGTCCCCGCAGTCAAATTCGGACGTCGCTCAACGCTCGCCCGACCGACAACAGGTGTCTCTGTCATGACCGTCGCCAACCAAGCAGTTATGTTTCGACACGATCCGCCGGACCTGGGTTCGCACACTTCCGGGTCGGGGAGTGATTTCCTATCAAGTGAATTTTGGAGTTGTGCGAGATGTTAGGCCGCTTCATCAAAGGGCCGGCTGAGCAGCCAAAGCCGCTCGATCAGCCGATCACGACCGTACTCGCCGCTGCAACGCCAATTCCGGCGATTGTGGATCTGACGCCGCAAGGCGAGGACTTCCTGACGCTAAAAGTCGAACTGCATCGCCATTTGATTGACCGGTTCAATTTATCCGCGCTCGAAACCGCATCCAAGGACGAGATCCTGAACGAGATCCGCCCGATCGTGCGCGAGTTCGTGCGCACCCACAGCGTGCCGCTGAACGCGCGCGAGCTTGACCAAATTACCAGCGAAACCGCCGACGAGATGCTGGGACTCGGCCCGATCGAACCGTTGCTCAAGGATGACACGATCACCGACATAATGATCAACACCCACAAGCGCGTCTTTATCGAGCGGCGTGGCATCGTCGAAGAGACGGCAATCCGGTTTCGCGACGAGGCGCATCTGCTGCGGGTCATCAACAAGATCGTCTCGAACATCGGCAGGCGGGTCGATGAATCGTCGCCGATGGTCGATGCCCGGCTGGATGACGGCTCACGCGTCAACATCGCGGTGCGGCCGATCTCGGTCGACGGTCCGCTGGTATCGATCCGCAAATTCTCCAAGAATCCTTATTCGCTCGAACGTCTCGTGGTGCTCAATTCTATTCGGCCCCCGATGGTTGAGCTGTTGCGGATCGCCGTACAGGCACGCAAATCGATCCTGGTTTCCGGCGGAACCGGCAGCGGCAAGACGACCTTGCTCAACGCGCTATCGAGTTACATTCCATCGAGAGAGCGCCTGATCACCATAGAGGACGCGGCGGAACTGCAACTACAGCAGCCACATGTCGGCCGGCTGGAGACGCGCCCGCCTAATGTCGAGGGCAAGGGCGAGGTGCGCCAGCGCGAACTGCTCAAGAACGCGCTGCGCATGCGGCCCGATCGCATCATCGTCGGCGAGGTGCGCGGCGAGGAGGCCTTCGACATGCTGCAGGCCATGAACACCGGACATGAGGGCTCGATGACCACCATCCATGCCAACACGCCGCGCGATGCCATATCGCGGCTGGAGCAGATGGTCGGCATGGCGGGCATGCCGATGACGCACGAATCCATCCGGGCGCAGATCGCTTCGGCCATCGACATCATCGTGCAGACCCAGCGTTTGTCGGATGGCGGCAGGCGCGTGACGTCCATATCCGAACTGACCGGCATGGAGGGCAATGTCGTACAGCTCCAGGAGATCTACAACTTCGTGCGTCGTGAGGTGACCGCGGACGGTAAGGTCGTCGGAGACTTTCGCGCCACGGGCGTTCGCCCGCGCTTCGCCCCTGAGGCAGCGACGCTTGGGCATCATTTTGCCAAGGATGCCTTCAACCCGCAGGTTCCACTCTGATGCCGACCGGCCAGGCATTGCTATACTTTATCTATATGCTGGCGGCAGCGTCGGTCATTCTCGCCGGTGAAGCTCTATATCTTTCCTTTGCCGGTCGCCGGTCTCGGATTGGCGTGATCAACCACCGGCTGAGGCGGCTGGCTGACGAAGCGCCCGCGGAACAGACCCTGCAGGGATTGCTGCGCGAACGTGGACTGACGGAATCAGGCGACTTTCTATCCAACATGATCCGGCTGAACAGGCTCTATACCCAGTCCGGCATCACCGGAAACCCAATGGTTTTCGCCGCGACGTTTCTCAGCGCTGGACTGGCGATTGCGTTGCTGATGTCGGTCCTGTTGCATTTCTCCACCCTGGTGTCGCTCATCGTTTTTCTGGCGATCGGATTTGGGCTGCCGCTTCTCGTTCTCCGCCGCGCCCGCAACAAGCGCATTCAGAAGTTTGCAAAGCAGCTCCCGGATGCGCTCGACATGATCGTCCGTTCGCTGCGGGCCGGGCATCCGGCTTCGGTAGCGGTCGCGCTCGTAGCGCGCGAAATGCCCGATCCGCTCGGCACCGAATTCGGCATCGTTTCCGATGAAATCACATTTGGTCTGAGCATCGAGCAGGCAGTGCGGAAGCTGTCGCAACGCGTGGGCTTCGAAGGTCTTCATCTGCTGTCGGTGTCGCTGTCGATCCAGTCCAAGACGGGCGGCAATCTCACAGGAATCCTGTCCAATCTTTCCGTGGTGCTGCGCGACAGGCAGAAGCTCAGGATGAAGATCCGGGCGCTTTCTGGCGAGGGCCGCGTGTCCGCGTGGATCATCTCCCTGTTTCCCGTGGTTATGTTCCTGATCCTTCAACTGCTTGCCCCGTCCTACTACGGCACCGTCTGGGGCAGTCCGCTGATCTTGCCGGTGTTCACGATTTTCGGGCTGTGGGCGTTGTTGGGCGACTTTATCATGTACCGCATGGTCAATTTCGATTTCTGACGGGAGCGAAGAATAAACTTGTTTTCGATCATCCAGGATCTGGGCACTTTGATCTCCGTTGCCGTCTTCATCGCGGCGGTTGCATTGTTTCTGTTCGGCGCGCTTGTCCTCTTGCCGGCGCTGCAGACGCGGACTCTGGTCGCGCAAAGCCTGAAGACCGAGGGGTTTGCCGATCGTCGTTCGCTCGCCGGACAGGAACTGCTTGCCAAGATTGCCGCGCAGCGGCCGGTCGACGCCTATTTCCGGTCGATGGAGAAGGAACGGGACGAACCTAATGCGCTTGAGGCGAAGCTGTTTCGAGCCGGCTTCTACCAGACCAGCGCGCCGCTCATTTACACCTTGTCACGGCTTGGTGCTGCCTGTGCTGGCTTTCTGGCTGCCTATGCGCTCTTGTCGCGCGTTCTCCCACCTCAAATGCCCGGTTTCATAGGTTTTGCCGGTTCCGCTCTTTTCGGGCTCGCTTGCATCGTGGTTCCAAGCATCCTGCTCGATCGCTTCGAGAGTGCGCAGAGAGAGGTCTATCGCCGCGCCTTTCCCGATTTCATGGATATGATGATCACCTGCGCGGACGCTGGCATGAGCCTGGAGGCGGCGGTGGAGCGTGTCAGCAGCGAACTGGCCGGCACCCACAGATGGCTCGGCATCCAGCTTTCGATCATGAATCTGCAGTTGCGTGCCGGCAAGCCGTTGCGGGATGCGCTGCGCGACCTCGCCGACCGCATCGGCCTTGACGAGGCGCGGGCTCTGGCTGTGCTGTTTCGGCAGTCGGAAGAGCTCGGCACCAGTCTGACCGACGCTTTGCGGGTCTACAGCGAAGAGATGCGCAGCCAGAGAATTCTGCACGCCGAGGAGCGCGCCAACGCTCTGCCGGTCAAGATGATGATTCCATTGGGGCTGTGCATCTTCCCGGTGGTGATGATGGTGATCATGTTGCCGGTGATCATCCGCATGAAGGGCATTTTCTTCTAAATGGATATATGCTTTGATTCGAAAAAAGAGTCGGACGACTCTTGGGGGATAAAATGACAGGGCCAATGCGCCTCGCAGTCGCAGCCGCAGCCAGCCTGCTGATGATGGCGCTTGTTGGCTGTCAGACAAATGGCGCGGACACCGCAGATGGTGTCGTCCGCACCAACGAGCCGTCGAAAGGCGATGTCACGTCTTTTGGCGATGCCTTCGATGGATTGAAGACGGTCGGCAACGTCGAATATTACGCCTCGGACCAGGCCGTGGCCGAAGCCAAGAACCAATTCCGTGCGGAAAATTACGGCAACGCCGGCGCGCTGTTCTTCAAGGCCACGCAACTCGCGCCCAATGACGGCGGCGCCTGGATGGGGCTGGCCGCTTCGTGCGACCGCATCCACCGCTTCGACCTCGCCGACCGGGCGTATGGCCGAGCCTTCAAGCTGATGGGGGCGTCACCCGAATATTACAACAATGTCGGCTATTCCTACTTGCTGCGTGGCAAGCTGCAGGACGCGCGCGCGAATTTCCTCAAGGCCTATGAACTGGCGCCCAACGATCCGACTGTGGCCAACAATCTGAAGCTGCTGTCGTCAAGCGTGCAGAACATCGAGCGCTAGCATGCTGCTTGTCGAAGCGCTCCTGCTGAAGGCCCTCGCCATTCCTCTGCTCGCAAGGATTGCGTGGCTCGACTTCACGACGCAGAAGATTGCCAATCGCGATGTGCTGCTGCTGCTCTGTCTTGGGGCGGGATCGCTGTTGCTGCTGCTGCTCCGATCCGGATCCTGGTTGGACATGGGCTTGAGCGCGGCTGCCGGCCTCGTGCTGTTTCTTGCCTTGTTCCCGTTCTGGCTCTTGCGCAAGATCGGCGCCGGCGACGTCAAGCTGATGGCGGTCATCCCTTTCCTGACCGGCGGCAACGACCTCGTCGTGTTTTCCATGCTGCTACTGGTTTTCGCCCTCGTCACCGCAGCAGCCATGAAAAATCCATTCCTGCTGCCCGCGGGTGCCTTCCGCGTCTACGTTCAGCATCTCGACCGCAAAGGCGTTGTGCCGTTCGGCGTGCCAATCTCGGTCGCGGCGATCTGTACGCTAGTGCTCGTGATCTACGAAAGTTTGGTGTTGGCGAGCAGCTCTGGAATCCTGAATCAGCTTAGCTGAACGGCGCCAGCGCGCTCTGCTATGCGAAATGCGGGCCATTCAGCCGGATTCATAGGCAACGCAAATCAAAAACGAAAACGTTGTGCTGTGAGGGCTGAGTGCAATCATCGCAATGGAAAACCACAATTGAGATCGGCGCCTGGATACGAAGCACGAAGATCTGGCATGTGGCCGCGATGGGACGGATAGATTAATCAAAATTTGAGACGGCATAGCCGTTAACTCTTTGCAAACCATCTTCTTGTCGGGACGCGGAAGTGATGTTTCAATGACTGCTTAGGTACGGGGGGTGAAAATGTTGAACGAGGATTTTTTTGGCCGTATTGCCATCGTCTTTGTCATGACGGTTATGGCGACGTCCAGCGCGATACCTCTACTGCACTATTTCCGTCAGGATACCTCGGCAAGTTCGCTCGCAATCGTCACTCAACTGGCGTCAACCGTTTTTCTGTTGCTGCTGCTTGTGATGACCATCACCCGCCTTCCGCCAAAGGGAACTGCGCAGGGAATTGAACCGAGAGTAACCGCGGTAGCTGGAACATTTATGATCCTGCTCGCATTGAACCTGACGCCGGCATTGCAAAATGAGGCGGCGCAAGTGACGGGCCTCTGCCTAGTCCTCATCGGTACGGCCAGTTCGATTTTCTGTCTTTATTGGCTGGGCCGTTCCTTCGCTCTCATGGCGACAGCTCGTCGCCTGGTTACCACTGGCCCGTACTCGATCGTCCGGCATCCGCTCTACATCTGTGAGGCGGTATTCGTTCTCGGGATGGTGCTTTCGCATTTTTCAATTCTGATGGTGGCGCTGAGTGCGGTTCAATTTCTTTTGCAGTTTAGACGCGCGAGAAATGAAGAGGCTATCCTTCGGCAAACCTTCCCAGAATACGACGATTACGCTCGGCGCGTCCCCATGCTCTTGCCGCGGTTCCTTGGTGGCGCCATACCAAACTCTAGCAGCCAATAGTCAGGACTCGCCCGGTTGATCTGGTCCCTGCAAGTACTTCGCTTCGTTGCAGCGCTGATGGTCGTATATGTCCACGCAGCACAGACCGCCGTTAAGGTCACAGGATCCAATGGCCTGTTGCCTCATGATTTTCAGGTGGCCGGTTTCGCAGGCGTCGACATCTTCTTTGTCATATCAGGGGTGATTATTGCCAAGACTGCACCAAGTCTGACGTGGCGATCTTTCGCCTGGAGACGGTTCCGGCGCATTGTTCCGCTCTACCTGCTGATCAGTATCCCCTACGCGATCGTCGCCTACAAAACCGGCTTCGGCTGGCGGGACGCGGTAGCGACGCTCTTGCTGTGGCCGGCTACCGATCAAATGACCGCGCCAGCATTGCCAGCAGCCTGGACGCTGTGCTTCGAAATGCTGTTCTACGCTGCCGCGACCATCGTTCTCATCGACCGGCGACTGCTGTCGGTAGTCGTCGGTATCTTCGGCCTCGCAATGATATTTCGCTCGGCGGGTCCGGTGCTGCAATTTCTTGGCAACCCGCTGATCATCGAGTTCGGCTTCGGCGTCGTTCTCGCCTATGCGCCCAGGTGGAAACCGGCGGTGTGGTTGCTGCCGATCGGCGCCGCGGCGATGATAGCTGTCGGATTCGTTGGGATAGCGCCGCAAGGAGGGACGATGGAGTTTCTCGCCGGCGATAACGGCTTCCAGCGCGTGCTGGTCTATGGTGTCCCGGCAGCGATGATCGTTTTCGGCACGATGCAGATCGACGCGAAGCCGAGCGTCTGGACGGTTCTCGGTGACGCCTCCTATATGCTGTATCTGATCCACACTCTGCCGATAACGCTGCTACTGATGGTGTGGACCGCTTTTCCAATTCCTCCGGACCTTATCATCGTGATCGGCACAGCCACATCCGTTCTTTTCGCTTGGCGGATGTACATTCGGTTCGAGTTGCCGCTGCGCAAATTCCTGCGCCGGAATGATCCCCCACTGAAGACTGGCCCCCATCTAACTGGCTTGGCATTACGGGATTGACGGGTATGCTTCGATGCTGGCAACCGCGATCATATGGGCCGTTGCCGGACGCGTAGTGAGATCCTCGCCGCCGTCGACACAAACGGTATCCGGGATGGCCAGATAAACGATCACAGGGAGAAGGCACCATGGCACTTCACCTTTCGGCAGATGCCCCGGCTTCCGTCGCAGCCACGCCGCAAAAATATCTCTTTGGCCCGTTCATCGACTTCTTCATGCTTGGCGGAAGCGCGCTTATCATTCTGCCGGTGCTATATTTCCTGCCGCTTCGGTACGAAGCCGCCGTGACGCTGACGATGTTCCTGCTCTCGCACCTCATAAACCAGCCGCACTTCGGTCATTCGTACCAGATCTTCTACCGCAACTTCGCGCACAAGCTGCGCGGCGACGGTTACAGCCGCAACCTCCAGATCCGCTACATCATCGCCGGCATTGTCGTCCCGTTGGCGATGACCGCCTTCTTTGCCTATGGCACGCTGGCGGGGAACGCCCGCCTGCTGGGCAACGCAACCAACGCAATGGGCTTTTTCGTCGGCTGGCACTACGTCAAGCAAGGCTACGGCATGCTGATGGTGGACGCTGTGCTGAAGCGCAAATTCTTCAGCGAACAGGACAAGAAGGTGTTGCTGTTCAATGGCTACGCCGTGTGGCTGTTCGCCTGGCTGCAAACGAATGTGGTGATCACCGAAAGGCAATTCTGGGGTTTGCAGTACTACACCTTCGCGGTCCCGCCATGGCTCATCACCATCGCCATGGCGGTCGCTGCCGCCTCCTCGGCGGCCACCGCCGTGATGTTCATCAATCGCTGGCGCAAGCATGGTGGGGCGCTGCCCTACAACGGCGTCGTCGCCTACGTCGTGTCCCTCTATGCCTGGATCCTGTTCGTGACGCTGAACCCGCTCTGGCTGCTCGTGGTGCCGGCGCTCCATTCCTTGCAGTATCTGGCGGTGGTCTGGCGCTACCAGACCAATGTCGAGCGCGACCGTGCGGATGCCGTCGAGACGCCGCGACTAAAGGCCCTGTCCATTCTTGGACCGTGGTACAGGCTGCGCGTGCTGGCCTTCATCATCGTCGGCGCAATTCTTGGAGCGCTCGGCTTCTGGCTGGTGCCGATGATGCTGATTGACCTGGTTCCCTACGACAAGGCGGTGCTCGGCTCGTCGCTTTTCCTCTTCATCGCCTGGATCTTCATCAACGTGCACCATTACTTCCTGGACAATGTGATGTGGCGGCGCGGCAATCCGGAAGTCTCGAAATATCTGTTCCGCTGAAGCGATCGGCTGAACGCCTTCGGGCAATCCGCGACTTGTCGGGAAGGCCCGTGTCCGGCACGAACACGATTCATTAACCAAGATGCTGTTCATCGACAGGGCGGGGACGGATGCCCGTCTGCCTGGTCAAGCCTGCCTGGTCAAGCCTGCCAGATCAGGCCTGCCAGATCAGGCCTGCTTGTCGGGTCGAGCGCTTCGAAAAGAAGGCTCCGCATCCGGCGAAGACGTCAAATCGCCCGAAACAAGAACAATGTGCAAGGCATGAACGTGATTGAAAGCGAACAGAACGCGCCCTCCCATCGTTGGGCATGGCTGCCGGCCATTGTGGTCGCGTTCCTTTGCCTGTGCGTCACCGGCGCGTCCGCCGAGACGCGCGCTTTGCGGATTCAACATCTTCATACCGGCGAGAAGGCCGAGATCGTCTTCAAGCGCAACGGCCGCTACGATCAGGCCGGATTGAAGAAGATCAATTTCATGCTGCGCGACTGGCGCCGCAACGAACCGACCAGGATGGACCCGCGCCTGCTCGACCTCGTCTGGCAGGCCTACCGCGCCAGCGGCTCGACGGGCTATATCCACGTGGTCAGCGCCTATCGCTCGCCGGCGACGAACGCCATGCTGCGCAGCCGCTCGAAGGGCGTCGCCCGGGAAAGCCAGCACATGGTTGGCCGCGCGATGGATTTTTTCCTGCCTGACGTGCCGCTGAAGAAGCTGCGCGACATCAGCCTGAAGATGCAGGGCGGCGGCGTCGGCTATTACCCGACCTCCGGCTCGCCTTTCATTCACATGGATGTCGGCAATGTGCGGCATTGGCCGGACATCAGCCGGCAGGAACTCGCCAGGGTCTTCCCGAACGGCAACACGCTGCATGTGCCGAGCGATGGCAGGCCGCTGCCCGGCTATGACCAGGCGCTTGCCGCCTACAAGTCGCGCAAGAGCGCCGGCACGCCCAACATCGAACTGGCAAGCGCCGACGCCGGTCAGAGAAAGTCGCGCGGCCTGCTGGCGACGCTTTTGGGCGGGCGCGGCGCCGACGAGGCGGAGGATGTCGCGGAAGCGGCGCCGGCGTCACGCAAATCGGCCAAGTCCGTGGAGCCCAAGCCGGCGGGGCGGGGCATCGCCATCGTGCCGCCGGAGGCAGCCCAGCGGGCGGACGTCCAGGTGGCTTCCGCCGGCGCGGCTGAAGAACCACTCACTGACCAAAAGAATAAGACGCCTGAAGCAATCGTCATGGCGATGGCGCCCAACACGGTGCCGTTGCCGGCCTTCGCCCCGCGCGATGTCCCCACGGCCAGCATTCCGGTCGCGCAAACCGCGCCCTTCGCAACGGCCAGCGCGTCCACCGCGCGGGCTGAACTGCCGGGAGCCAAGCCGGCGGCAGCCAATGCCGAAATGCCCTTGGGCAAGACGGATACAACTGCGGCTGCCGCCGCGCCGGAGATGGCGGCGCTCACCGTCCCCTTGCCGACATGGCGGCCGCAAAGCCCGACGCGTCAGCCGGATGCAGCCAAATCTGGCGACGCCGTCGCTGCCTTGCTGGCCATGCATCACCCCGATAACGGCCTCGATGGGCTGGCCGGCCAGCGCGCCGCGGTCCCTGCACCGAAACCCGAAGATCGCGTCCGGACCAGCCCCAAGGCCGATCGTGTCCAGCCACGTCTCGATCCCGAAGCCACCGCCGTCATTGTGCCCGCGGCGTTGACCAGTCGGCCGCTTGAGACAGGTCGCGGCATCACCGGCGGGACCGGATCAGCAGCGGCGCCCGTCATCGCCGCCAATTTCATCCGCACGGCGCCGGAGCAGGTCTATCTCGACGGATTCCAGCCGCGAGGACAGACGTCCGATCACCGCCGCTTCACTGGTTCAGCAGTGAAATTCCTGCCCATCGCCAGCTTCAAATAGGCTGGCTGCGGCCTACGCCACCGACCAGCCGCCATCGACCAGTATATTCGTTCCCGTAATCAGCGACGCTGCCGGCGAAGCGAGGAACACGACGGTTCCCGCTACATCGATCGGGTCGCCGATGCGGCCGAGCGGAATGTGGCCGAGCACATGCGCATGGAAGTCCGGTTCGGCGAGCGACGGCCGTGTGCCGTCGGTCCAGATGAAGGTCGGCGCCACGCTGTTGACGGCGATCTTGTGCTGCGCCCATTCGGCCGCCAGGCAGCGCGATCGCCGCCTTGGTCATGCAGTAGATCGCCTCGCCCTTCAACGTCACCGTGCCGGCCTGAGAGCTGATGTTGATGATGCGCCCACCTTTTTGCGCGATCATCAGTTTGCCGACCGCCTGGGTGGTGAAGAACGTGCCCTTGAGGTTGACGTTCACCGTCAGGTCGAAATCCTCCTCGGTGACGTTTTCCGCCAGGTTTTCTGGCCCGAGCCCGACATTGTTGACCAGGATGTCGATGCGGCCGAAGGCGGCATGCGCATCGGCGACGCCTTTGCGCACCGTGGCGAGATCGGTCGCGTCCATCTGCACGGCAAGCGCCCGGCGGCCGATGCGCTCGATCTCGGCGACAAGCTCCGCCCCGTCGGCCTTGCTGCGCACGCCGACGATCATGTCGGCGCCGGAGCCGGCGCAAGCCAATGCGCAGGCGCGGCCAATGCCGCGCGAAGCGCCTGTGACCAGCACCACCTTGCCGGCCAGATCGAATTTTGGTGTGAAGTCCGTCATCGCAACCTCCCTGAAGCTTTTCGGGCCGAACCTGTCGCCAGCGTGCGCATCGGAGCGGCCGCTTTTGCTGAACACTACCTGCTCACGGCGTGAAAACCAGGCGGCATCTGCACCTCACGACAAGAACACCGTTCATCCCCTGACTTGCCATGCGCCGGCCATCATGATGCCATCTCCTCGGGGAAGATTGCGGGTTCCGGGGTGGGCGATGCGGTTTGGGCGAATGACCGTCGAAAGGGTGCGCATATGCGTGGCGTTTGCAGCCGCGCTTATGTTCTGCCTGTGCGCGCTCATTTCGGCTCGCGCCGAGGAGCCGAAGGCGCTGAAGGGCGTCGCGCTGATCATCGGCCAGTCCGACTACAAGCACGTCGGCAAACTGCCCAACCCGGAAAATGACGCCCGCGCCATCGAGGAAATGTTCGACAAGCTCGGCTTCGAAACGACCGTCGCCACCAACCGCGACGCGCGCAAATTGCGCCGTGACCTCGAAGGGTTTGTCGACGACGCCGAGGGCGCCGATGTTGCCGTCATCTATTATTCCGGCCACGGCATCGAGGCCGGCGGCGAGAATTTCCTGGTGCCTGTGGATGCCGACATTTCGGCGCTCGACGATGCCGGCGAGAAACTCGTGCCGCTGTCGTCGATCGTGGCCGAGATGAAGGCCAAGGTACCGGTCACCATCGTGCTGCTCGACGCTTGCCGCAACGATCCGTTCCCGCCGGGCACCTTGCTGAAGCTGACACCGGGCGATGACGGCAAGCCGATTGGTGCCGGTGGTCTCGGCGAAACGCGCAGCGTCGTCGCGCTGAACAACAACAATGCGCCGGCCAAGGGCTCGGCCGACGACAGTCTTGGCCAGGTCATCGGCTTTGCCGCCGAGCCCGGCAAAGTGGCGCTCGATGGCCCGGCCGACGGCAACAGCCCCTATGCGGCGGCGATCCTGCGCCACATCGACACGATGGGCGGTGAGGAATTCGGCACCGTGCTGCGCATGATCGGCGAGGAGGTCTATCTCAAGACCAACGGCCAGCAGCGGCCATGGGTCAATGAGAGTTTGCGCCGGCTGCTCTATTTCGGCACGCCGGCCGGGGCGCCGAAAGGCGATGAGGGCGACATCCTGACCGAGCGCCGCCGGCTGCTGCTCACCATTTCAGCGCTGCCGGATCCCGAACGTCGCCAGATCGAAACCATCTCGCGCGACGGCGGCGTGCCGATGGACGCGCTCTATGCCATGCTGAAGACACTGGGCACCGGCACGCCGAAAGACCCCGCCGAGCTCGACAAATTGCTGCGCGGCCAGACCGAGCGGCTGAAGCAGGTGCTGGCCGAGCAGGCGGCGCTGAAAAGCCAGGACCCGGAGATCGTCCGGCTGTCGAAACTGGCCGATCAGGCAGTGCGCGAAGGCGCGCTCGATGCCGCCCGGAAATTCCACGAACGGGCCAAGGCGCGCGTCAGTGAACTATCAAACACTGTCGACAAGGCCGAAGCCGATCTCAAGGCGCGCCGGCTGGAATTCGCCGAGGTGTTTGGCGACAGCGCGAAAACCTACGAAATCTCCTTCAAGTTCCAGGAGGCGGCCCAGGATTACGGCAAGGCCTATGAGCAGGCGGAGAAATGGGACGATGAGGACGCCTGGTTCTACAAGGCCGCTGAGGCCAACGCGCTTTCCCAGCAAGGTACTTTCTCCGGCGACAACGCGTTTCTGACACAGGCCGTCGCGGCCTATGAAAAGAGCCTGACCTATGTGTCGCCCGAGAAAAGCCCACGGCAATGGGCGGCCACCCAGAACAACCTCGCCACCACGCTGTCGACTTTGGGTGAGCGCGAGGCCGGGCGCGAAAACCTCGACCAGGCGGCCGCCGCCTTCGAGCAGGCGCTGACGGTCTATACGCGGGAAACCTATCCGGACGATTGGGCGTCCACATCAGGCAATCTCGGCACGGTCTATTGGCGGCTTGGCCAGCGCGAGACCGGCACGGCGTTGCTCGACAAGGCGGTCGCCACCTTCCGCGCGGCGCTCGAGGTGCAGGGGTCGAAGAAGGCGCCGCTCGAATGGGCGGCGACGCAAAACAATCTCGGCATCGTGCTGTCGGAGCTTGGCGAGCGCGAGACGACCAGTGACAGTTTTCGCGCCGCCATCGAGGCGCATCGCGCCGCGTTGACGCAATACGACCGCGAGCGCGTCCCGCTCGACTGGGCGTTGAGCCAGGTCAATCTCGGTGCTGCGCTGTTTCGCCTTGGTGCACGCGAGAAGGACGTCGCAACGCTCGAGCATTCGGTCGCCGCCTACCAGTCGGCGACGGACGAAATGACCAGGGAGCGCGCGCCGGCGCAATGGGCGACGATTGAGAACAATATGAGCTCTGCGCTGGAGACGATCGGCGAGATCAATGGCGACATCCCGACGCTGCAGCATGCGCGCGAAGCGGCGGAGGCGGCGCTGACCGTGTGGACACGCGAGCATGCGCCGGCAAGCTGGGCCAACGGCCAGCTGACGCTCGGCAACGCCTTGCAGCGCCTTGGCGTGAAGCAGGACGACACCGCGACGCTGCTCAAGGCGGTGTCCGCCTATGAGGCCGCGCTCTCGGAGTATCCACGTGAAAAGCTGCCGCTGGACTGGGCCTCGCTGCAGCAGAATCTCGGCTCCGCCTATGCCTCGCTCGGCGATCGCGACACCGGAATCGATTATCTGCGGAAGTCGGCAACCGCGTATCAAAGCGCATCGGAAGTTTACACGGCCACGGCCGCGCCCACGGAGTTCGCCTCCATCGAGCACGGTCTCGGCAGCACGCTGTCGACCTGGGGCGATCGTGCCAGCGACAGAGCGGTGCTCGAACAGGCGGTCGCCGCCTACGACGCCGCGCTCACCGTGCGGACCAGGGACAATGCCGCGAAGGACTGGGCAAAGACGCAGTATCGGCTGGGCGCTGCCCTCTCCATGCTGGGCAAATCCAGCGATGGTCCGACCGAGGCGCTCGAACGCTCGGTGACGGCCTATCGGGCGGCCCTCGAAGTGCAGACCCGCGACAGCGATCCCGACGCCTGGGCGGCGACGCAATGGGGGCTGGGTCATGTGCTTCTGGTGCTCGGCGACCGGGTGCACGATGGAGCCCATTTCAAGCAGTCGGTGACGGCGCTCGAAGCGGCTTTGCCCTTCTATGACCTTGCCAGCGTGCCACAGGATCACGCCCAGCTGCAGAACGATCTCGGCAGCGCCTATTACTACCTCGCCGGTGCGAGCAATGATCAGTCGCTCTACCAGAAGGCGGCGACGGCGCATGAGGCAGCCCTTGCCGTCTATGCCATGCTGCCGGACCGCATGCTGTGGGCCTCGGTCGAAAGCGATCTCGGCAATGCGCGCATGATGCAGGCGAGTGCGGCTTCCGATCCGGACGTCATGGCGAAGTCGGTGCAGGCCTATGAGGCGGCGCTGACGGTGACGACACGCGACAAGGACGCCGACGGCTGGACGCGCAACCAGTCCAATCTGGCGAGCGCGCTGTCGTCGCTGGGCTATTGGCGCAACGACGTCGCCCTGCTGAAGCGCTCGGCCGGCATCTACCGCAGCATACAGGCCGTTCGCACCCGCGCCCGCGATCCCGAGCGCTGGGCGACCACGCAGGGCAACCTCGCCAATGTGTTGAGCATGATCGCGGGGAGGGAACCATCGCCTGATGTGTTCGACGAGGCGATCGCCGTCAACCGGGCGCTGGCCGACGAGGTTGGCCGCGACCGCGATCCCGACCGCTGGGCGAGCCTGCAGAACGAGGTCGGCTATGCCCTGACGATGGCTGGCCGTTCCGAAAACAGCGTCGCCCGTTTCGAGGAAGCGGTGCCGATCCTGCGCGAGGCGATCGCCGTGCAGAAGAAGATCAATTCGGTTCCGGCCGTCGCCTTCACCGAGGACAGCCTGTGCGATGTGCTGACCGATCTGGGCGCCGCCCGCAAGGACAAGGCGCTGGCTGAGGAGGCGATCGCCGCTTGCCAGGAGGCGCTGGTCATCTTCAGGGACCGCAAGATGGACGACCTCACCGCCGGCTCCGAGAAGAACCTTGCCGAGGCGCAAGCCTTGCTGGCCGACTTGCACTGACACAGGAGGCCGCGTGTCCAGTTGGACTAGCAAAGGACGCTCCGGCAGGTTGTTTTTGGCGTTTGTTGCTATGGCACCTGCAAAAGCGCGTGACACCGTTCGGTGAGGGGCGTATATTGACATAAAGATATCCTTATGTGACATGGACAAGACTGTCGTCCGAAGGATAGAAAATGTCGCAGAATTCTGCATCGCTGGATGACCTGTTCGGCCCTGTCGTGGCCAAGCCCGACGGCTCGGAAGTGCTCGCGGCGCTGACCGCTGCGGCGCGCGAACGCATTCTCATTCTCGACGGTGCCATGGGCACGCAGATCCAGGGGCTTGGCTTCGACGAAGACCGTTTCCGCGGCGATGCCTTCGCCGGCTGCGCCTGCCACCAGCAGGGAAACAACGACCTGCTGATCCTGACGCAGCCCGCCGCGATCGAGGAAATCCACTATCAGTACGCCGTTGCCGGCGCGGATATTCTCGAGACCAACACCTTCTCGTCGACCTCGATCGCCCAGGCTGATTACGGCATGGAGGATGCCGTCTATGCGCTGAACCGCGACGGTGCGCGGCTGGTACGCCGGGCGGCGAAGCGGGCTGAGCAGGAAGACGGCAAGCGCCGCTTCGTCGCCGGCGCTCTGGGGCCAACCAACCGCACCGCCTCGATGTCGCCTGACGTCAACAATCCCGGCTATCGCGCGGTGACCTTCGACGAGTTGCGGCTGGCCTATGGCGAGCAACTGCGCGGCCTGATCGACGGTGGCGCCGACATCATCCTGATCGAGACTATCTTCGACACGCTGAACGCCAAGGCGGCGATCTTCGCTTGCAACGAGATCTTCATCGAGAAGGGCGTGCATCTGCCGGTGATGATTTCGGGCACCATCACCGACCTTTCCGGCCGCACGCTGTCGGGCCAGACGCCGACGGCGTTCTGGCATTCGGTGCGCCATGCCAATCCCTTCACCATCGGCCTCAACTGCGCGCTCGGCGCCAACGCCATGCGCGCGCACCTGGCCGAAATATCTGATACCGCAGACACCTTCGTCTGCGC
The DNA here is from genome assembly GCF_056403815.1 of Mesorhizobium sp. P2_E9. Taxonomy (NCBI): domain Bacteria; kingdom Pseudomonadati; phylum Pseudomonadota; class Alphaproteobacteria; order Hyphomicrobiales; family Phyllobacteriaceae; genus Mesorhizobium; species Mesorhizobium sp. P2_E9. The sequence continues at coordinate 36,721 of NZ_JBFUET010000029.1, forward strand.
CTACCCGAATGCCGGCCTGCCCAATGAATTCGGCAGATATGACGAGAGCCCGGACTTCATGGCCGCGCAGATCGAGGACTTTGCACGCGAGGGCTTGGTCAATGTCGTCGGCTGCTGCTGCGGCTCGACGCCGGATCATATCCGCGCCATCGCCGAGGCGGTGAAGAAATATCCGCCGCGCGCCATCCCCGAGATCGAGCGCAAGATGCGCCTGTCCGGACTGGAGCCGTTCACGCTGACCGACGAGATCCCCTTCGTCAATGTCGGCGAGCGCACCAACGTCACCGGCTCTGCCAAGTTCAGGAAGCTTATCACGGCGGGCGACTATGTTCCCGCACTCGACGTGGCGCGCGATCAGGTCGCCAATGGCGCGCAGATCATCGACATCAACATGGACGAGGGCCTGATCGATTCGAAGAAGGCGATGGTCGATTATCTCAACCTGATCGCCGCCGAGCCGGACATCGCCCGTGTTCCTGTCATGGTCGACAGTTCGAAATGGGAGATCATCGAGGCCGGCCTCAAATGCGTGCAGGGCAAGCCGCTGGTCAACTCCATCTCGATGAAGGAAGGCGAGGAAGCGTTCCTGCATCACGCGAAACTGGTGCGCGCCTATGGCGCGGCGGTGGTCGTCATGGCCTTCGACGAGGCCGGCCAGGCCGACACCAAAGCGCGCAAGGTCGAGATATGCACCCGCGCCTACAAGCTCTTGACCGAACAGGCCGGCTTTCCGCCGGAGGATATCGTCTTCGACCCCAACGTCTTCGCGGTCGCCACCGGCATCGAGGAGCATGACAATTACGGCGTCGACTTCATCGAGGCCACCGGCGAGATCACGTCGACGCTGCCGCATGTCCATATTTCCGGCGGTGTGTCGAACCTGTCCTTCTCGTTTCGCGGCAACGAGCCCGTGCGCGAGGCCATGCATGCGGTATTCCTCTACCACGCCATCCAGCGCGGCATGGACATGGGCATCGTCAATGCCGGTCAGCTGGCCGTCTACGACATGATCGAGCCGGAGCTGCGCGAGGCCTGCGAGGATGTCGTGCTCAACCGCGTGCCGAGCGCCGGCGGCACCGCCACCGAGCGCATGCTGGAGATCGCCGAACGTTTCAAGGGCACGGCCGGCAAGGAAGCCAAGGAGCGCGATCTCGCCTGGCGCGAATGGACGGTCGAGCAGCGGATTTCGCATGCGCTGGTCAATGGCATCACCGAATTCATCGACGCCGACACCGAAGAAGCGCGGCTCGCTTCGGAGCGGCCGCTGCATGTCATCGAAGGCCCGCTGATGGCCGGCATGAATGTCGTCGGCGACCTGTTCGGCGCCGGAAAAATGTTCTTGCCGCAAGTGGTGAAGTCCGCGCGTGTCATGAAGCAGGCGGTGGCCGGGCTGCTGCCGCATATGGAGGCCGAGAAACTGGCCAACGCCACCAACGGCATCGACAATGGCGAGCGCCAGACGGCCGGAAAAATCCTGATGGCGACGGTGAAGGGCGATGTCCACGACATCGGCAAGAACATCGTCGGCGTGGTTCTCGCCTGCAACAATTACGAGATCATCGATCTCGGTGTCATGGTGCCGGCGGCGAAAATCCTGCAGACGGCGCGCGACAGACAAGTCGACATTATCGGCCTGTCCGGCCTGATCACGCCGTCGCTGGACGAGATGGTGCACATGGCCGCCGAGATGGAGCGCGAAGGCTTCGACATTCCGCTGCTGATCGGCGGCGCCACGACCAGCCGTGTGCACACGGCGGTGAAGATCCACCCGCGTTACGCCAGGGGGCAGACCGTCTATGTCACCGATGCCAGCCGGGCGGTCGGCGTGGTCTCGGCGCTGCTGTCCAACGACAGCAAGGCGGACTACGTCGAGACGGTGCGGACCGAGTACAAGAAGGTTGCCGACGCGCATGCTCGCTCCGAGGCCGACAAGCAGCGGCTGCCACTGGCCAAGGCGAGGGCCAATGCGCACAAGGTCGACTGGTCTGCCTACCAGCCGCCGAAGCCGACTTTTACCGGCGTGAAAGTGTTCGAGAACTGGGACCTGACGGAGCTTGCGCGCTACATTGACTGGACGCCGTTCTTCCAGACCTGGGAGCTGAAGGGGCGTTATCCCAAGATCCTGGAAGACGAGGTGCAGGGACCGGCAGCGCGCCAGCTGTTCGAGGATGCGCAGGCGATGCTGAACAAGATCATCGCCGAGAAATGGTTCGCGCCGCGCGCCGTCATCGGTTTCTGGCCGGCCAATGCTGTTGGCGACGACATCAGGCTGTTCACGGACGAGGGGCGCTCGAAGGAATTGGCGACTTTCTTCACGCTGCGCCAGCAACTGACCAAGCGCGACGGCAAGGCCAATGTCGCGCTGTCGGATTTCGTCGCACCAATGGACGGCGGCAAGTCCGACTACATCGGCGGCTTCATCGTCACCGCCGGCATCGAGGAAGTGGCGATATCAGAGCGTTTCGAGCGGGCCAATGACGATTACTCCTCAATTATGGTCAAGGCGCTGGCCGACCGCTTCGCCGAGGCTTTCGCCGAGCGCATGCACGAGAACGTGCGCAAGGAATTCTGGGGCTATGCTGCCGACGAGAAGCTGGCGCCGGACGAACTGATCGGCGAGCCCTATCGCGGCATCCGCCCGGCACCCGGTTATCCCGCACAGCCAGACCATACCGAGAAGGCAACGCTGTTCCGGCTGCTCGACGGCGAGCGCAATGCGGGCGTCAGCCTGACCGAAAGCTACGCGATGTGGCCGGGCTCCTCGGTGTCCGGCATCTATCTCTCGCATCCCGAAAGCTATTATTTCGGTGTCGCCAAGGTCGAGCGCGATCAGGTCGAGGATTATGCTGCTCGTAAGGACATGCCCTTGGCCGAGGTCGAGCGCTGGCTCGGGCCTATCCTCAACTATGTGCCCGCGCAGTATGCCGAGGCGGCGGAGTAGCGGCGGGAGGCTCTGTCGTCTCATCCTGCCACCATGGCAAGACGCGATTTGCCAAATATCGGCATTTGCACTGGTGGCTCGCCTGTGATCCAAGGCGACGATAAATCCCAGGCACTCGTCTTTGCAGTTGGAGCGCTGAATGGCCGGATTGACACGTCGCAGGCTTTTGAAAACGGCCGCCATCGCTGGCGCAAGCGGGGTCGGCCTCTCGGCCATCGGCAGGCTTGGCAGTTGGGCCGCCGGCAGTCCGGAACCGGTGGTGCTGCAGACGGCGAAAATTCAGGCCAGGCTGATGGATGTCGGCCCGACCAACAATGTGCTGACCTATGGCAACGCCGGAATGCCGCCTGTGCTCAGGATGAAAAAAGGCGAGCCCTTCGCTGCCCGTCTGATCAACGCCATCGATGATCCGACGACCATCCACTGGCACGGCATTCGCGTTCCAAACAAGATGGATGGCGTGCCCTTCCTGGTCCAGCCCTACGTCTACACCGGCGATCATTTCGACTACGCCTTTACCCCGCCCGACGCCGGCACCTTCTGGTATCACCCGCATTGCAACACGCTGGAGCAGATGGGCCACGGCCTGACCGGCGTGATCGTGGTCGAGAATCCGAACGATCCGAAATTCGATGCCGAATTCGTCCTCAATCTGCGCGACTGGCGTCTTGGTGATGACGGGCAGTTCATCGATCAGTTCCGGCCGCGCGATGCGGCGCGAACCGGCACCTACGGCACGGTGCGCACCGCCAATTGGCTCGACCAGCCCCAATATGATGCGCCGGCCGGCGGACTGGTGCGGCTGCGCGTCGCCATCACCGACGTCACCCGCATCTATGCCTTTCGCGTGGATGGCGCCGAGGCGATTGTGATGGCGCTGGACGGCAATCCGGTGCCTGAGCGTTTTTCACCCGATGCCTTGCTGCCTGGGCCGGGACAGCGCATGGAACTCGCCATCCGCATGCCTGATCAGGAGGGCGCGATCGTCAGCCTTCGGGACGTCAGGGGCACCAAGCCCAAGATCCTGGCGACCTTGCGTGCGACCGGCAGTTCTCTGAAACGAGACGTTCGCGATGTTGCACCGCTGGAGGTCAATCCGGTGGCGGAAGTAGACGTCACCGCCGCCCAGCACATCTCCCTGGCGCTCAGCGCCACGGCGGAAAACGTCCCGAGTGACGGCATCTGCGGTTCGCTTGGCTACAGTTTCTGGGCCATCAACAAGGTGCCGTGGCCAGGCGACACATCCGATCCGACCGCGCCGCTGGCCGAACTGAAGCTCGGCAAGAGCTATGTCATCGACATGGAGAACCTGACGCCGCAATCGCATCCGATGCATTTGCACGGCATGAGCTTCAAGGTGCTGTCGTCGTCGACGCGGCCGGTGCAGCCGTTGATTTCCGACACCTATCTCATCCAGCCCAATGAGAAGGTTCAGCTCGGCTTCGTCGCCGACAATCCCGGCGACTGGCTGCTGCACTGCCACATCATCGAGCACCAGAAATCGGGCATGACGAGCTACGTCAGGGTGGTTTGAGGCCACGTTCGAGCGGTTTCGTTGGCAAAAGCGGGCATTTCCCTGCTATGCCGCCTCCAAATCAAGAACCATGGACATCCGCATGACCAATGTCGCCTTGACCGGCCTTGCCCGCGATCTCGCCAAGCGTGCCGCCGAGGGCCGCCCGGTGCGCATCGGTGTCATCGGTTCGGGCGAAATGGGCACCGACCTCGTCACGCAAGGCATGCTGATGCCGGGCATTTCGGTTTGCGCCGTCTCCACCCGTCGGCCGCACACCGCGCGTGACGCCATCCGCATCGCCTATGGCGATGAGGCGATGGCGGTCGAAGCCGACACCGCGTCGAAAGTCACCGCGGCAATCGAGGCGGGAAAAATCGCCATCACCTCGAACGAGATGCTGGTCACCAATCCGCTGATCGACGTCGTCATCGACGCCACCGGCAAGCCGGGCGTCGCCGCCGATTTCTGCCTGTCGGCGATGGAGCATGGCAAGCATCTGGTGATGATGAATGTCGAGGCCGACGTCACCATCGGCTGCTATCTCAAGCAGCAGGCCGACCGGCTTGGCGTCGTCTATTCGGTTGGCGCCGGCGACGAGCCGTCGAGCTGCATGGAGCTGATCGAGTTCGCGTCCGCGCTCGGCCTGACCATCGTCTCGGCCGGCAAGGGCAAGAACAACCCGCTTAACCACGACGCCATGCCCGATGACTATCGCGAGGAAGCAATCCGCCGCAACATGAACCCGCGCATGCTGGTCGAGTTCGTCGATGGTTCGAAAACCATGGTCGAGATGTGCGCCATCGCCAAGGCCACCGGCCTGGTGCCCGACGTGCCAGGCATGCACGGCCCCAAGGCCGACCGCGACGACCTCGTCAAGGTGCTCATTCCGCGCGAGGATGGTGGGCTGCTCACGAAGAAGGGCGTTGTCGACTACACCGTCGGCAAGGGGGTGGCGCCTGGTGTCTTCGTCATCGTCGAGGCGATGCATCCGCGCATCATCGAGCGCATGGACGATTTGCATATCGGCCACGGTCCCTACTACAGCCTGTTCCGGCCGTACCATCTGACCTCGCTGGAAGTGCCGCTGACCGCCGCGCGCATCGTGCTGTTCGGCAAGCCCGACATGGTGCCGCTGCCACGGCCGGTCGCCGAGGTCTGTGCGGTCGCCAAACGGGATCTCGCTGCCGGCGAGACCTTCGATGCGATCGGCGAGACCTGCTACCGCTCCTGGACCATGACCGTTGGCGAAGCCCGCGCCCAGCGCGCCGTGCCGGTCGGCCTGCTCGAGGGCGGCAAGGTGTTGAGGCCGGTCAGGAAAGGCCAGTTGCTGACCGCCGACAATGCCGCGCCCGACGAGACGACGAGGCTGTTCGCCTTGCGCAAGCTGCAGGATGAGATGCTGTACGGAACGAACTAAGGCTTATTTCCCCAGTTCAATCGACCGCAGCCGCGCCGCCTCCACCGCCTGCGTCAGCAGATTGGTCAACCGGTCCTCGCCCATCAGCACGCCAAGGGCCGCCGCCGTGGTGCCGTTGGGGCTGGTCACCTGCTGGCGCAGCACGCCCGGATCCTCGTGGCTTTCGGCGGCGAGCGAGGCAGCGCCGTAGACGGTCTGCATGGCGAGCAGCCTGGCGGTCGCCGCCGGCAGGCCGGCCTTCTCGGCGGCCACGGTCAGCGCTTCGATGAAGTGGAAGATATAGGCCGGCCCCGACCCTGACACGGCGGTCACCGCATCCATCAGGCCTTCGTCGTCGATGGTGGCCACTTCACCGCTGGCCGACAGCAGGTCGGCGACGAAACGCTTTGTATCGTCGGAAACCAGCGGGTTGGAAAACACCACCATCATGCCCTTGCCGATGGAAGCAGGCGTGTTGGGCATGCAGCGCACGATCGGCGCGCTGTTGCCAAGGATCTGCTCGAAGGTCGCCACCGGCGTTCCGGCGGCGATGCTGACAAAGGTGGTGCGGCCGTTGCCGAAACGCCTGTAGGCGGCCGTCACCTCGCGGATCACCTGCGGTTTCACCGCGATGACGATGAGATCAGGCACGGCGTCTGCCGGAATGTCACTGGCGTCAGCAGCCGTGGTACAGCCGAGTGCGGCGGCGCGCTGGCGCAGATCGGTATTGGGCTCGACCACGAAAACCGCCGATGGCGCGAGCTTACCGGATTTCAGCCAGCCCGAGAGCATGGCGTAACCCATATTGCCGCAGCCGGCGAGAACAAGCCTGATCGTCATTGGAGCTCTCCAGAAGAAGGCCCTGACATAGACGCTCGCGCTTCCCTGGGGAAGCCCCGTCAGACCGGGCGGGAATATCGCGAATCGTGATCGGGGTTGCGCACCGCGATTGGCCGCAGCGACACTTGCCTCAGGCCAAGCACGCCGAGCACGAAGAACAGCCAGACTGGGTCGCCGCGATGGAAGAAGAAACTTTCGAGGAAAGCGTTGAGCGCGGTGAAAAGCACCACCATCATGAAGAAGTCGCCGAGAAAGATGTTTTCTCGGCGCAGCGGGATGCGCATGTAGTCGCGCAGCGGCGCGATCAGGAAAGTGTAGACTGCCACGCACAGGGCCGGGATGCCCATCAGCACCGCGATGTCGAGATAGCCGTCATGGCCGTGCACGATGGTCCTGATATCCCACGGCCGGTCGAAGGGCTGGTCCTGGTTGAGCAGCAGCGGCGTGCCCCAGAAGCTCTCATAGCCGTAGCCGGTCCACGGCTTCTTCGCCAGCATCGAGCCCGCGAACTCCCACAGCGTCGTGCGGCCGGTATAGGTCATATCGGGGAAATAGATCGCCGCCAGATGTTTGACCGGCGGCAGGAAGACGATGCCCAGCGTGCCGACCGCGGTGGCGATGATCGCCAGAGCGAACAGGATCGGCGTGCCGAGCCGCATGCCCATCAGGCTCGGCAGCACCACGATCAGGATCGAGAACGGCACCAGGCCGGCCGTCGTCTTGGAGCCGGTGTGCAGCATGAAGACCATCGCCGCGCAGAAGATGCCCGCGCCCCACCAGCGTTGTCCGCGCCGGTAGAGGTAGAGGCCGGCGAAACTGAGGCAGGCCATGATCGGACCGGCGATGTTCTTGTGGGTGAACACGCCGCGCCACAGGCCGGCATGTTCGGGCTCCTGCGAATCGGCCGTGTGCATCGCCTCGTGCGGAAAAACGATGAGGCCGAGATAGGAAAGCCCCATCACCACGACCGCGGTGAAGATGATGACTTTCGAGAAGGATTCGGCATCGCGCGGCAGCGCTAGGATCGTCGCCATCGTCAGGATGCCGATCATGGTGAAGGACGCGGCGCGCATGGCCGAGGGCGGGTCGGTCGCCAGCACCACCGACAGGAAGAAGAAGCCCAGCATCAGCACCCAGGACGGGCCGAGCAGCGAGCGCACGATGCGCGGATCGGCAAAGGCCATCAGCGAAAAGATCGACACGGCGCCGAGCGAGCCGAAGCCGAGCTGGTTGACGATGTCGCCGCCGTCGCCGGTGAGTTCGGCCCCTGCCGGCTGGAACGGGCGGAAGGACACCATGATGACGGTGAACAGCAGCGCGGCGATGGCGGTCGCCACGCCGTCGCGCGTGAACGCGTCGCTGAGCGGCGCGCGCTCAGTTTTTCTCGGGCTGGCGATACTGCTCATTGGCATATCCAAATTCGGCCATCACGCGGCCGAGCGCCACATGGACGGGGTAGATGGCGATCGCCGGCGATCCGGTCCGCGCCAGCCGGATCAGGCCGCGAAACGGCGCGGCGGCCAGCAGCGCCAGGCTCTTCGCGAACACTCTGGCGCCGGCCAGTGGCGTGCCGGCGCGCTTCTTCCTTTCGACCAGTGTCGAGATGACGCCGTTGCGCAGGCTACGGGCCCGGATCCAGTCGGCCTCGACACGCCGCGCCGGAACGGTTTCGTGCACCTTTGCCTCGGCGCACCAGCCCAGCACAAAGCCCCTTTGCACTGACCGGCTGAGAAAATCGGAGTCGCCGCCGCCCATGAAATTGAATCTGAGATCGAGGAAGGGCGGCCCCATCGCGATCAGCACATTGCGCCCGACCAGAAGATTGCCGGATGAATAGAGCGCCGGCACGCGCCCCGTCTCCCGGTAGGGTGGGGCGAAGACGGGATGCTCGGCCCATTTGGCATGGGCGGGGTCGGCGAAGACGGGCACCTGCGGACCGCCGACAATATCGGCGCCGAGCGTTTCGGCAGCAGTACACATCCGTTCCAGCCAGTGCTGATCGGCGATCTCGTCATCGTCGATAACCAGCAAATGCCTGAAGCTCGGGAACTGCAGGATCGCCGTCTGCCAGCCGGCATTGTAGGCGCTGCAATTGCCGCGCTCATGCGCGATGATGACCATGCCCGGTATCCCGCCGCGCTCGAACAGTGGCAGCACCGCCTTGGCGCCTTCGCGCGCCTCGGCTTCGTTTTCCATGACGATGACGGCAAAGCGCCTGCCGGTCTGCTGCGCGCTGAGCGAAGCCAGCGTTTCCAGCACCTGTTCGGGCCGCTTGAAGGTCGGCAAGGTGACGACCGCTTCGACAGCCTCCACGTCAAGCCGGGGAGACCGTCCAGCGATCGATACCGAACCATCCGATGGCAAAGGGATCATCCGCGTCCAGCCACATCTCAGTCGCGTTCTGGTAGCACCACGATGATAAGGTTTCGTTAATCACCTTGCACGGAGAAGCCCCTCAGGCAGGGGCTTTCGGGCGTTGAATGTGCTCGCTTAATCAAGGGTTCACCGCGCTTTGCTACCGGCTACACCACAGGATAGGTGAGATGCATCTGCTGTTCGCCACATCGATCGTGCCCGACGGTGCTCTCACCTCGGGCTACGAGATCGCCAACGCTGCGATCATCGCCGCCTTGCGGCGCGCGGGCGCGCGCGTCACGGTGATCGGCTTCACCTGGCCCGGGAAGGACGCTGCCGACCCCGAAAACACCGTGGTGATGGGTGCCATCGACGTCCGCACCGAAAGTGCCTCTGCCCTGCAAAAGCTCGCCTGGGTCGTCAAGGCGATATTGTCAGGCCTGACCTTCGCGTCGGTCAAGCTACGTGCGGTGTCCGACCACGATGTCCGCGCCGCTCTCGAACAGGCCGGTCCCTTCGATGGTTATGTGTTGAATTCCGTGCAGTTCGCCGGCGCCTTTGAGAAGCTCTTCGAAGACCGGCCGTCGATCTTCGTCGCCCACAATGTCGAGCATCTCTCGGCGCGGGAAAATGCTGCTGCCGCCGGCGGCCTCTTCCAGCGCCTGCTGTTCCGCCGCGAGGCAAGGTTGCTGAAGATCGTGGAAGAGCGTCTCTGCCGCCGCGCGCGCTTTGTCTTCACGCTGGCCGAGGAAGACCGCGCGGCCCTCGGCGTCGCCGCCGACGACCGCTCAGCGGTGCTGCCGCTGGTGACCGGCGCCAAAGCGCCAACCCGGAGAGCCCCACGCCGGATCGACTGCGACGTCGCTTTGATCGGCACCTGGACCTGGCAGCCGAACCGCATCGGACTCGACTGGTTCCTGGGTAAGGTGGTGCCGCATCTGCGGCCCGGTTTCCGCATCCGCATCGCGGGCCATATGCCCTCCGGCGTCAGCTCGACGCATCCGGGTGTCCAATTTGTCGGCCGTGTCCCGGATGCCAGCGCTTTCGTGTGCGGCGCGGCTGTCATCCCGCTGATCAGCACCGCCGGCAGCGGTGTGCAATTGAAGACCATCGAGACCTTCGAGCTTGGCCTGCCTTCGGTCGCCACCAGCCGCTCGCTGCGCGGCATCGACCATCGCCCCGACAATTGCGTCGTCACCGACGATCCGGCCGATTTCGCCAGGGCATTGGAGGCTGCGGCGGCGGATATGCGGGACGTCGATGGCAGCGCGTTCCATTGCCAGCAGGTCAAGGCGCTCGATACCGCCATCCGGCATGGCTTGGAAAAACTAGGCGTGGTCGGGCAGGAGGTGTTTGCATGAACATGCACACCGCCCGCGCCGCCTCCGGCCTCGACAGCCTGAAGACGATCCTCGGCATCTCGGTGCTCGCCATCCGCTGGGACGATGCTATCGCCTTGCTGAACCGCCTGATTGCCGAGCAGCGCTTCACCAAGGTCAGTTTCCTCAACGCCCACAATGCCAACATCGCCTGTACCGATCCTGTCTTCGCCGAGGCGCTCGACGATTTCCTCATCCTGCCGGACGGCATCGGCGTCGATCTCGCCGCCAAGATTCTCTATGGCGCGCCATTTCCGGACAATCTCAACGGCACCGATTTCGTGCCGGCCTTCCTGCAGGCCTCGACGCGGCCGCTGACCGTCGGGCTGCTCGGCGCGACGCGTGTCAACGCCGAGGCGGCGTCGGTCAAGCTGGCCGCCCTTGCCGTGCAGCACAATTTCGTGGTCATTCATGACGGCTATTTCTCCGCCGAACAGGAGCCGGAGATCATCGGCCGGATCGCGGCGCTGCGGCCGGATATGCTGCTGGTCGCCATGGGCGTGCCGCGTCAGGAATTGTGGATCGCGCGCCACATCGATGAACGCCACTGCACCATGCCGGTCGCGGTCGGCGCGCTACTCGATTTCCTGAGCGGCTCGGTGCCGCGCGCACCGCTGTGGATGCGCCGCCTGCGCCTGGAATGGCTGTTCCGGCTCGCGGTCGAGCCGGGCCGGCTTTGGCGCCGCTACGTGGTCGGCAATCCTGTGTTCCTGTGGCGGGTCGTCAAGCAGAGATGGTCGCATGGAGCAGAAACGGACGGAGATCTCCGTTGAACAAGCGGTTCGTTCCAGACGCCCTTGCCGGTCCAGGCCTGTTGCCGAAGACGCCGACGGCGGCGGTGGTGACGGCAAGCTACGCGCCGGATTTCGAGCGCTGCCGCCTGCTGTGCGAGACCCTCGACCGCCATGTCTCGGGCGCCGCGCACCACTACATCCTGGTCGAACATCGCGACGTCACGCTTTTCCGCCAGTTGGAGACAGGTCGGCGCACGGTCGTCGATGAGCGTGACCTGCTGCCGCGCTGGCTGCGTGCTTTCGACGATCCGCTCAGCCTGTTCCGCCGGCGTGTCTGGCTCAGCCTGAAGACGCAGCCGCTGCGCGGCTGGCACGTGCAGCAGCTGCGCCGCATCGCCATCGCCAACCATGCCAGGGAAGACGTTCTGGTCTTCTGCGATTCCGACGTCGCTTTCCTGAAGCCGTTCGACTGCGCCGCCTTCTGGCGCGATGGCAAGGCGCGGCTGTTCCGCCGCGACGGCGTGCTGGCGGATGACGGTCACGACGAACATCGCATCTGGTCGCGCAATGCGGGTTCGGCCCTCGGCATCGCCCCGTCCCGCACATCGACCCACGACTACATTTCGACGCTGATCGCCTGGCGCCGCGACACCGTGCTTGCCATGTGCGGTCAGATCGAGAAGGCGCATGGCCGCGACTGGGTCGAGGTCGTCGGCTCGGCGCGCAGATTCTCCGAATGCATGATCTACGGCCGCTATGTCGACGATGTGCTCGACGGCGCCGGCCACTTCCACGGTTCGGAAGAATTCTGCCGCGTCCACTGGACGGGCGAAGCGTTGTCGGACGATGAGTTCCGCCGCTTCGTTGCCGGCATGGCGCCGGAGCAGGTGGCGATCGGCATGCAATCCTTCATCGGCACCGATATCGGCCGCATCCGCCGCCTGATCGGGCTGGATTAGCCGGCGCAGGAATTCAGGTCAGGCTGGCCTCACCTGTATTCAGATCGCTTTCGCCGGCTTGCGCATCGCCGAATAAGTCAGCAGCATCGAGGCGAGATAGAGCAGCAGGAAGACGATGTTGAGCGACAGCACCAGCTTCGACGTATCGGAGATGGTGGTCAGCACATAGGTCAGCAGCAGCGCCTTCAGTGCGGCAAGCAGGCCGAGATTGAGCGCCCGCACCGCCGTCTGGCCGCGCGCGAACAAAAGCTCGGCCTGGTATTCGACCAGGTTGCGCAACCCCGGAACGCAGATCGCCAGCGCCACCAGCGGTGCGGCTTCGGAGACATTCCTGCCGAGTGCGTTGGGAAAGAAATGCAGCACGATGCCAAGCGCCAGCAGCGCCAGCGTCGAGACAAAGAACACGCCGCCCTCGATGCCGCTCTTGACCGTCAGCCGCGACAACAGGTCCGGCGCGCGCATCATGCGTTGCACCAGCATCATCGAGAAGGTGCGGATCGGGATCGCGGTCAGGTCGACCAGCCGCATGATGATCGCATAGATACCGGCCAGATGCGGACCGCCGATCGCCAGCACCAGCAGCTTGTCGAATTCCGATTGCAGGTAGAACAGAATTTCGGCGCCGGCCACGTAGAGCGAATCCGCCAGTCGCCTGAGGTAAAGCGCGATGCGCAGCCGCAGTCTTTGGCGCGGATAGAACCAGCCGAAAGCCAGAACCAGCGAGGCGGCATTGGCGCCGATATAGAACCATGACCAGATCCAGATGCTGTGCTGGGCCCAGAGCATGAACAGCACCGCGCCAAGTGCCCGCAGCGCCGTCGCCAGGATCGCCAGGACGGCGGCACGGCCGAATTTGCCCAGCCCATTGTTGACGATCAGCGCCACCTCCACCGGCCGCCACAACAGCGCTTCGGCAAAGACGATCGCGGAAAACACTGACAGAGGCACGGTGCCGGCGAAGAAGATCAGGTAGACGCCGAACGAGGCCGCAGCCAGCAACGGCAGCGAGGCGACACCGAGCAGCAGGAAGCCGGCGGTGAAGGTACCGATCAGATTGGGGCGGATGGTGGCGGTGCGATAGAGCGCCGAGATGAAACCAAAGGCCAGGATCCGCGACAGCATCACGCCGGCCGCCGACGCGGTGGCGAACATGCCGAATTCGGAGATGGACAGCGTGTTGGCGAGCGCGATGAAATAGGCCAGCGAAAACACCAGTCGCCCGCCGGCGCCGCTGATCGCCGAAAAATAGTCGCGCACCAATCCCCGTCGTTCGGCCACGAAAGTGCCGATCCGGGCGAAAGTCCGCCTTTGCGGTATGCCGCGAGCTTCGGTCATGTCTGGGAAGCCATAGGCGGCAAAGCTTAACGTGCCGTTTTGAGGTCCGGATGCGCTGAAATTCCCGCCCGTGAGGTTATGAAAAGCTTACCTGCCGCCCGGCCGAAATTAACCTTTTGTTTCCTATGCTTGTTTAGCGTGACTTAACGATTGGCCGACCGCCGCTGCCAAGCGGCCAAAGAGTGAAGCTCCAAGACAATGGTCGACAGGGAAAACCGTGAAGACTGGAGGCGCGAGCGTTCCTTGCTGGCGCTCGGCCAGGCCATGCGCGGTGAGGATGACGCGTCCCTGGTCTCGATAGGGGACCGGGCAGATTCGGCTTGGCGCGAGGATGCCGCCACGCGCCATCGCCTTGCCCGTTCACGGCGTGAGGCGCGGGCGAACCCAACGCTATCCGCTGCTGCCGGAACAGAGCGGTTCCAGCCGGACGAGCAATCGCAAGCGGCTACGCAGGACGACGCTTGGCGCTCGCAGGACGACACCGGCACCAGCGATCTGCCGCCGGCCACGCCGTACGCACGGTCGGCTGCTGAAGAACCGTCCGGCAGCGCTCGGCCTCATGAAACCTCTGGACCCCGCTATGAGGGCGAACCGAATGCGTCCTTTGGCGATCGCAGGGATGATCAGCAGTGGAAGCCGCTGATCGATCCGATGCAGGTGGTGCGCGGCATTGCCAGGTCGAAGCTGCTGATCATCACGACCACCTTGATCGGTGCCGGGCTCGGCATCGCGATCGCGCTGTCGACGCCGAAGAAATATGAAGCCACCGCTGAACTGATTGTCGATCCGCGCGACCTCAAGCTCACCGACCGCGACCTCACCCAGAATGTCGTCGCCTCCGACGCCACGCTTGCCATCGTCGAAAACCAGGTCAGGGTGCTGACATCGGGCACCGTTCTCAACAAGGTCGTCGACAAGCTCAACCTGAGCAACGATCCGGAGTTCAATGGCCAGGGTGCCGGCGGCCTTGGCATCAGGTCTCTCATTCGCTCGATTCTACCGCACCAGGATGGCCCGAGCGGTGCCGACGAGGTTCGCCGCCGCGCGCTTGCCGTCGGCAACCTGGCCGAAAGCCTCTCGGTCGAGCGCGGCGGCAAGACCTTCGTCATCACCGTCAGTGCGATCACGCAGAATGGCGAGAAATCGGCTCTCATCGCCAACACGATGACGGACGTGTTCCTGCAGACCTTTGGTCAGATCCAGTCCGATACCGCTGGCCGCGCGACCGATGAACTGACGGCAAGGCTCGATGAACTGCGCAAAGGCGTCGAGGTGGCAGAGCGCAAGGTCGAGGAGTTCAGGGCCTCGCACGATCTTGTCGATGCACAGGGCCATCTGATCAGCGACGACGAGATGCTGAAGCTCAACGAGCAGCTCTCGGTCGCCCGCGCCCGCACGCTGGAGCTCAATGCGAGGGCGGCATCGGCGCGCTCGATCGACGTCAATTCGGTTCTCTCCGGCACCTTGCCGGAAGAGATCAACTCCAACACGATGAGCGATCTGCGCTCGCAATATGCGACGCTCAAGCAGGAGGCGGACCGTGCCGCCATCCGGCTTGGCCCGCGCCATCCTGAACTCCAGGCGCTCAACGCACAGATCGCCGGCGCGCGCGACCGCATCGCCGGCGAATTGCGCCGCATCGCTTCCTCGCTGCAGGTCGACCTGAAACGCGCCGTCCAGCTCGAGCAGGATCTCTCGTCCCGCCTTGCCCAGCTCAAGGTCCGTAGCGGCGACGTCAACAACGATCTGGTGTCGATGCGCGAACTGGAGCGTGAGGCCTCCGCCAAGCGCTCCGTCTACGAACAATATCTGCTTCGCGCCAAGGAGACCGGCGAGCAGAAGGACATCAACACCGCCAATATGAACGTGATCTCCAAGGCCTTTGCACCGCTCGAGGCGAAAGGCCCGTCGCGCGCCTTGATGGCACTTGCCGGCCTGCTGCTCGGCTTTGCCTCTGGTGTCGGCCTCGGCGCCATGCGCGGGGCCTATGAGAGCCTGCGCGAGACCGCGAACTCGCGATCGCGCCGCGAGCGCAAGGCGCCTCTCGAGGAGCAGGCATTCCGGGCAGCACCGCCGCCCGCGCCACCAATGCCGGCAGCGCCGGTGCCCCCGGCGCCGCCACCTCCGCCACCTGCATCGCCGCCGCCTCCAGCACCACCACCCTTGGCACAGGGCGAAGCCGCTCCCGTCGAACGGCCCGGGCGTATCGCCGCGCTCATGACGAAGCTGCGCAATGCCGTATCCCGCAAGCCGTCCGCAGAGGCGGACGACGACGAGTTCCCCGCCTTTGGTGGAAACACGCAGCCGGCGGATGCTGCCATGCCCTCCGGCGTCCCGAACCCGGATTCCGCCTTCATGCCTCGGACATCGGACTATGCGCGGCCGCCTTTCCCGCCAGGCTTCGATGCCAACTATTCTCAGCCGATGGGGCCGCCGTCGCGGTCGCCCTTGATGCCGCCGCCCATCTATCCGGCTCCGCCACCCTATCCCCCTGCACAGCAGGCGGGCTCTCCGCAGATGCAGCCTTGGCAGGCGCAGCCGCCGGCAGGTTCCCCCTATACACAGGCCATGGCGCCCTATGCCGGGCACATGCCGCATCCGCCGCAGTCTGCCACGCCGCAATCGCAGGCCTATCCAGCCCAGCCGCCGGTAGCGCCTTCGCAGGTCGAGGAAAGCGCCGAACAGGCACCGATCGAGGAAATTCGCGCTAGCCTGCGCGAATTCCGCGAGGCGGTCCGCGAACTCACCGAGAGCCGCACCCGCCGCCGCTATTTCTGAGCCACAAAATACGTTGCCGAGGCCGAACAAAACCATCCCGGTTTCGCGTAAACGGCATCGGACGGCGTTTTGGCGGGATTGCGTGGTGGTATTTTCGTGACAATGCCGCGCTGCATGTTGCCGGCGCCGTTGCATTGTGTTCCCGAAAGTGGCGTTGGGCGAAACAGGGTTGAGGATGGTTCATGGCCGAAGTGATTGACGGAAAGAGCGTTGCCGAGGATGTGGTGCGGACGGTCAAGACGCTGACCGCGGAGCTGGTCGCCAAGGGCAAGGCCAAGCCCGGTCTCGCCGTCGTCATCGTCGGCGAGGATCCGGCGAGCCAGGTCTATGTCGCTTCCAAGTCGCGCACCGCCAAGGAATGCGGCTTTCATTCGCTGCAGCACACGTTGCCGGCGGAGACCTCCGAGGAGGCGCTGCTCAAGATCATCGGCGACCTCAATGCCGATCCGGCGATCAACGGCATCCTGGTGCAGCTGCCGCTTCCCGCCCATATCGATGCAGGCAAGATCATCCAGACCATCGCGCCGGAGAAGGACGTCGACGGGTTCCATTTCATCAATGTCGGCAAGCTCGGTACCGGCGAACTGGAGACGGCTTTTGTTCCCTGCACGCCGGCCGGCTCGATGCTTCTGATCGAGCGCGTGCGCGGCAAGGACCTGTCCGGCCTCGCCGCCGTCGTCGTCGGCCGCTCCAACATTGTCGGCAAGCCGATGGCCAATCTGCTGCTTGCCGCCAACTGCACCGTCACCATTGCCCACAGCCGCACCAAGGACCTGCCGGCGCTCGCCCGCACGGCCGACATCCTGGTCGCCGCCGTCGGCCGGCCGGAGATGATCAAGGGGGATTGGGTGAAGCCCGGCGCCACCGTCATCGATGTCGGCATCAACCGCATTCCCGCGCCCGAGAAGGGCGAGGGCAAGTCGCGTCTCGTCGGCGATGTCGCCTATGCCGAGGCAGCCAAGGGAGCCGGCGCCATCACGCCGGTGCCCGGCGGTGTCGGGCCGATGACCATTGCCATGCTGATGGCCAATACGTTAGCTTCCGCCTACCTTGCGGCCGGATTGAAGCGGCCCTCCTTCTGAGCCCGGGTTGACCCTGAAAGCGCCAGTTTTGCCGAACCCCACCATTTCCCCGGAACGGCCGGTCACGAGTGATCCCGTTCAAGGTGGCCGGCAGTTCGCCTTCCTGCTGGTCGACAAGTTTTCCATGTTCTCGCTGGCCGCCGCCATCGACACCTTCCGTTCGGCGAACCGTCTGCTCGGCCGCGATTTCTATGGCTGGACCACGGTGTCGGCCGATGGCGATCCGGTGATGGCGTCCAACGGCCTGCCGCTCAAGATCGACTATGCCGTCGCCGACCTGCCGCCGGTCGACATCCTCTTCGTCTCTGTCGGCCTGACGACGGAATTTCCCGGCAAGAGCAAGGTTCTGGCGGCGCTGCGCAGCTGGGGCCGGCGCGGCAACGCGCTCGGCGCGCTGTCGGTCGGGTCCTACCTGCTGGCCGAGGCCGGCCAGCTCGACGGCTACCGCTGCACCATCCATTGGGAAAACCGCGCCGGCTTCATGGAGCGCTTTCCCGACATCAACTGCACCGGCAATGTCTTCGAGATCGACCGCAAGCGCTACACCTGCGCCGGCGGCACCACCTCGATCGACCTGATGCTGGAGATCGTGCGCGGCGATTTCGGCTCGAACCTCGCCAATGGCGTCGCCAACCAGTTCCAGCACGAGCGCATCCGCTCGGCCGGCGACCGCCAGCGCGTCGGGCCGGAACGCGACCTGACCGGCAAGTCGGAGAAGCTGAGGCGCATCGTCGAACTGATGGCCGACCATCTCGACGAGCCGCTGTCGGCGGTGCAACTCGCCAAGTCGGCCGGCCTTTCGGTGCGCCAGGTGGAGCGCCTGTTTCTGCGCCACCTCAATGTCACGCCTGGCCGCTATTACATGCGGCTACGGCTGGAGCGGGCGCGCGAATTGCTGCGCCAGACCAACATGCCGATCCTCGATGTGGCGATCGCGACCGGCTTCACCTCGCATTCCTACTTCGCCCAGAGCTACCGGCTGCAGTTCGGCAGGCCGCCCTCGGAAGAGCGCCGCACGACCTATTGAGCCGGACTCCGGTCTGGGCTCGGGACGCCCGCTGCCCGGCACGAACGCGCTGTTCCCGCTCAGGGCGCCTGAACGAGATGGCTGCGCCCGGGCTTGTGTCCTGACGCCGCGTCAAATAGCTTCCCTGTGCGGACTAGGGGGCTAACTCAGGAGATTTCGATGGCGGTATTTGCGCGGGGCGTCGCTGCGGCGATCCTCCTGTTTTTCATGACGACGTTCGGCTTTGCCGCAAACAAGGTCATCATCATTCTCGACGCTTCCGGCTCGATGTGGGCGCAAATCGACGGCAAGCCCAAGCTCGAAATCGCCCGCGAGTCGCTGAGGACCGTGCTTCAATCGGTTCCCGCCGACGACGAGATCGGCTTCATGGCCTACGGCCACCGCGAGAAAGGCAGCTGCGACGACATCCAGCTGATCGTTCCGCCTCAGGCGGGCTCGGCGAGCGCAATCACGGATGCTGCCGACAGTCTGAAATTCCTCGGCAAGACGCCGCTGACGGCGGCCGTCAAGCAGGCGGCCGAAGCGCTGAAATACACCGAGGACAAGGCGACCGTCGTCCTCATCACCGATGGGCTCGAAACCTGCGGCGGCGATCCCTGCGCTCTGGGCAAGGAGCTCGAGGCGTCCGGCGTCGACTTCACCGCCGATGTCGTCGGCTTCGGCCTGACCGCCGATGAAGGCAAGCAGATCGCCTGCCTCGCCGACAACACCGGCGGCAAGTACATCCAGGCCTCAGACGAGAAGGCGCTGCAGGAAGCGCTGGTCGAAACCGTCGCAGCGCCGGCAGCAGCCCCGGCCCCCGCGCCAGCACCCGAACCGGCGCCTGCTCCCGCGCCCGCCCCGAAAGCGGCCGAGGTCGACTACAATCTTGTCCCGCAGGCATTCCTGAAAGACGGCGGTGCGGCCCCGACGACCGACGTCTACTATGAAGTCTTCAAGGACGATGCCAAGGGTGTCGGTGGAGACAATGTCAACTACGGTTACAACGCCATCAAGTTCCACATTCCGGCTGGCAACTACATTGTCGTAGCCACCAGCGGCGCCGCCAAGGCCGAGCAGAAGGTCTCACTGACGGCCGACAAGACGACGGAGGTGGTGCTCAACCTGAATGCCGCGGAGATTTCCATCCACGCACGGCCGGCGCCTGGGGCCGATGTCGACCGCAATGCTCAGATCAGCATTGCCTATCCCGGCGGCACGTCCGACAGCAATTATGGCGAGGTCAAGTTCGTCGTTCCGGCCGGCGAGACCAAGGTCACCGTGAAGTTGGGAGCCGGCGAGGCAAGCGAGACCATGCAGCTTGTCGCCGGCCAGGTCGTCGACAAGGACATGATCGTCGGTGTCGGCAAGGCCAAGGCCAACGCCTTCTACACCCAGGGCGGAGAGAAGGCCGAAACCGATGTGGGTTGGAAGGTGTTCAAGGCGGCCAAGAAGCTCGACGGCACGCGCGACCAGGTGACCTACGCCTACGGCCCCGACAGCCAGTTCGATCTGCCTCCAGGCGACTATGTGATGGGCGTCGATGTCCAGGCCGTGTCCACGGAACAGCCTTTCAGTGTCACGGTGGGGCAGATGACCGATGTCAGCGTGATACTGAACGCGGGCGTCCTGGCGGTCGACGCGCCAGGCGCTGACGGCTTCAAGATCTTCGAGGCCAAGAAGAACCTCCAGGGCGAGCGCAAGCAGGTCACCTACGCCTATGGAGAGAAGATGCAGACCACGCTGGCGGCGGGCGACTACGTGCTCGTGACCAATTTCACCACCGACAAGGCCGACAAGGAAACACCTTTTACGGTCAAGGCCGGCGAGCGGAGTGAGCTCAAAGTCGAGTAGCATCCAACTGGGCAAGCAAAAAAAGGGCGGCTCAAGGCCGCCCTTTCAGACTGCTGACAAACCCCGTCGATTTTCGGCGGGTTTTTTTTGTTATGTGATTGAAGTGTCTTGGAATGTTTGTGTCAGGAGATTTTGACAGGAGGCGTAGGGCCTCATGCGAGGGCCGGTTTGGGSTTYGGCCATAGGCAAAGGGCGATCTTTTTGATGTTCTGGGCGGYGGCGGCGATCAGGCACTGGCAGGCGACCCTGATGAGACTTCGGAACCGCGCATAGCGGTGACCATGCAGTTGCTTGGCGTCGGCGAAAGAGCGTTCAACGGTTTCCTTACGGCGACGGTAGACGGCCTTGCCCCATGCGGTGAGCCGGTTGGCGTCGGTGCGCTCCTTCGCATCGGCCCAGACATGGCGGATGATGGTGCGCTGGGCTTTGGCA